>NZ_CP081149.1:2275100-2600114 GCF_019665785.1 Deefgea piscis
TTACCAAGGACTGATTAAAAAATAATTGGAATAATTGGTGAAGGTCTCGCCCATTAACGATTTAAGTTCTTTTTAAGCGGCTGTATCGCCTTTTTTAAAGGCGACAGCCGCTTTTTATGATTGACGGCACAAACCGCTGCAGCCAAAGAGAGGTGAGCAATGAATATTCCGGCAAATGAAAACCGCGCGTACAACCGCAGTAAAATCGGAGTTGTCGCCGTCAGTTTAAAGTCGGTTTGCTCATTAAGCGGTGCGATTTTGCCGCTTGATTTCATATAAACAAATCGCTGCCGCATGACCGACATTGAGCGACTCAATCCCTTGCTGCATCGGAATTTTAATTCGCTGCGTCGCCATCATCGCCAATGCCTCACTAACCCCCGCGCCTTCTGAGCCTAAAACCAGCGCTAAAGACCCAGTGAGCGGAGCATCATAAAGATCGACTGCGCCATCGAGTAAAGTGGCGGCGATTAGCCCTTTAAATTGGCTGGCAAACTGGCAAAGATCAGCGTTTTCAATCATCGGCAAGGCCAACTGCGCCCCCATACCTGCCCTGAGTACCTTTGGCGACCAGACATCTGCACAGGCACTAGACAGCAATACCTGCTCAACACCTGCCGCTTGTGCGGTGCGTAAAATGGCACCTACATTGCCCGGATCTTGCACGCCATCAAGCAATAACACAAAACCTGAATATTGCACTACTGGTTCAGCGGGGATCGCCACCACAGTCAATACACCACTGGCACTGGGTAAGTCTGTGAGCTGATTAAATAAGGCGTTGGCAAAACAAACCACTTGCGCTGGACTGCGCGCCAATAAGGCTTGAATTTCACTACGTTGGCAGCCGGATTCAGAAACAATGATTTTTTCAAGCGGACGAGCTGCATCGAGCCATGCGGCCAATAAATGACTACCATCGAGCAGGGTTTGTTGCGTTTTAATTCGCTCACGCCGATTTTGCGATAACTTCATCACTTGTTTAAAAAGGCTGTTTTGCGACGAAGTAATAATTTCCATTGATTTCACACTGAAGAGCGGCGAGCGTTATGGGCCAAGGCCTTGCTCGCCAAAATACATATTTGTTTAAAATGCGTGTAGTGAAATTCGTTCACTGCGCCATCTAGACCTGAATCGGCATAAATTAAACCTACAGGCTGCGCCCCCACAAAAATGGACATCGCACAGAAGCTTTTTGCGCCAATTTGCGCGACCAATTCGGGCGGCAAATGCGGCGCAAATTGCGTGTAGTTATCGGCATTAAGCCAAAAACTCTGTGGTTTTTGCAATAACTTGGTAAAGATATGCTGTTTCTCTAAAGAAATTCGTAATGCATGTAATGGGTCAGTTGGCGCAACGCCTTGCACATACCGAGCACGCAAAGCATTTTCCGCCGCCATCAATAAAGTAAATGCAATACGCTGCATACCAAGGCCTTCGGCCAATGCACGAACGGCCAATGCCATAACCTGATTGGTCGGCACGCCTTGCACACCCGCCAAATGCAAAGCTTGCATTCGTTCAGCCAAAATATCCTTCGGTGGGATTGCAGCAGCCTGATTGGCTGCAGATGCGGTGCTAGCAGGGGCCGGCCAAGCGCCGGGCAACATCACCAAATAGCGTGCCGGCGTATACAGTTGAGTGCTTTTGCCTTCTTTTCGTGCAAAAGCGAGTAACTGCTCAGTCAGCAATTGCCAAACTTGTTCGACTGGGAAGTTCAACACACCGGCAATAGTTAATAAACGCTGTTGAATTTCGTCTTGCCACCAGCCTCGTTCCAGTTGCCGCGACAAAGGCACCACTGCATGCTGTAGCACACTGCGGGTGGCGGGTTCAGCATCAACCCGAATTAGATCCAAAATAGCGGTGGGCATTTGCCATTGTTCCAGTAAGCTGAGCAAATCCAAAGAAGCTGCAGGTGCTTGCTCGTCCAAACGGGGACTAATAATGGCCAATGACTCACATAAATTAGCCAACACCGCCGCCGCTTGGATTTCACCTAATTTGGCATCAAAGCGTTTATTGGCAAAAACAGTGGCTAAGCGCCGTGCCAAGCGCGCCTCAAAAACACGTTTGAGCAATTGCCCATATTCCGCCTGATGAGCCGGCAGCATGACACTCTCAACGGTTTGTGCGCGGGCAAAACGATCCAGAAATGGCGTTACACCGATCAACAAAATTGCCGACTCAATCGCCACCACATCTGCCGACATGCTGCTTTTTTGCCGCTGATTCATCATTCGGAGTACTTGCGCGGTCAACAATGGATCTCGTGCAACAATTTCGGCCACTTCACCGGGCCGAATTAAGTCAGCGCGGCGAATCATCCCCATCAATTGATTGCGAGACTCTTGCAAGATAGGAATAGCACGGCGATCCCAAAATTGGAGCCATGCATTACTTACTGATTTTACATTCGCCATAGGAAAAGCTTACCGTCTTTCCAATCATTTAATTCGATCACTTGATCCGCAGGAGCATCTGGAACCACAAAAGTATTACTAATAAACAATGTACCAGGACGCATTTGTGCGACCGCTTGCTGCCACAAATCAGGCATTGCCGCGGAGGACAAAAAAGCATACACGCATTCAAAAGAACCTAAATCAATGCTTTGGTAATCGGCATTTAACCATGCGACAGTGGCAGGCAAACGAACTTTCCCGACTAGCCATGGCCCTTTGGCATATTCCACACCACTTAAGCTTAAGTCATCACGGTGCTGTGCTAAGTAGTGCAAAACAGTGCCGGTACCAGCACCAACATCTAAGAAATGCGCTTGCTCTGGCACTATACCTGCTAGCTGCTCTAATGCAGAACGATTGCTTAAATATAACGGCACTCGCGAGATCATCACGCGGCCAAAAACAAACCAACACACCAGCAAGGCCAATAAATACCAATACGCTTGAATATTGAACTGGGAAAACAGCAGCAGTAATGGCAAAAAGCATAAATGCATCCATTTCCACCAGAACCGATCATGCAATAAATAAGCGGCTAAAAACGCCGCCAATGGAATGATCATCGTCGCCAACAAAGGGCTAAAAAAATGGCTAATGGGAAAAAGAAGCAGCAAAGACGCCGAAGTGATCAACAAAAAAATGGCGCTTTGCGGCCAATTTGTCACTGACATGCTATTGCACAGGTTTTTTAATTGGATTAACAAAACCTTCTTGCGCCGACGCTACGGGTTCAGCGGCTTCTTCATTTTGTCCCGCTTGACGGCGAATGTCCGTTTCTGCGTCCCGATTAAGTACCACAATACTGATCCGACGATTCACAGGGTTATATACATTGCCTTTATCGAGTGGAATCACATCGCCAAAACCATTCACGCGCAATACTTTTTCAGGGTCTAAGCCACCAATAATCAACTCACGACGCGAAGAATTAGCGCGCTCTGACGATAATTCCCAATTGGTAAATCCTGCTGCGCCACCAGCAAATTGCGTGCCGTCGGTATGACCGGCCAATGAAACGGTATTGGGAACCTCATTGAGTAATTGCGCGATTTCTTGTAAAACACCATGCGCATAATCCTCTAATTCGGAACTGCCCGATTTAAACATTGGGCGATTTTGTTCATCTACAATCTGGATGCGTAAACCTTCAGCGACCATGTCTAGCTTAATTTGATTCTTATACTGACCCAAATTGGTGTTTTGTTTTATTTTATCGTCCATTAAAGCTTCAAATTTTTGCTTTAATTCACTCAATCTTTTTTTATCTTTTGCTGCTTCGTTTTGTGTTGGTGGCGCGCCTTTATTCACTTGCCCTGCTTGCTTGGTAATATCATTACCACCGCCTTGAATTAAAGAATCGGCATCGCCAGATCCAGAACCACCGGCATTTGCTATCTTTAAAGGATTGTTAAAATAATCAGAAATGCCTTTTAAATTACCTTTAGAAACCGAACCTAATAACCACATCAATAAGAAAAACGCCATCATTGCCGTTACAAAGTCGGCATAGGCAATTTTCCAAGCCCCACCATGGTGGCCGCCGCCACCTTTTTTAATTTTCTTTACAACAATGGGGCGCTGAGAGTCATCGCTCATTATTTATCAACCCTTATGGACTGC
Organism: Deefgea piscis; assembly: GCF_019665785.1. Taxonomy (NCBI): domain Bacteria; kingdom Pseudomonadati; phylum Pseudomonadota; class Betaproteobacteria; order Neisseriales; family Chitinibacteraceae; genus Deefgea; species Deefgea piscis. Next base: position 2,279,186 of record NZ_CP081149.1, read on the forward strand.
ATTATTTAGATTTAGCGTTTTTGACAAATTCTTCTAATTCTTTAAACGAAGGCCGCTCGGTTGAATCTAATGCCTTACGTCCAAACTCAACCGCTACTTGCGGTGCATAGCCATTTAGACTGGCGATTAAAGTTACTTTAATGGTGAGAAAAACTTGATGACCTTCGGCCATTTTGGTTTCTAATACATTGGCTAATGGACCAACAAAACCATAGGCCAACCAAATACCCATAAAGGTGCCGACCAATGCCGCGCCAATTAATTTACCCAATTCAGACGGTGGCAAATGCAAAGACCCCATCACATGCACCACCCCCATCACCGCTGCCACAATACCAAATGCCGGCAAACCATCGCCCAATTTGGCCATCATGCCTGCAGCCACATGCGCCTCGTTATGGTGGGCTTCGATTTCAATATCCATTAAATTTTCAATTTCAAAAGCATTTAAATTGCCGCCGACCATTAAACGCAAATAGTCACAAATAAAATCTGTGACATGATGGTCATGTGCGATTTTGGGATATTTAGAGAAAATCGGACTGGCGTGTGGATCTTCAACATCGCCTTCAATGGACATCAAGCCTTCTTTGCGTACTTTGGCGAGTAATTCAAAAAGACAAGCAAATAAATCCATATAAAATGCTTTATTAAAAGGTGAGCCTTTAAAAATTGTCGGCAAAGCTTTAGTGAATAATTTCAATCCTTTCGCGCTGGAACCGGCAATCATGCCGCCAATTGCACCACCGAAAATAATAATAATTTCAGACGGCTGCCAAAACACTGCCAAATGACCACCATGCCAGACATATGCCCCTAAAATACAGACGCACATAAAAATGTAGCCAATAATGACAAACATAAGCCAGCTTCCTAGTTAGCGATCACGCAAAGAAAATTACTACATTACATCATAGAAGTTACAGCAGACCACGACAACGTTTAAAATAGCTGACGTTGCGCGTATGCAGCTCGAACAGGTGCAAACGAAGTGCGGTGCTCTGGGATGGGGCCAAATTGGGCTAGCGCCGCCAAATGTTGTGCTGTGCCATAGCCTTTGTGCTGAGCAAAACCATACTGCGGGTAGCGTAAATCTAAGGCATAAGCTTCGGCATCACGACTCACCTTGGCCAAGATTGAGGCTGCAGAAATACAAGCCTCAGTGGCATCACCTTTGATAATCGCCCTGCTAGGCATTGCCAATAGAGGCGTTCTATTGCCATCAACTAAAACTTCAGAAGGCGTAATCGATAAAGCGCCAACTGCCCGCTGCATAGCGAGCATAGTCGCTTGCAAAATATTGATTTCATCCACCTCTGCGGCAGAAGCACTGGCGATAGCCCAAGCAATCGCTTGCTCTTTAATACAAATGGCTAAGCGATCACGTTGTTTTTCTGATAGTTTTTTAGAGTCTGTCAGCCCTTCAATGGTATGGTCGCTGGGCAAAATCACTGCGCCAGCAAATACCGATCCAACGAGAGGTCCGCGCCCTGCCTCGTCAACGCCACATATCAGCATAGCTGCGCTCTTTTAGGTAACAGCTGTGCCACAGCCGCCGCTGCTCGAGCAGCTGCATCGCATTGCAACGTTTCATGCTGACTAGTAAACACTGCGGCCAAATCACTCGACAGATTTTTATCCAGCAAATAATTATTTAATGCCTGCGCCAAGTTTTCCGGCACCGCTTCATCTTGTAAAAATTCAGGAACAATAAATCGACCGGCAATAATATTAGGTAAGCTTACATAGGGCAATAAGAACTTTCTTTTGACCATTTTATACGTCAGCGGGCTAATTTTATACGCAACAACAACGGGTTTTTTTGCTAGCATTGCTTCTAATGCTGCTGTTCCAGAAGCCAATAAAATGGCATCAGATGCAATCATTGCTTCATGTGAATGACCAAACATTAAACGCCAATCTAATGCCTGCGCATTTTGTAGCCAAATTTCGCTCTCAAATATTTGCCTAGTTTCGCGAGTAATAAAAGGCACCAAAAAAACTATATCCGATTGCACTTCAGATAATCGTAATGCGGTTTTAACAAAAATAGACGCCATGACTTTCACTTCACGCTGACGGCTACCAGGCAATACTGCGATTACTTTTTTTGCGGCTCCAACATTCAATACTTCACGCATTTTAGATTGTTCATCAATCAAGGGCATTAAATCTGCCAAAGGATGACCTACATAAGTAGCGGGAATATTGGCTTGCTGATATATCGTTTTTTCAAAAGGCAAAATAAGTAACATATGCGATACCGCTTTGCCAATTGCTTTAATCCGCTCAGGACGCCAAGCCCATACCGAAGGACTCACGTAATGGACCGTTGGAATGCCTGAACGTTTTACTTTACGCGCCAATCCAATATTAAAATCAGGCGCATCAATCGTAATTAATAAATCCGGGGCTTCATTTTTAATTGCACGAACTAAACGTCGTCTTAATTTGAGCAAATTAGGCAAATGGCGCAATACCTCAACAATACCCCCAACAGATAATGTCTCCATAGGCTCAATGGTTTTAGCGCCGGCAGCCAGCATTTTTGGGCCAGCAACACCAGAAAATTGAGCAGTTGGAAAATGAAGTAGTAGTGCTTTAATTAAGGCCGCGCCCAATAAATCACCAGAAGCTTCTCCGGCAACAATTGCAATACGCGGTCCTTTCGCTGCGGTAAACAGTTGATCGTTCATAAGTATTAACGAACAATCCCACGTTTGGCTTGATCAAAGAAATTAACGAAACAGTCTAGAGCAGACTCTGTCTTTGCCATTTCACGAATTTGTACCATTGCATCGTTATACGCAACGCCATCTCGATACAAAATTTTATAAGCTTTTTTAACTGCAGAAATAGCTTCAGCGCTAAAACCACGGCGTTTTAAGCCTTCAATATTGATACTTCGAGCGCTAGCGCGATTACCTTCACACATCACAAATGGCGGCAAATCTTGCACAATAATTGAGCCGCCACCGGCCATGGCATGATCGCCAATAACACAAAATTGATGAACCGCAGTGAGTCCACCTAAAATCACAAAATCGCCAATCGAAACATGCCCCGCTAATGTCGCGTTATTGGCTAAAATGACGTTATTGCCAACAATGCAATCATGCGCAATGTGTGCATACGCCATAACCCAATTGTCGTTACCGACAATGGTATGCCCACGATCTTGCGCTGTACCCACTGAAACCGTCACATTTTGAAAAAATGTATTACGATCCCCTATCGTTAATTGGGTCGGTTCACCATTGTATTTTTTATCTTGCGGCACACAGCCAACAGAACAAAAAGAATGAAATAGATTGTTTTTACCAATCTGGGTGTGACCTTCAATCACGCAATGCGCTTCAACAACGGTACCTGCAGATAATTTAACATTTGGTCCAATAATAGAATATGGACCAATCGTGACATCATCTGCTAGTACAGCATTTGAATCGACCAGCGCAGTAGGATGAATTCTTGGCATATATTTCTTAATTATTAGGTGTAACTTCGCGCTGAGCGCACATTAAATCAGCTTCACAAGCGAGTTCATCGCCAACATAAGCTTTGGCAACATACTTCCAAATACCACGTTTGCTTGCCACAATCTCTGCTTTTAAAATCAATTGATCGCCAGGAACAACTTGACGTTTAAAACGTGCGTTATCAATACCGGCATAAAATAAAATTGTATCTTCTGATGGCGCTGGTTCAATACTTTTGAATGTCAAAATACCCGCAGCTTGTGCCAATGCTTCTAAAATCAATACACCGGGCATAACTGGATACTTAGGAAAATGACCTTGAAAAAAAGGCTCATTCATTGATACATTTTTTAATGCAACAACTGACTTTCCTTTCTCTAGCTCCAGCACACGATCCACCAATAAAAACGGATAGCGATGTGGTAAATGCTTCATAATGCCGACAATATCAATAGGTTCCATTTATTTCTCCTTACTGCTCAGAATCTTTAGCTAAGCATTGTTTCTCGATTTTTTTTACACGCTTAGTCATTTCATCTAAACGCCTAAACTGCAATACATTTCTGGCCCATGATGCATAAGGCATTACAGGCACACCACTAGCGTAAACACCCGCTTCAGTTAATGAAGACGGCACGCCATTACCGGCTAATAAAGTAATCCGATCGGCAATATCAATATGCCCAGCAATTAACACGCCACCACCAATTAAGCAATTAGCGCCAATGGTTGTTGATCCAGCAATGCCAGTACACGCTGCAATTGCAGTATGCGCACCAATTTTTACGTTGTGCGCGACTTGAATTTGATTATCCAAACGCACGCCATCGGCAATGACGGTATTATCTAAAGCGCCACGATCAATCGTGGTATTCGCGCCAATTTCAACGTGTGAGCCAATCTGAACCCGGCCAATTTGTGGAATTTTTTCCCAGCGCTGACCTGCCCAAGCATTGCCAAATCCATCCGATCCAATCACTGCACCACTATGAATTTCGACATAATCGGCAATTTCAGTATCGGCATAAACCACCACTCGGGCATGGAGCAAGCAATGCGAACCAATTTTTACATTTGGGCCAATCACTGTACCCGCTTGAATGAGTGTATTTGCACCAATTGCAGCCCCCGATTCAATCACAACTAAGGGGCCAATTTCAGCGCTTGGATCAACAACCGCATCATCAGCAACAATCGCTGAGTGGTGAATTTTTCCTTGTGCTTTTGGTGCTGGATACAATAAAGACAATACCCGCGCAATAAATAGCTGAGGGTCTTTAATGATGATTTGTGAGCATTTTAATTCAGGCTCAAATTGTCTTAACACCAAAGCAGAAGCCTGACACGCCTTCGCCTGATTTAGAAATTTACTTCCTAAACAAAATGACAAACAACCTGCTACTGCAGAATCTAAAGATGAAACCGCGCAGATTTCTACATCTTCTCCACGTAATTCACCACCAAAAGCATCAATTAAAGCCGATAATTTATACAATTTTATTGTTTCAACCACGATTATTTATCTACCAATAGTTTCAAGACTTTATCAGTAACATCAATTTTTGGATTACGATAAACAGCATCTTGAACCACTAAATCTAGTTTCTCACCCTCGGCAACGGTGCGAATTGCCAAATTAACTCGCTCTTGTAAACCAGCCAATTCTTCATTGCGACGAGCATTCAAATCTTCATTGATTTCACGCTGCATACGCTGAAAATCTTGATTCAATTTAATCAATTCACGCTCTTTAATTCGACGATCACTTTCCGAAATATTATTTTTATCCAAAACCTGCTGCAACAATTTGCCCTGAGCTGAGACTCGTTGCATTTCAGCACGTCGTGGCTCAAACTCTTTTTCAAGCTTTTTCGCTGCACGAACTGCAGGCGATGCTTCACGCAAAATCCGCTGCGTATCAACAAAGCCAATTTTGGTGTCTGCAAAAACATTCGCAACAGCGAAAATCAAAAATATCGGCCATAGTTTTATCAACTTCATTGTTCTCATCTCTTTTAAAATAGCTGACCAATTTGGAACTGAATAGTTTCAGTTTTTGCTGTCGCTGATGGATTAATTGGATGTGCATAAATTAGTTTTAATGGACCAATCGGCGATATCCATGTAAAGCCAACGCCGACCGAATGTTGAATAGAGCCAAAATTAATATCCTGATCATAGCCCCAAACATTACCAGCATCATAAAAAGCACTTAAGCGCATTGATTTATCGTCTTTCATACCAGGAACTGGTGCAAAGACTTCAAAATTATTCACAAATCGAGTCGAACCGCCCATGCTATTGTCAGTATTATCAATCGGCCCTAAGCTGCCTGATTTATAACCCCGAACTGAATTTACACCACCAGCATAAAAGTTTTTATAGAATGGATATTCATTCGATCCACCATAAGATCCACCATAACCTATTTCCATATTCCACATAAATGTAAATGGTTTTTTAGTCGGTAGCGAGTAGAAATATTGGCTCTGCAAATTTAATTTATAATAATTAATATCTGACGGAGGAACGCCTAATTCTGCTGAAGTCTTAAACAAAAAGCCTTTGGTTGGAAATACCGCAGAATCACGAGAATCAGTAGCCCAATTGGCATTTAAAGAATAGATCGCCGCGCTGTCTCCGTACTCTTTAATGTAATCAAGCACATAGTCAGGTGAGAGCTCTGATACTTTGAAGTCCATAATTTCAGCATTGATGCCCAAACCAATTGAATTGTATTCAGTAGTTGGCATGCCAAAATTAAATCCGACCCCTTTTGATTGCGTTTGATATTGCCCTAAATCCATCACACCCGGATCAGTATCACGCAAATAAGCCGTCCAGCCAAAAGACACACCATCAGGTGTGGCATATGGATTATTCATCCCAAAAGCTAACACTTTAGAGGCTTGACTGGTATTGACTTCAGCAGAGAATCGTTTCCCGGTTCCCAAGAAATTGGCCTGCGAAACAGAAGCTTGGAATAAAGCACCTTCACCTTGCCCGTAACCCACACCAAAATTCAAATTGCCGGTTTTTTTCTCAACGACATTGATGTTCATATCTACTAAGTCAGAACTTTCTGGAACGACGGGCGTATCAATATTCACTTCACTAAAGAAATCAAGCTGCTGCAAACGCTCTTTCGTACGCTTAATATCCGCTAAATTATATTCAGCTGATTCCATCTGGCGCACTTCACGGCGTAGCACTTCATCTTTAGTTAAATTATTACCATAAATATTAATACGTCGAACGGATGTCTTTTTACCTGGATCAACAAAGAAAGTAAAAGCGACTGTTTTTTTCGCTTCATCAATCGTCGGCACTGCATTTACATTCGGGAAGGCGTGCCCTTCTTTACCAAGGCGATCTGAGATTGCTGCGGTGGTTTTATTAATCGAATCACGCGAAAAAACTTCACCAGGTTCAGCGGCAACCAAGGCTTTTAACTCCGCTTCTGGTAAATCAAAATTACCAGCAAAGCTAATATCACCGGTGTGGTATAAATCGCCTTCACGTAAATTAATGGTTAAAAACACATCTGCCTTGTCTTCAGACAAAGCAACTTGCGTCGATTCAATCGCAAAATTTAAATAGCCATTATCTAAATAAAGCGACTTAATGGCTTCTAAATCAGCACCAAACTTTGGTTTTGAATATTGGTCGGTTTTGGTATACCAAGTCATCCATGTCGGCGTAGTCAGTGACATCTGGCTAATTAAATCATCTTGCGAGTAAATTTTATTACCTACAAAATTAATCGATTTAATTTTAGCGACATCCCCTTCAGAGATATCAACTTGTACCCCGACACGATTACGATCCAATTTAGTGACCGTCGCTTTCACGTCGACCGAATACCGGCCTCGGGCGTAATACTGTTGTTTTAATTCGTTGACCGCAGCGTCCAAGACCTCTTGCTGAAAGATGCGTCCTTCGGCTAAGTTTTGTCCTTTAAATGCAGCTTTAACTTGATCTTTTTCTAATAATTTGGCGCCATTGACATTGATTTGCGCCACTGTTGGACGCTCTTCAACCGTAATGACGATCACGTTTTTATCGACTTCGATACGAACGTCATCAAAAAAACCTGTCGCGAACAAGGCGCGAATTGCTTCACTGGCTTGGGCTTCATCAAATTTATCACCCACTTTTACAGTGAGGTAATTAAAAACCGTCCCTGGATCGGTTCTTTGCAACCCTTCAACTCGAATATCTTGAACAGTGATAGGGTTAAAAGCTTGAGCAGCAAGGCTGATGCTGGCAAACGCCGCTGCGACCAGCGCATACATAGGTTTAAATTTCATCGGTCGATTCGTCAACAGGTTAGAGATTAGCCTAAGCCAAACAAGAAGCGTTGAGCGTCATTAAATAACGCCAGCGCCATTAACATGAGCAATAAAAAAATGCCAATTTTTTGCAATACCACAGTCAGCCACGCCGGGATGGTACGTCCAGTTAGCCACTCGTAACCATGATACAGCAAATGGCCGCCATCCAAAATCGGTACTGGCATCAAATTGAGAACACCCAAGCTGACACTGATCAAGGCTAAACATTGTAGATAAGCCACCCAACCCATTGCTGCACTCTGACCAGCAAATTCAGCAATCCCCAATGGACCACTAATTTGTTTGGGTGAAATCGCGCCAACCAGCATTTTACCAAACATCTTGACCGTTAAAACCGATAGATCATAGGTTTTTTCAACCCCGCCGAGCATCGCTTGCACTGGGGATAAACGAATAGTTTGCTGCATGCTTTCATACAAAGCCTTGTCATTGGCTGGGCTCACGCCGATACGGCCTATTTTTTTACCATCTCGATCAATAACATCGGGCGTGATCGTTAAAGTCTGTGTTTTTGCGCCGCGTCGAATCTTTAATTCAAAAGGCTGGCTTGGATTTTGAGCAATATAACGCTGAAATTCCAACCATGAGGTCAATGGCTGTTGATTGAGCGTCAGCACCACATCCCCCACCTGAAGGCCAGCACGTGCCGCCGCACCTTTTTCTTGCACAAAGGCAATTTGATTGGTCGTTGCATAGGGTGACAGACCTAGACGACTTAAAATATGCTGATCGAAGTCTTCACTACTTAAGGAGCTTAAATCTAAAGTAAATGATCGCTCGCCCTGTGGCGTAGCGACCTCAAGCTTGAGCTCATTTTGACTAGCCGCCTCAAAAATACTCACTTGCGCTTGATCCCAACTTTGCACTGCATCACCGTTAACCCGCTGCAACACATCGCCAGCGCGTAAACCGGCCTTGGCCGCAATACTGTCCATCGCAACGGTCGCCACCAGTGGTTTTAACGTCACGACACCATAAGCATACAGCCCAGCATAAATGAACGACGCCAATAGCAAATTGGCCAAGGGGCCAGCCAATGCAATCGCCATCTTTTTTGCCGGATGCTGGGTATTAAACGCAAATTGTCGCTGCGCAGGTGCGACCTCACCTTCAGACTCGTCGAGCATTTTGACGTAGCCGCCCAAAGGGATGAGTGCGATTTGCCAAGTTGTTTGACCGCGTTGCCACTGATAAATAGGTCGACCAAAACCAATAGAGAAGGTCAATACCCCTACCCCGCATCGCCTTGCAACCCAGTAATGACCGCACTCGTGAATGAATACCAGTAGACCAATCGCTACAATAAATGCAAATAGAGTTAGCATGCACGGCCTATTTGTAAAACGACTTCCTGCGCAACACAACGCGACTGAGCATCAACATCGAGCAACTCTTCAATATTACCGGCGGGTCGCAGCGACAATTGACTGAGTGTTTTTTCAATGACATGCGGAATTTGAGTAAACAAAATCGACGACTCTAAAAATGCGGCCACCGCAATTTCATTCGCCGCATTGAGTACAGCGGGCGCAGCACCGCCCGCTTTAAGCGCCTCATAAGCCAAATTTAAACATGGGAAACGCGCAAAGTCCGGCGCAGAAAAATCCAATCGCCCTACTGAAAATAAATCTAAAGCCTTCACGCCCGCAGTAATGCGCTCTGGATAAGCCAAACCATAAGCAATTGGCGTGCGCATATCGGGCGAACCCAATTGCGCCATCACGGATCCGTCGCGGTATTGCACCATAGAATGCACCACACTTTGTGGATGAACAACGACTTCTATTTGTTCTGCTGGGGCATTAAATAACCAGCGCGCTTCAATGACTTCGAGGCCTTTATTCATCATGCTGGCCGAATCAACAGAAATTTTGCGTCCCATTGACCAATTCGGGTGCTTGACCGCTTCGGCCGGAGTAATTTGCGAAAATGTATCCAGCTCGCGAGTCCGAAATGGACCACCTGATGCAGTCAGTAGAATTTTTTCTATCCCAGCATCTGCCAATGTATAGGCGTAAGGATTCTCGCGATAGAAAGTGGGCAGGGATTGAAAAATAGCATTGTGTTCACTATCAATCGGCAAAAGCACGCTGCCTGAGCGTGCAACTGCATCCATAAATAATTGACCAGCCAAAACCAAGGTTTCTTTATTGGCCAGTAACACTCGTTTGCCTGCTTGCGCGGCGGCCAACGTTGCTGACATGCCCGCAGCCCCCACAATGGCCGCCATCACGGTTGTTACTTCTGGCGCAGCTGCAATTTGCACCAACGCCTTTTCACCATAACTCACCTCAGTGCTAAGACCTCGAGCGAGTAAACCTTGCTTTAGGCGTTCGGCGCTTTGCTCATCAAGCACAACAGCATGCAAAGGTCGGTGCACTTCACATGCAGCAAGTAACTTATCAATCTGCGTTGCTGCGCTCAGCGCAAAAACACGATAACGCTCAGGATGACGCCCAATGACGTCCAGTGTGCTGCTACCGATACTGCCAGTAGCACCGAGAATAGTTACAATTTGTTGCTGCATGGTTATCCAATCGCTTTGTTACAAAGGCATAAGGTGGAGTAGGTAAATCGCCGCAGAGATGGGTAAGATGGCCAATAAACTGTCAACACGATCCAAAATGCCGCCATGTCCTGGCAATAAATGACTACTGTCTTTGATGCCGCGCTGCCGCTTTAACAGCGACTCAAGTAAATCGCCCATCACACTTGCTGCGGTGAGTACCAGCGCAAAAATAGCCCAGACGAACATTTGTGCGGTTTGACTTTGTAAAACAACAATACTTGGCAGCAATAAAAATGGCTTGGGTATTAACAGGCAATAGCATACAACAGCCAGCGCTCCACCATATACCCCTTCCCAACTTTTACCAGGGCTAATATTTGGCGCCAACTTTTTTTTGCCAAATTTCTTACCTGAAAAATACGCAAATGAGTCGGCAACCCAAGCGATCGCCATCACGCACAACAATGGCCAACCATTGCCACGCAATACAATCATGGAAAGACCGGCCGGAATTAGTAAGGCCCAGCCGCTAAAGGCATTTAAATTACCAACTGAGTTTAAAGGCCATTTAAATTTGAGCCAGAATGGCACCAAAAATAGCCAAAAGATGAGCGATGCCAATAATAGGCCATAGATAAAATAAATTGACGCAAAACGAGAGCAGAGCAAAAACAAAACGGCAGTCAACAAGGGATAACACATGGCAAAACGGCCATGCATACCGACTAGATTTTTCCATTCCCAAGCGGCCAGCCCCATTAGGAGGGCGCAAAACAAAGTCCAAGCCATTGGCGGCAACAAAAACAGCGCTGCTAAAACCAGCGGCAACAACAGTAACGTAGTTAAAACACGGGTTTTCAGCATATATAATTAATTATTTTGATACATCAAGTTGTTCACTGATACGGCCAAAGCGTCGCTCTCGCCCTTGATACCATGCAATGGCATCAAGCAAAGGTTCACGACCAAAGTCAGGCCAAGGCAAATCAGTAAAATAAAGTTCGGTGTAGGCCAATTGCCATAGCAAGAAATTACTAATTCTTTGCTCACCGCCAGTTCGGATAAATAGATCAGGATCGGGCGCATAGGCCATCGCAAGGTAAGGCTTCAAGTCTTCTTCGCCAAACTCGCAAGCTCGCTCAGGATGCTCGGCCAGCAAGCGATGTGTCGCTTGCAGCACATCCCAGTGACCACCGTAATCGGCGGCAATCGTCAGCACCAGACCATCATTGCTTGCCGTTTTAGCTTCTGCGTTTTCAATCATCTGTAATAATTCAGCAGAAAAATGACTGCGATTACCAATGATTTTTAATTGAATATTGTTGCGAAACATTCGCTCAATTTCAGTTTGCAAAACTTGCAAAAACAGACCCATCAAAAACGTGACTTCTTCCTCAGGACGACGCCAGTTTTCGCTCGAAAAAGCAAAAACAGTCAGGCATTGCACACCCAATTCTTTGCAAGTGCTAATCACCTCACGCAAAGAATCGACCCCTTTCTTATGGCCGAATACTCGGGGCATTAGACGCTGTTTAGCCCAGCGCCCGTTACCATCCATAATGACCGCAATATGTTGAGGAATTTTACCCGCTAAAACATTGGGTTCTTCGCGTTCGCGAGAGAATAAAGCCACGTTTCTTACCGCCTAATCAAATCGACTTTTATACCGTCAAAAGTTCTTTTTCTTTATCTGCAAGCTGCTTATCGAGCTCCGCAATATATTTGTCAGTCAGCTTTTGCACTTCATCCTGACCACGACGCTCTTCATCTTCTGAAATTTCTTTATCTTTAAGCGCGCGCTTCATTTGGTCATTGGCATCACGACGTACATTGCGCATTGCAACCCGAGCTTCTTCGGTTTCATTGCGAACGACTTTAATCAAGTCTTTACGACGTTCTTCAGTCAGCATCGGCATTGGTACACGAATCAAGTCACCTTGCGAGGCGGGATTCAAGCCCAAGTCACAATCACGAATTGCCTTTTCAACTTTAGCAACCATCGGTTTTTCCCAAGGTTGCACACCAATGGTACGTGAATCAATCAGCGTCACATTCGCAACCTGACTCACTGGCACCATACTGCCCCAGTAATCCACTTGTACGTGATCTAGCAAGCCCGTATGAGCACGCCCAGTACGTACCTTAGCAAGGTCCGTGCGTAGTTTTTCAGCCGTTTTTTGCATTTTGGCTTCGGTGGTTTTCTTTAGATCTGCAATCATCATTTACCTCTTGCTGCAATAAAAAACAGGCGGAACATCGCTCCGCCCGTCGCCCTGCGAATCAACACGCTTAGCAGTGTACCAGCGTACCCTCATCTTCCCCAAGTACCATACGCTTTAATGCGCCAGCTTTGAAGATACTTAATACGCAAATATTCATTTTTTGATCACGGCACAAAGCAAATGCTGTTGCATCCATGACCTTCAAATTACGACCAATAACTTCATCAAACGTCACGGTCTGGTAGCGAACTGCATCCGGATTCTTTTTAGGATCGTCGGTATAAACGCCGTCCACTTTGGTGGCTTTAATTACGATATCAGCACCCATTTCCATACCGCGCAGCGCCGCTGCGGTATCGGTCGTGAAAAATGGATTACCGGTACCGGCACCAAAAACAACAACTTTATTTTCTTCCAGATATTGAATGGCTTTACCACGAACATAAGGCTCAGCAACCTGAGCGATTGTGAGTGCCGATTGAACGCGTGAAATAATACCTGCACGCTTCATTGCATCTTGCAGTGCCAGCGCATTCATCACCGTCGCCAGCATGCCCATATAGTCAGCAGTGGCGCGATCCATGCCCGATGCTGCAGGCGCAACACCGCGAAAAATATTACCACCACCAATAACGATGGCGACTTGAACGCCCAAATCAACAACGCTCTTCACTTCCTGCACAATCCGGTCGATCGTCGCTCGGTTAATGCCGTAGCTATCATCACCCATTAAGGCTTCACCGGAGAGCTTCAACAAAATGCGTTTGTATTTTGTGGTTTGACTCATGTATTTATCCTTTTACAGTGCGTGGTCGTGGTCGTACAAACGCCGCACGTCACCGTGCGGCGTCATTTCAAAGCTTAAGCCTAGACTTAAAGTTGTGCAGCCGCTGCAACTTCAGCAGCGTAATCTACCACTTTTTTCTCAATGCCTTCACCAACAACAAACATGGTGAAACCAGCAACAGACGCTGATTTAGACTTCAACAATTGCTCAATTGTTTGTTTGCCATCTTCCGCTTTAATAAACACTTGGTTTACCAAAGTAACGTCTTTCAAGAATTTGTTAACGGTGCCGTCAGCAATTTTAGTCAACATTTCTTCTGGCTTGTTGTCAGCTTTTGCGCGTTCAATCGCTACACGACGCTCAGTTTCAATCAATTCAGGATCAACACCGCTGGCATCCAATGCTTTTGGTTTTGCAGCAGCGATATGCATCGCGATATCTTTACCCAAAACTTCGTCGCCGCCGATCAAGTTGACCAACACGCCGATTTTCGCGCCGTGCAAGTAAGTTGCCAACTCGCCTTCAGTTTCGTAACGAGCAAAACGACGTACAGTCATGTTTTCACCCAGTTTAGCGATCAATGCTTTACGTGCTTCTTCAACAGTTTCGCCAGTTGACAATTGAACTGCAGACAAAGCTTCAACATCAGCAGCGTTTGACTCTGCAGCAGCTTGAGCAATGGCTTTAGCAAAAGCAACAAAACCGTCATCTTTAGCAACAAAGTCAGTTTCGCAGTTAACTTCAACAACCGCGCCAACTTTTTTGTCTGCAGAGATGAAAGATGCAATTACACCTTCAGCAGCAGTACGGCCAGCCATTTTTGAGGCTTTATTGCCTGACTTAATACGCAACAATTCTTCAGCTTTTTTGATGTCGCCCTCAACTTCAACCAAAGCTTTCTTGCATTCCATCATGCCAAGGCCGGTTAATTCACGTAGCTCAGCGACCATTTTTGCAGTAATAGACATTATGTATTCTCCTGAATAGGGATTTCAGTTTATTCGGTAAACATTACAAAAAAGGGGCAGACGCCCCTTTTTCTTGGTTTCAGCGATGGGCTACTTACTCAGCAGCAGCTTCGGCAACCGCAGCAGCCAAAGCTTGTGTTGCTTGGTTACGGCCTTCAAGCACTGCATCAGCAGCAGCACGAGCGTACAAACGAATTGCACGTGAAGAATCATCGTTACCAGGGATTACGAAGTCAATACCTTCTGGGCTGTTGTTGGTATCAACAACACCAATTACTGGGATGCCCAATTTAACGGCTTCAACAATCGCACCTTTTTGGTAGCCAGTATCGATAACGAAAATCGCATCAGGCAAACCGCCCATCTCTTTAATACCGCCCAATGAACGCTCTAGTTTTTCAACGTCACGTTTCATCATCAACAATTCTTTCTTGCCGTAGCCACTACCTTCAGCATTTTCCAGAACGGCTTTCATTTCAGTCAGGCGTTTGATTGATTGCTTAACTGTTTTAAAGTTAGTCAACATACCACCCAACCAACGGTGATCAACGAAAGGAGCGCCTGCACGTGCTGCTTCTTCAGCGATGATTTCGCGAGCAGCGCGTTTTGTACCAACAAACATTACATTGCCTTTGTTTGCAGACAATTGACGGATGTATTTCATCGCGTCTTCAAACAATGGCAGTGTTTTTTCTAAGTTGATAATGTGAATCTTGTTGCGTGCACCGAAGATGTACTTACCCATTTTTGGGTTCCAGTAACGGGTTTGGTGACCAAAGTGGACACCAGCTTCGAGCATATCGCGCATACTTACAGACATTTAATTCTCCAATGTGTCTTAGGGTTAGGTCTTCCATTCGCACGGGACACTTCAAACCATTTGAAGCGCACCCCTGACAGGGCGAACGGGATTTTAGCTGTGCTTACGACGCTATTTTAAAACAACACAAACATAGCAAGCCAAAGATTATATAGGAAATACAAATCCGACTCAAGGCGAACATTCAATTGCCGCACACAAAGATCCTAAATGCGCTTGCGCTTTCTTTTCCAACGCCACATCGCCTTTACGCTTCGCAATTTTTAACAATAAACGGTAATCATCCAGCAACCACATGGGCTCGGCACTTTGACGATCTAAATCAATCGCCCGCATCAACTTGTCCTCTGCATCAAGCCAACGCCCTTGCAGTAACGCCACCTCAGCCAATAAGCGCAGCGCAAAAGCGCGCTCGGCGGGACGCTCTTTTGCCAAATCGAGTGCCTGCGTGGCAAATTGCGCAGCAGCAGACACATCACCTTTTTCAAGCGCAATCTGTGCCGCCAAGTTATCCATCTGTACTGCTACAAAACAAGGCGCAACGCAGCTTAAACGCACCTGAGCCAGCAACCGCTGCGCGCGAGGCAGATCCTGCTGCCAAATCAATTGCGCCAACTGCAATGCCGCCTGCACTTGCTGCTCTGGTAAAAAATACCCTTCTTGCAGCATTGGCAACAAGGCCTGTTCAGCCTGAGTGCCTCGCCCCAAGCGCTGACTTGCTTGCGCCAAGCCCAATCGTGCCATGCCCTGCCCACGCCAATCATCTATGGCCTGATAGCCACGTAGCGCCTGCTGCCATTCACCCTCAGCACTTTCAATACGTCCATCCTGTATTGCTTGCAAAGCCATGCGGTGCGAGCGTTCGGCGACGATACGTGCAGGTGACGTCACCACCGGCGCCGTACCGCAAGCAGTAAGCACTACGCAAAATAAAAACACCCAAACTCGATTCATCGCCGACTCTCCGGTAGAGGTGCCTGCAACGGCAAAGGCGTGAGCATGGTATTGATTGGCCAACTCTGATTCACCGCATCCAAAGTTTGACGGCCGCCATACAGCAACTCATCAGCATGGCGCACCATTCCAGGCAAGCTTGGCGCAGACAACTCAACCGCCTTGCGCACCACGGCAGCCGTCGCACTGGCATCCTTTGCCGCCGCATCAACACTCACCGCAATCGATGCAGCCCCAAGCAGCACCGGTGACAATTTCGTATTTAACTCTGCGGCCACACCATCCGCCCGCGTCAATAAGCGATCGGCACTATTTAACGTACTGCGCGCCTCAACATCCACCACGCCATCAACCCGAGCTAACAATTGATCGAGCCGTTGGCGCGTTTCACGCATTTCAACACTCAACTGCCGCACATTAGCCAACGCCAATCGAATATCTCCTTTAGGATCATTCAGGTAATCAAATGTTTGCTGCATCGAATCAATCATCGGCAAAGTCCGATTACTTAGATTTTGTGCAATATCAGCCAGACCCAGCGCCGGCGCAAACACTAGCACTCCACCCTCAGCCAAACGCGGTGCAGCTGCAGAACCTCCAGCAATCTCAATATAATGATCCCCAATCAAGCCCTCTTGCTGCAAAATAGCGATCGAATCGGCCTTCACCCATTGCATATATTGCTGCTCAATCAATAAAGTAACATCCACCTTCGCCTGCTCATTCAAGCTCACTTTATCGGTCACTCCAATACGAAACCCAGACAACCTCACCTGCATACCCGGCGTCAATCCGCTGCCATTTTCGGCAACAAAGTGCACTTTTTCCTTACTACTAAAAAAGCCTTGCCGCTGCCCCAAAACCACCAGCAGCACGGCAAAAGCCACAAAAACCCAGGTGGCCAATATCACTACCCGCCAAGTTAACCAACGAAACCGCGGATCACCATCTTTTAATAACTGCACTTTATTCTTCATTATCCCGACTCTTTACCAAGGTGACGCACTCAAACCCCGCTGGCGCGGGATGCGCAGAGATCACCAACAAGACCTGCGGCATCGGCAACTGTAAAAAAACTTTCACCAAAGGCCATTCCGCACAAAGCGGATCATGCCACCAACGCCACCAAGCCTCTTCGACCACCCAAATTCGCGCGTCTTGCAACGCCAAGCGCAGCAAAGCCACCAATCGGCGCTGCATGACATCCAATCGATCAGGCAACATCGCCAGCATGTCTGAGTGCGCGGCGATATCTAAGCCTGCCCGCTGCAAAATAGTCTGCAGCGCCAACTCAGCATCCGTCAAATCACCAGCACCATGATACCAACACGGCAAAACGATGTTTTCCCACACCCGCAAATTGCTAATCAAAACCGGCCTAGACTCCAAAACACCAAAGCCATTAAAAGCCGAACGATTTAAATCCTCTGAGATACGATCAATCCACAACGAAAAATCGTCAGACGCCGCCAATTCCAACCAAAACTGCCCAGACGCGAGACTCAAATCAATATTCAAAACACCTTGCGTCATAACACCAGCGCCCAACAAAAATCCAACACAAACAAAGCCAACAACCCTCGGAGCACCGCCCGCGACGCAGCCTTAGGAATTTCGGATACCTGCAGCGGCACCGAAAACCCAGCATAAATCGACACCACTCCAGCAACCAAACCAAAACTAGCCGCTTTTAATAAGCAAATCAGCACTTCATGCCAGCGCAGCATGCGCTCCAAAGCGAAAATTTGATAACTTGCATCCCAGCCAGTGGCAAACAATACACCGCCCAACACCGACGCGAGCGCCATAACACCGGCCAATACAACCGCCGACACCGTCATCCCCAACACCCGAGGCAGCAACAAATACGACTCAATAGAAATCCCCATGCGTCGCAGCGCGGCAACCTCGCCCGAAATCCGCATCGATGCCAATTCAATCGCCATCGCCGAAGCCGAGCGCGCCACCATCATTAAACACGCCAACATGGGTGACAACTCAACAAAACTCAGCGAACCCAGAAGCCGCAACGCCGCATCACGACTTTGGCCATATTCTTCGTGCAACTGCACCACGACCGTCGCACCCAAAGCAAAACCGGTAATCGCCACCAACCAAACGGCTTCATTGGCGGTAAAATAAATTTGCTTTAACAGCACGCGCCTCACGGGCGCGCGCGCCAGAGCTGCAAAATGATTTAAAAACCGCTTCAAGATAAGCAACAATGCGCCAATCCTTTTTGCATGATCCGTATACCATTAAAAAATAGAATCGCAATTGTAAACAAATTCCCACTCCGACTCATCCATCAATCCCAGCAACACTACAACACCAGCACTTGATATTGCCGCGCATCGCCCCCAACATTAAAAAACAAGCCTTACGCTATGGCGCCGATTTAAAAGCTAGATTAGAAGCTTTCTTAAAAAACCATTACACTCAAACCCATTGAGTAGCATTATTTAGACCAACAGCAAGGAATCGACATGGCAAGCCAACATCATCGTTTACTCATTTTGGGCTCAGGCCCTGCAGGCTACACTGCCGCCGTCTATGCCGCACGTGCCAATTTAAAGCCTGTATTAATTACTGGCATGGCGCAAGGTGGCCAACTCATGACCACCACTGAAGTTGACAACTGGCCCGCCGACTTTGACGGTGTGCAAGGCCCAGAATTGATGACGCGCTTTCAAAAGCACGCCGAACGTTTTGGCACCGAAATACTGTTTGACCACATTCACACGACGCACTTAACTGAAAAACCCATCCGCTTGGTTGGCGACTCTGGCGAATACACCTGCGACGCGTTAATTATTGCCACTGGTGCATCCGCACAATATTTGGGAATCCCTTCTGAAGAAGCATTCTCTGGCCGCGGCGTTTCGGCCTGCGCCACATGCGATGGCTTTTTCTATCGCGGCCAAGATGTTGCCGTCGTTGGCGGCGGCAACACGGCCGTTGAAGAGGCGCTCTACTTATCAAACATCGCTAAGCATGTGACTTTAATTCACCGCCGCGACACCTTCCGCTCAGAAAAAATTCTGATTGACCATCTAATGGAAAAAGTTGCCGAGGGCAAAATCACCCTTGAAACCAATCAGACTCTCGACGAAGTTTTGGGCGACGCAACAGGCGTAACCGGTGCGCGTTTAAAATCGACCGTCGATGGCTCGACCAAAGATTTAGCCTTGATGGGCGTATTTATTGCTATTGGCCACAAGCCAAACACCGACATCTTCAAAGGTCAGCTCGATATGGACAACACAGGATACATCATCACCCAAGGTGGCCGTAACGGCGGAGCAACAGCCACCAGCATTGCCGGCGTATTTGCTGCCGGTGACGTGCAAGACCACATCTATCGCCAAGCCGTTACATCCGCAGCGAGCGGCTGCCAAGCGGCACTCGACGCCGATAAATACTTAGAAACACTGCGATAAGATATAGGGTATTTATCCATAAGCATTTATGGCTATGATCTATAGAAACATACCCAACAAAACGCCATCCTTCCAGATGGCGTTTTTTTTACAGCCACATCAACACACCTCTGGGCACTGTCATACTGAAATTCGCTACCAACAAACACTGAACATAAAAAAACGCCAATCAATCGATTGGCGTTTTTCTTGGGATATAAAGCAGCGAATTAGGCCACTTTATTACGACGACGTTCGTTGTCAGTCAAGAAGCGCTTACGGATACGGATTGATTTTGGTGTGATTTCTACCAATTCATCATCATCAATAAACTCAACTGCAGATTCCAAAGTCAATTTAACTGGTGTAGTTAAACGAACTGCTTCGTCAGTACCTGAAGAGCGAACGTTAGTCAGTTGCTTACCTTTAATTGGGTTCACAACCAAATCGTTGTCGCGACTATGGATACCGATAACCATGCCTTCGTACAGTTTGTCGCCCGGGCTAACAAACATACGACCGCGATCTTCCAATTTCCACAATGCGTAAGCAACAGCTTCGCCGTTATCTTGAGAGATCAACACGCCGTTGTGACGACCTGGCATATCAGGCTTAGCCGGAGCGTAATCGTCAAATACGTGACTCATCAAGCCAGTACCGCGAGTCAAGGTCATGAAATCACCTTGGAAACCGATCAAACCACGCGCTGGAACATGATATTCCAAACGAGTACGACCTTGACCGTCAGAAACCATATTGGTCAATTCGCCACGGCGACGACCGATTTCTTCCATAACGCCACCTTGATGATCATCTTCTAAGTCGATGGTCAGGTTTTCGTATGGCTCGCACTTCTCGCCATTAACGTCTTTGTAAACAACGCGTGGTTTAGCCACGGCCATTTCAAAGCCTTCACGGCGCATGTTTTCCAACAAAATCGTCAAATGCAATTCGCCACGACCTGAAACGCGGAAGATATCCGTGTTGTCAGTGTCTTCAACGCGCAATGCCACGTTAACGAGCAATTCTTTGTTCAGACGATCGCGGATTTGACGGCTAGTTACAAACTTGCCTTCAGTGCCTGCGAGTGGCGATGTATTCACCATAAAGTCCATCGTCAATGTTGGTTCGTCAACACCGAGTACTGGCAAACCAACTGGCGCATCTTTATCGCAAATCGTTACACCGATACCGATTTCATCGAGACCCGAAATAATGATGATGTCGCCCGCTTCAGCTTCTTCAACTGGAACGCGCTCAAGGCCTTTGAAACCCAATACTTGATTGATACGGCCACTAGAAACCTGGTCATCATGGTTCATCACCACAACTTGTTGACCTGGCTTGATACGACCATTCAACACTTTACCCACGCCAAGACGGCCGGTAAATGTTGAGTAATCCAATGCCGAAATTTGTAATTGCAACGGCGCATCAGCGTCGCCCGGAGGACTAGGAACAGTCGCCACCAACAAATCTAACAATGGACGCATATTGTCTGATTCTTCTTCCAAAGTCAGCTTGGCAAAGCCATTCAAACCTGAAGCGTAAATCATTTTAAAATCGAGTTGATCGTCAGTCGCGCCGAGTTTGTCGAACAAGTCAAAAACTTGATCGTGAACCCAATCCGGACGTGCACCTGGACGGTCTACTTTATTAATTACCACGATTGGTTTCAGACCTAAAGCCAAAGCTTTCTTAGTCACGAAACGCGTTTGTGGCATTGGGCCTTCAACCGCATCAACCAGCAGCAATACACCGTCAACCATACCCAATACACGTTCAACTTCACCACCGAAGTCCGCGTGACCTGGGGTATCAACGATATTGATATGCGTGCCTTCGTATTCGATGGCAGTGTTTTTAGCCAGAATGGTAATACCACGTTCTTTTTCAAGATCGTTGGAATCCATAACACGCTCAACGATGGCTTGGTTGGCGCGGAATGTACCGGCTTGTTGTAAAAGCTGGTCTACCAGCGTGGTTTTACCATGATCGACGTGGGCGATAATGGCGACGTTACGAAGTGCACGGGTCATGTTTGGACTGTGGGCTATTTGCGAAAGTGGCGGATTGTATCACGCCTTAATGAAAAAACTGTGAACTCGTCAATGACTTTGGCGAGTAAAGCTGATTTTTATTGGCATTTGTCTGATTAACGGCAGATTCATTCGCACCTGCAAGTCCATTTTTGCTCGAATACCAAATTAAATTGACCTGCCTACTTCAATCTTCAGGCAACGAGGACGATGCACCTCACCCATTGGCGGCCTCAATGGTCATATCTTTAGGTATACCATCCAACATCAAGTCCAGCGCGAAGTTGAGCAATATACCTGCTGTAGCACCCCAAACAACGCGTTGATTAACCTCTAAAAAATGCGTCGTACCACGTACGCCCTGCCGACTTACCCAGCGTTTCTCATACAGTGAGCGATTCAGCAACACCGACAAGGGCAATTCAAACACATCCGAAACTTCATTCGGGTCGGGGCAAATAGAAAAACCGGGCTGCAATATACCCACTACTGGCGTTACACAATAGCCACTAATGGTATGGTACTCGCCCAAACAAGCCACAACCTGCACTCGATCACCATCCAAACCGATTTCTTCTGCCGTTTCACGCAAAGCCGTTGCGACAGCATCTTGATCGCCGTACTCAGTTGCCCCGCCCGGAAAGCTGATCTGCCCAGCATGCTGCGATAAATGATCGGCCCTGACAGTTAACAACACGGTTGCACCATCAGGATGCAGCACGATAGGAATCAAAACTGCGGCAGTTCGAGAAGATAGATGCTGGTAGTCATAACCACTGATGCGTGACGAATTAGCCAATTGCTGACTCAGCCAGTGCGGTAATTGCGCAACATCTGGCAACATATTTATTCATTCCTAACTTAATAGCGACTAAGGCCGTCATTCATGAGCAAGCAAAGCGTGCGCCCCACAACTGCCTTAAACGCGCAATTGCTGCGACAAACCTACACCCAAAGACTGCACCATAGCAAATTGCGTCGCCGCCAACTGAAAATCATTGTTTTTAGCGGCCATTTCAATGGCCTTGCAATAAGTCGCCAATTTTGTTGCGCCCAATTGCGCCGCTGCGCCTTTCAGCTTATGCGCAAAGCTCACGACTTGAACTGAATCGGCAGACGCAATCGCCGGTGACAAACCGGTGACACACTCATCCAGCGTAGGGAAAAACAAGGCTAGCAACTCTTCTTTCATATCCATGCCAACCGCTTGCTTCAGCTCATTAAACATGCGATCAACATCTAGCAATTCTTGCTGCAGCTCTAAACTAATGCCAACTTCCATATCGCCCTCCGGCTCTTGTAACTGGGAATCTAAACGCGCCAAACGCCCTGACTTGGCCAAGCCACGCTGCAAAGCCAATGAAATCTCTGTCATATGAATCGGCTTAGCAACAAAATCATCCATCCCCACTTCATAACAATGATCAACATCGGACTGAAATGCATTCGCGGTTAACGCGACAATATAAACCCCCGCTTGCTCGGGGGGTAATGCACGAATCGTTTGCGTGGCCACAAAGCCATCCATTTCTGGCATCTGGCAATCCATCAACACCAAATCATAACGTCGCTGCTCCACTGCGGCGACGGCCAATGCGCCATTTTCAACAACATCAACCCGACAGCCAAATTTTTCTAACATCAACACCGCCACCTTCTGGTTAATGGGGTTGTCTTCAGCCAACAATAAATAAGGCTTACTCGCCGCAATTTGTTCCGCCAAATGATGCGCCGTCACTAGATTTTGCGTCCCACGAGGAAATTGCTGCATTTTCAAAGCCTCTTCAATAACATGGAGCAATTGTGTTTGTCGGACTGGCTTAGTTAAAAACGCAGAATATCCTGCCGCTTTGGCTTCCGCCGCCAGCCCAGGCACCGCCATCGAGGTTAACAATACTAAGGGTAATGGCGTCTCACCCACCACAGTCTGAATTTGCCGCGCCAATTGCAATCCATCTAGGTCAGGCAGTTGCAAATCAATCAACGCCAATGCAAAGCGCTTCGGCGCTTGTGTCAAAGCATTCAATGCATCCTGTGGCGAGCAAAAACAAACTGGTTCCATACCAAAAGACGTCAATTGCAAAGCAATCAGCTCACGATTGGCGGCAAAGCCATCGACAACCAACACGCGCAAGCCTTGCAAAGCAAGCTCAACTTCGGGCGGCGGCACTTCGATTTTGGCAACGGCTAACGTCACCTCAAACCAAAATTCCGACCCCTCTCCCAAAACGCTCACCACGCCTACCTCTCCAGCCATGGCCTCAATTAAGCGTTTACAAATCGACAAGCCCAAACCGGTACCGCCAAAGCGACGTGTTGTCGATGCATCGGCCTGACAAAACGGCCGAAACAACGACACTTGCGCCGACTCGCTCATGCCAATCCCAGTATCTTTAACACTAAAGCGCAACACACAATGCTCATCATTTGAGCTAGGTAGCGCTACCAATCGCGCCACCACCTCGCCTTGCGCAGTAAATTTAATCGCATTATTAAGTAAATTAAGCACCACCTGGCGTAAACGACTCGGGTCGCCAATCAAACGTAAGGGCACATTGGGATTGATAATACAGGCTAAATCAAGCGACTGTTTGGCGGCTTTCTCCGCCACAATATCCAAAGCACCCTCCAACAAATAGCGCACATCAAATTCAATTTGTTCGAGCTGCAAATGACCCGCTTCGATCTTAGAAAAATCTAAAATATCATTAATTAAACTCAGCAAAGCATCGCCAGATTGCTGAATTGCACTAACAAACTCTAGCTGTACCGCGCTCAAAGGGGTGTCGGTTAACAAGGTTGAAAAACCAATCACCGCATTCATTGGCGTGCGAATCTCATGACTCATATTGGCCAAGAAATCACTCTTGGCTTGACTCGCTGCCACCGCTTGACCAATGGCCACCTCCAGTGCGGCATTAATTTGTTTTTGCTCAGTCACATCGGTAGCAACACCTAAGTAACCAATCAATTCACCCGCATCATCATAACGGGCCGTGACAATCAAATTGACCGTCAAACGTGAGCCGTCTTGGCAAATATAAGTCCATTCATGGGTATCGCTCCCCCCCTGCCTTGCCATATACACCAGCACTTCAAACCCACTCACACACACTCCAGTTTGTGCGGCGATATGTTGCGCTCGACTTGCCAACTCACTGGCATCATGAAAAGCTTCTGGCGTTAAAACGCCAATCACGGATTCAGCACAATAACCGAGCATTTTCTCTGCACCAACATTAAATAACTGAATTTCACCCGCAATATCAGTTGCAACAATACAAATTTCAGTCGCAGAATTCACCACACTGCGCAGCTGCTGCTGCAAATATGTCAACGCGGTATCTTGCTCAATGAGCATTAATTCATTGTGTTTACGCGCATCAATATCAAGATGAATCCCGGCAATTTTAATCGGCGCGCCATGCTCATCACGCTCATACACACGCCCAATCGCATGCACCCACTTCCACGTGCCCTGCGCAGTTTTCATCCTTAATTCACAACTATGCACCGCAGACAGCCCCGCCAAATGCGCGGTCAACGAGGCCTCGGCCAATGGCAAATCCTCAGGATGCAATAAACTTCTCCACGTCTCAACACTAGGTATTAACTCCTGAGTGACAAAACCCAGCATCTCGCCCCACATACCCCCAAAAAAAGACTCTCCATTACGTAAATCCAGATCCCAAATCCCCAAGCCAGACGCCTCGACAATCATCGACAATTGCCGCTGGTTAGCGCGTAATGCCTGCTCATTTGCCAAACGAACACTGACATCACGAATCTGCGCCACCAAAAAAGTCTCTTGATCAATGTGAAATTGATTCAAATTGACCTCAATCGGAATCAAATGACCATCGGCGTGGCGCGCCCAAAGCTCACGACCTTTCCCCATGACCGCCGCGCCATTTTGATGTTGATAGCGTTCAACATAACCATCGTGCTTATTCGCCACCTCATCGGGCATAAAGATCTTGATGTTTTTTCCCAAAACGGCATCGCTAGCATAACCAAAGATAGACGTTACCGATCGGTTCACCCCCAATATGGTGCCTTGCTGATTCGCCGTCACAATGGCATCTGGCGTACTGTCAATCACCGCATTGAGCTGGACTTCTCGCTGGCGCGCATGCAAAGACATTGACTCAGCGAGAGACTGCGCCTTGTCTTTTAAGCGTGCGGCATTTAATAAAGTTGCTGCAATCAAGCCAGTCAGGCTCAAGCCAAACAACAACAAACCCAAAGGTAACCAGCTTTCTAAACGGGCAGCAAAGCTATCATTTGAACTCATCAGGACAGTCCAAGTCTGCCCCCCCAATTCAATCTCGACTTGCCGACGCAAGCTTCGATACTGAGGCTGACTTGCACCCTGGCTTAAATGTGAGTCATTGTCATACAACAAAAACTCTGGTTTGAGCACTCGACCAGAATACACCTCAAAATCGATTGTTTTATGCTGCACATCACTCAATCCCGCCACCAGTTTTGACATCAATACTGGCGCATAAACCCAACCGATTAAGGACTCAGTCCGCTCATTCGCCAACTCAATTTTGCTGCCCACTGTTGTTGACAAATAGTAAGGCAATAAAATTAAAAATCCTGGGGTCTTTTTACCGTCTTGCACCAGCTGAATCGGCGCTGTAATCGCCATTTCGGCCGAATTCATCGCAGTCATCGCGGCGGCCTTACGAATGGGTTCGCTGGCAATGTCTAATCCAACCGCCACTTCATTGCCTTTTATCGGCTCAATAAATTGGATGATGAATTTTGCCCCAGCATTAGGACCTCGCTCACGCAATTGAAACTCAGGGCGATAATGCTGCTGATCGCTCACAAATGCGGCCACATCTTGCGGCTCAACGCGGCGAATAAAGCCAACCCCCAAAGCACCGGGAAAAACATCCTCTAAATTCAATTGCGCCACATACTGCTTAAAATGCTGTGGTTTTAACTCACCATGCGCCATCAAAGGCACCGTTCGTGCGCCATACAAACCCAAAGCCAAGCTTTGCACGCGCAGTTTTAAGCCATTCACCAATGGCTCGGTCTGCCGCTCAAATTGAATATCGGTCTGCTGCTTGAGTTTAATTGCAGCGAACTGCCAAACAAAAATCGACAGCAGCACGCCGACGACCACCACCGCCAGTAAGCGAAAATCATTCAAATGCTGAATTTTTTGCTTTGTTGTTGACATCTGCCGACAATTATTTGTATGGGAGTTGAAATTACTATAGTCGAGCTCATGCTATTTTTCTGTCAAACCGTCATCGTCGACTCTGCGTTATAATCGAAGTTATTTTCTTGCATATTTTGGCCGACCATGACCCGCAAAATACTCGTTACCTCTGCCCTACCTTACGCCAATGGCGCCATTCACCTTGGTCACTTGGTTGAATACATCCAAACTGACATCTGGGTACGCTTTCAAAAATCTCGCGGTCACCAATGCCATTATGTTTGTGCGGACGACACGCACGGCACACCCATCATGCTGCGCGCAGAAAAAGAAGGCATCACGCCAGAGGCGCTGATTGCCCGTGTTCATGGTGAACATTTACGTGACTTC
This sequence comes from Deefgea piscis, assembly GCF_019665785.1. Taxonomy (NCBI): domain Bacteria; kingdom Pseudomonadati; phylum Pseudomonadota; class Betaproteobacteria; order Neisseriales; family Chitinibacteraceae; genus Deefgea; species Deefgea piscis. The sequence continues at coordinate 2,306,310 of NZ_CP081149.1, forward strand.
ACCGGTTTTCATGTCGCGTTTGATAATTACTACAGCACCAATAGCCCAGAAAACCGTGACTTTGCTTACGACATCTACGCCAAGCTCAAAGCCAACGATAAAATCGCAAAAAAAACCATTTCACAATTGTTTGATCCAGAAAAACAAATGTTCTTGCCCGATCGCTTTGTCAAAGGCGAATGCCCAAAGTGCGGTGCAAAAGATCAATACGGCGATAATTGTGAGGTATGCAGCGCAACGTATGCACCGACCGAACTTAAAAACCCATACTCCGCTGTATCGGGCGCAACACCGGTACTAAGGGATTCAGAACATTTCTTCTTTAAGCTGGGCGAATGCGAAGACTTTTTAAAGTCATGGACCACCACGCCGGGCAAGTTGCAGCAAGAAGCATCCAATAAAATGCAAGAATGGTTTGAATCGGGTCTGACCGATTGGGATATTTCGCGCGACGCACCGTATTTTGGTTTTGAAATCCCGGATGCACCGGGCAAGTATTTTTACGTTTGGCTCGATGCGCCTGTTGGCTATATGGCCAGCCACAAAAATCTATGCGATCGCTTAGGCTTAGATTTTGATAGCTATTGGCGCAAAGATTCTGACGCCGAGCTGTATCACTTTATTGGCAAAGATATTTTGTATTTCCACTCGCTATTTTGGCCAGCAATGCTCGAATACTCGGGCTACCGCACGCCAACGGCGATTTATAGTCACGGTTTTTTGACCGTTGACGGCGCAAAAATGAGCAAATCGCGCGGCACCTTTATCACCGCCGAATCATACCTAGACCACCTTAACCCAGAATGGCTGCGCTATTACTATGCTGCCAAACTATCCAACACCGCTGAAGACATTGACTTAAACCTCGAAGACTTTACCGCACGGGTAAATTCTGACCTGATCGGCAAATACGTCAATATCGCCAGCCGCGCCGCAGGCTTTATCAGTAAACGCTTTGCAGGTCGCCTACACAGCGGCGTGTTTGAAGCGGAAACCTATGCGCTAATGCCGGCCATTGTCGCGCTGCAAAAGAAACTGCAAGGCGCCAGCGACACCATTGCCAGCCTATTTGAAGCGCGAGAATACAGCCGTGCGATTCGCGAAATCATGGCTTTAACTGACGAAGTCAATCAATACGTCGACACCGTTAAACCATGGGAAATGGCCAAGCACCCTGAGCAAAGTGACAATCTGCATGCGGTATGCAGCTTCTTGATCAATGCCTTCCGCATTTTGACGATCTACCTCTCACCAGTGCTGCCAAAACTCGCCACTGACGTTGAAGCCTTCCTCAATATTGCGCCATTGCAATGGTCTGATGCTCAGCATTTATTGCTCGATCACCCGATCAACACCTACAGCCATTTAATGGTGCGCATCGACCCTAAAAACATTGCGGCAATGATCGAAGCCAATATCCAAGTGCTCGACACGCCAGCACCAGCAGCGCCCGCTTACGAAATCCCTGCCATCAGTGAAACCATCAGCATTGATGATTTTATGAAGGTAGATTTACGCATTGCGCGCATCGCTGACGCACAACACGTTGCTGGCGCCGAGAAACTACTGCAACTGACGCTCGATTTAGGCAATGAAACACGCAATGTATTTGCTGGGATTAAGTCGGCGTATAAACCGGAAGATTTAATCGGAAAACATACCGTGATGGTTGCCAATTTAGCCGCAAGAAAAATGAAGTTCGGCTTGTCTGAGGGCATGGTATTAGCGGCTGGCGGTGACGGCGGTCTTTACATCCTAGAGCCGCACGAAGGCGCAAAACCGGGAATGCGGGTGAAATAAAACCAAGCAACTGCATCCACTTGCCGCGCCTTCTGGCGCGGCATTTTTTTGCCCACCTCAAAAAACACAACCCCGACAAGCGCCCCATAGCCAGTCGTGCGTGGGGCAATCGTACTTCACTCAAAACGAATCGTGACTAAGCAAAATACCTACGTATTAGCCCATAGCTCATACACAATCAAGCTTAGGGTCTGTTGACGCTTGGTTTGCCAACTGCGTTTGCGCAGATTTTGGTCTAAGGCAAGGCACGAAGCGCGTCGCGTAGTCATTCTACGCCAGCGCTTTGTAACGCAGCATCAGGCTGACTTTATTTTAAAAAAGCCGCCGCCAAACCGAGTTGTTATATATAAAATCCGGCTGGGCGCTTTTCGCGGCGACTCTGTGTTGTAGCAAGCTCACATAGAATGACTATGCATCGCTTACTACGCCTTGATTCGCCGCGAAAATCGACCCAGCGCGGTGGAAAACCAAACGTCAACAGACCCTAGCAAGCTATACCTCAAATCGTGAACGCATCCAGGCTAGATATTCAATCGCGCCAGCCTCGCCTTCTGCTGGCGCCCAAGTCGCACGCTCATGGCTCGCCACCGGAATATATGGCCCGGCTTTAGCTTCAAAAAACACGGTAGGCTCTAATGCGACCAAACTATGAAATACCCCCGGCGCAATATCAATCCCCAAGCAATCGCCCCCCGCCGTAATCACCTTTTGCTCAATCACCTCACCCTCGGCATTAAAAATGAGCACACCCATTCGACCGGTCAGCACCACCATCGTTTCGGCTTTATCCACGGACAAATGACAATGCGGCTGCACATAGCTATTGGGTTGCAGCGCGTTAAGCAAGCGATGACAACTGGCATCGTCCGCAGTGTGAAAATTATAATTTTTGCGCTGCCGTGGTGTTTGCTCGGCAGCACACAGCAATTCGGACAATAAGCTTTGATCGATAAAACGAGTTTGCATAACGGTACTCAGCAAGAAAGTACCGCATCATGCAATAAAACCGCAACTGACAACAAATACAAAGCCTCCAGCCTTCACTCCAAGAGACGAAAATGCCGTTATTCAACAACCAGCGCAGTCACACACGGCACTAAAAACCAAGCAAACCATGACCTTAGGTAAACACAGCAAAATCACCCGCTACGAATCAACATCAACCACGCCTTGATGCCGACAGATTGCAATCAGATGGGTATAATTGCCGTTTTGGTTTCACTTAGCGCCTGCCATGAACCTGCCTGATCCACGTCTTTACCCTCGTGTTAACCCACAAAATCCGATTATTCGTCAACTGATGTCGTTATTGACTGAGCGCGATGCTGCGCAAGTGGCGCAAAAACGCTTAGGTTTGCAACAACTGATGGCCGAACTACTCATGGCCAAAGATCATTACGCCCTCAATGGCGCACTCACTCAAGCGCCATCGCAAGACGCATGGATGACGCTGTGGCATGCGCTACGCCAAGAAGTAGAAAGCGCTAGCCAGCACGCGCAACAATCGGCCACTTTATTTGCCATTCCGGTGGTATTGGTCGCTGGTTGCAAAGGTGAAGCCGCGCTACCGAGCGAAATCGATGGCGATGCGGCGCTGGCTATTTTGCGCGAGCATGGTGTGGTTGCTGCCGATGCGGATGCTTGGCTATCAGGCGCATTGCTTGGCCCCGATGTCTTGGCGGCGATCAGCCCAGCGCAATTGGCTGAATGGCGTGCAACCTTGAGCACCGCCAGTGATTTCCCAATTGATTCGGCCGGCAGTGCGATTAAATTTAAAGACGAAGCGGTCGCTTTACGTTATCTAATCGGCGTAGCCATTGAACGCACTGGTGCACCCGCTGCGATTACATTAGGCGGCCAAGTTGGCAGCTGGGGCATGCCGCTCGCCAATCTAATTGGTGAAGCACTCAAAACCGACGGCGTGACTTTATTCCCGATTCCACGCACACCGCTACCTTGGCTTGCGGCACAAGATGTGGGCCGCGTCACCCAACTGGAAACGCGGCTGCAAGTGATGACCAGCAATGCGCTGCGCAGCATTCGCAGCAAAGGTCGCACCCCAGTGGTGACCGTTGCCGCCCATGAAAACAACGAAATTCGCATCACCTTTGCCAGCAAAGAAGATCCAGAACGCTGGGAAGGCTATGTTTGGCCGCTCTTGCCGTCTGATCATGTCGAGCTGATTGTGCAATACATCCAAGAGCTGATGCTGGAATGCCGGATGACTGATTTGGTGTTTATTGACGGGGTACAGGCGGTGTTTGATACCGATGGTTTGCCGTTGTTTATCACGCCGCATACCAAAGCACCGGTATTGCAATAAAAGGAGCTGGGCGATGAGTCATTATCAATACCATGTGTTTTTTTGCCTGAATCAGCGCGAGCCCGGCGAGCGTCAATCGTGCAATAGCTGCGGCGCAGATCAACTGTGGGCCTACGCCAAAGAGCGCGTTAAAGCACTCAAACTCAATGGCGACGGTAAAGTGCGGATTAACAAAGCCGGTTGCCTTGAGCGCTGCGAAGAAGGTCCGGTTATCGTGATTTATCCCGAAGAAACTTGGTATACCTATATCGATAAAGACGACATTGACGAAATCGTCAACGAGCATTTATTGCACGGCCGAATTGTTGAGCGACTCCTCATTCCGCCGCGCCCTGCTGAGTAATCATTGGGCTACGGTGAAGGCATGCGCAATAACGCATGCCTTCACCTTCAATCTCCATTGACCGTCATTATTTAATCTACGCTGCAATTGAAATCGACTTTAGCGGCAAAACAACCCAGTTTTTGCGAGCAACCAGTAAAAATAATTGATGTATCTACCTCAAGACTCCACTCAATAAGTGCCCCATGACCATACCCCGTAAAGCCCCTTCTTTTGAACTCATCCACCTCGCTGGCCCTGCCGGCCGCCTTGAATGCTTACGCCTCGATGCTGCCACTGATGCACCGATTGGCATCGTCTTGGTGGCTCACCCCAATCCCACTGAAGGCGGCACCTTTAATAACAAAATCGTCCATACCCTCGCTAAAACGCTTTCACGCTTAGGCTATGTCGCTTACAGCCCAAATTTGCGCGGCGTGGGTGAATCAGAAGGCAGTCATAGTTACGGTGAGTTCGAGGTGGATGACATGGCCGCAGTGCTGGCTTTTGCCCGCAAGCAACACCCTGAATTAAAGCGCATTACCTTGGCGGGCTTTTCATTTGGCACTTATGTACAAAGCTGCTTACGCGCCCGTCTTAGTGACGACGAAATCGAAGGGATGATTTTGATTGGCCCAGCAGTCAGCCGCTACGCTTTCCCCAATGTGCCCAAAGGCACTTTAGTCATTCATGGCGAGCAAGACGAAGTCATTGCACTCGAAGCCGTATTAAACTGGGCCCGCCCGCAGCAACTGCCGATTATTGTTGCACCGGGTGTTGGGCATTTTTTCCATGGCCGCCTCACGCAACTGGCCGACTTAGTCCACGCAGCCTGGCGTTAGGCCGTATGATTTTACCCGCGGAATTTTTCTCGAGTTCGCTACTGATTGGCAGCAATCTTGCTGCACTGTGGCTACTCGGGTACGCGGTACGACAAGAAGCTTGGTCGGCACTCACTCCGGTTGAAAATCGGAGCTGGTTAATTTACACCCTTGCTGTACTGATTAGCTGGCAATGGCAGGCCAGCGTTAATCCGGGTATTAGCTTTCATTTATTAGGCGCCACCTTACTCACATTGATCGCCGGCCCTTGGCGAGCGCTACTGGCTATGGCGGCGTTACTCATCCTTACTGCTGCTTTTTCACCACAAGTGAGCAGCGCCTTTAGTAGTCTTGGCCTGACTTTTTTGCTGACGGCAGTTCTGCCCATCGCCACGACGCAAGGTTTGCTGCAGCTCACCCAGCGCCGATTGCCACATAATTATTTTATTTATATTTTTATTAACGCTTTTGCCGCAGCAGCTTTAAGCATGCTGATTCATGGCATCAGCCTATGTGTTTTATATGCTTTGCTCGCGATTTACTCTGGCGATTTTCTACTCAATTCAGTGCTGCCGGTTTATTTTTTAATGGCTTGGCCGGAGGCATTCATTACCGGCTTTACTATAAGCTTACTGGTGGTATGGTCTCCAGGCACAGTAAGTAGCTTTAAAGACAGCCAATACCTGCGCAAACCGTAATCTTCTGCTAAATTGGTTGCAAGCAAACCAGCAAAAGTACTCGTTGACATGCGCCAAATTCGCACCGATCTGAATTTAATTTTTATTGCCATCGTGACCATTGTGCTCACACTGTCTGGCGCGCTGTCCTATTACCGAACGCAAGCTCAGCTGGAGCACGATCTCAGTGAGTTCAAGCAATCACTCACCATTCAATTACAAAATGTGTTGCCCAGCGTGATGTGGAATTTTGATGACCAACAATTGGCCCTCATTTTAAACGCCGAAATGCGTTCTCCCGACATTCATTCGATTGAAGTATTTGGCACAGATGCCTTTCTCACTGGGCGAATTCGCGATAACGATAAAATCGTGGTACTCACCGCACCGAAAACTCAGCTTGGTCCAGAAACCGAAAGCGCCGAAATTAGGTACGAGGCAAAACCCATAGGCAAAATCATCATTACCGTTTCTCGGCAACGAACTGACCAATTATTACGGCAATTAGTAGTAGAAAAAGCGCTCGAAATCCTGCTACTGGATGCCATTTTAATGCTAACGCTGACGCTGGTTTTGCAGCACTTTGTTATTACCCCTCTGTCATTACTCGGTAAAAGGCTCAGCCAAGCCGCGGATTCAGATAAAGACTTAGAAACCATCGCTTTACCCAACAATCCTTACAAAGATTTTTCTGATTTAACCGATGGATTTCGCCGGATTATCAAGCGATTAAAAGAAGATGTGGCAACCCGCAGTCTTGCCGAGCAACAAATGCGTACCGCCAAAGAGGACGCAGAAACGGCCTTGCACCAACTAAAAGACGCACAAACCAGTCTGATTCAATCCGAAAAAATGGCGTCCTTAGGTGGCTTAGTCGCGGGGATTGCACATGAAATCAATACGCCAGTGGGCATTATCTTAACCAGTGCCTCAGTATTACACGATGATTCGGTGATGTTTTCGGCCAAAGTTGAGTCTGGCAATATGAAAAAATCCGAAGTGGTGAGCTATAGCCAAACAGCGGAACAATCCTCAGCACTGATTATTAGCAATGCGGTGCGTGCGGCCGAGTTAATCCAAAGTTTTAAACGCGTCGCCGTCGATCAGACTTCAGAAGCACGGCGCGATTTTGAACTCAGCCAATATCTACACGAAACCGTCACTAGTATTAGTCCAGCTTTAAAACACTCGCAAATTTCAATCTTGATTGATTGCCCAGATGAAATCGACATGGAAGGCTATCCAGGCGCAATTTCGCAGATCATTAGCAATTTAATTAATAATGCCGCGCTACATGCTTTTTCCAGCATACCCAATTCAGGCGACACAAAAAAACAAGTGCATATTATTGCCGAGCAACACCAACAAACAGTGTCACTCAAGGTCAGCGACAATGGTCAAGGGATCGATGGCAACGTGATTGGTAAGATTTTTGATCCCTTTTACACCACTAAGCGCGCCAATGGTGGCAGCGGTTTAGGACTGAATATTGTATTTAATTTAGTCACCCAAACTTTAGGTGGACATATCAACGTGGAGTCCACCGTTGGCAAAGGCACCGTCTTTAATATGACCTTTCCGCATATTGCGCCAAAACATAAAGAAGCCAGTGAGGCGTAGCCTTAAATCGGCCCAGAAAACCGCTTTGATAGAGCGACCATCTTCGTCAAAAATACCAGCGGCATTGGTGAAAGCTGTAATTTTGGGTATGCTTGCGCCTTTTGCAACGAGCCAGAGCCATGACCACCACTCAAACCGGATTGCCCTACGCCCTTCTTGCCTACTGTCGCCCCGGTTTTGAGCCAGAATGCGCCGAAGAAATTGCTGATCGCGCACTCGCACCAGGTAAATTTGAACGTGGCGATGGCTGGGTGGTTTTTACCCCAACAGAAAAAAGTGGCTGCCAAAAAGTTTTGCGTGATCTACTCGCACTAAATTTAATTTTTTCACGCCAAACACTGCAAGTTCATCAGCGTCTAAGCCTAGGCAGCAAAGATCGCTTAACGCCGATTGTTGATGCGTTAAAAATTCAAAATACCGTTTTTAGTGATGTTTGGTTAGAGCACCCCGATAGCAATGAAGGTAAATCGCTATCTGGATTTACGCGTAAATTTGGTGACTATGTTGCCAAAGCCATGACAACGCATGATTGGTTGCAACCTCAAACATCTCGCCAGCGTTTGCATTTATTTTTCCCGGCGCAAAATGAAGTCATGGTTGCTTCACGCCCGGTTCGCGCCACCGATTGGCTCAATGGCATTCCACGTTTACGGATGCCCTCTGATGCGCCAAGCCGCTCAACACTAAAAATGCTTGAAGCCATTTTAGTGTTGGTCGATGAGCCAGAACGTAAATTCCGTGAGGGGATGACGGCAGTCGATCTCGGTGCAGCACCGGGCGGCTGGACTTACCAACTGGTTGCGCGTGGTTTAAAAGTATTTGCAGTCGATAATGGCCCAATGAAAGGCAGTATGGATGGCCATCATCAAGTTAAACATGTCCGCGATGATGGGTTTAAATATCGCCCGAAAAATCCAGTCGATTGGCTGGTGTGTGACATGGTGGAACAGCCAATTCGCATCGCGGATTTAATTGCCAAATGGGTGGCATCCGGCAATGCACGCCGCGCTATTTTTAATTTGAAACTGCCGATGAAAAAGCGCCATCTCGAAGTTGAGAAATGCTTTGCATTGATTGATCAAAAATTAAAGAAAGCCGACATCGCTTATAAAATCACGGCCAAGCAATTATTTCATGACCGCGAAGAAATCACTTGCTATCTCACTGCAGTGAAAGACTAAACTAAGCAAGCATGCCACAGTTTTATGCCAAAACCATGTATTCTTACATCAAACTGTGGTACAAATCCTTTTCTTTTTAGGGGCTAGCTTATGTTTAAAGAGTTTCGTGAATTTGCCATGCGTGGCAATGTGATTGATTTGGCGATTGGTGTCGTGATTGGTGCGGCTTTTGGTAAGATTGTCGACTCGCTGGTCAAAGACATCATTATGCCGCCGATTGGTTTTATCATTGGCAAAGTCGACTTCACCAATTTATTTGTTACCTTGGCCGATGGCAAAACTGCTGGTCCCTATGCCACGCTCAAAGCTGCGCAAGATGCTGGCGCAGTCACGATGAATTTAGGGATGTTTTTAAACTCGCTCATTAGTTTTATTATTGTGGCTTTTGCGATCTTTATGGTTGTTAAAGCCATTAACAAGATTAATCGCAATAAGCCTGCTCCCGAAGCTGCACCAGCGGCAACACCAGAAGATATTGTGTTGTTACGCGAAATTCGTGACTCGCTAAAAAAATAGGTATTTAAAGCTACGCTTTATTGATAAAGGCCTAGCGATAAATACCCATTATTAAAAACCAGGCTGCAGCAATTCACTGCAGCCTTTTTTTAACGTTCAACGCACAGCGCAACACCCATACCACCGCCAATACACAGCGTTGCCAAACCGCGTTTTGCATCGCGGCGAACCATTTCATGCAGCAAGGTCACCAACACTCGGCAACCGGATGCACCCACGGGATGACCCAGTGCAATCGCGCCGCCATTGACATTGACTTTACTCATATCCCATTTCATTTCACGTGCAACACCTAAAGCTTGCGCTGCAAATGCTTCATTGGCTTCAATTAAATCCACGCTATCTAAATCCCAACCAGCACGCTTAAGTGCAGTTTGGCTAGCCAAAACCGGCCCCATACCCATAATTGTTGGGTCAACGCCAGTACTGGCCGAAGCACGAATCGCCGCCATTGGTTTTAAGCCCAAGGCATCAGCGCGTTCACGTGTCATCAACAATACCGCTGCAGCGCCATCATTAATACCCGATGCATTACCTGCGGTTACCGTACCGGCTTTATCAAAAGCCGCCCGCAATTTAGCCAAAGAATCGGCGGTAGTGGCCGGTTTAATAAACTCATCTTGATCAAAAATAACCGGATCGCCCTTACGCTGTGGAATGCTCACCGGTAGGATTTCATCGACAAACCGGCCAGCCGCTTGCGCCGCAGCCGCGCGTTGCTGCGACGTTAACGCCAAAGCATCTTGCTCTTCACGGCTAATAGCATACTTCTTAGCAATATTTTCCGCGGTAACGCCCATATGGTATTGGTTGTAAACATCGGTCAAACCGTCATACACCATGCTGTCGATCAAGTTGGCATTGCCCATCCGAAAGCCGTCGCGGCTACCATTGAGTAAATGCGGCGTGGCGCTCATATTTTCTTGGCCACCGGCGATCACAATCTCGCTATCGCCAGCCAAAATCGCTTGTACGCCCAAAGCCACCGCTTTTAAGCCCGAGCCGCACACTTGATTGATGGTCAAACCCGGCACTGCATCGGGCAAACCAGCAAGACGCACCGCCTGACGCGCAGGATTTTGTCCCAAACCCGCCGTTAAGACATTACCTAAAATCACTTCACTCACTTGCTCGGCGGCCAAACCTGTTTTGGCCAACAAACCTCGGATCACGGTTGCGCCCAATTCAGGTGCTGAAACTTTGGCTAAAGAACCCGAAAAATTGCCAAGCGCGGTACGATAGGCAGCAACAATAACAACTTCTGTCATACAAAACCTCGTTAATGTAGATAATTTGCAAGTAAGTTTGTAAGTCAATACGTAATAAAAAAGCAAGGCTAATCGCCTTGCTCTCTCAAAAAATCAGATTTATACCACACGTGCCTTCACATAACGGCCAGGCGCAGCTTCAATCATTTTATATTGAGTGTTACCCAATTTTTTAGGCGCGGCCACTTGTGAACCCGATTGTGGTGCTAGCCAAGCTGCCCAATCTTGCCACCAGCTACCTGGACGAGACTCGGCTTGTTCTAACCACGCATCGGCATCTTGATCGGTATTTTCATTTACCCAATAATTGCGCTTATTGGTCGAAACCGGATTAATCGCGCCAGCAATATGCCCTGATGCGCCCAACACAAACCGTTTTGGTCCTTGCAAAATGCGAGTACTTAAAAAAGCGGAATGCCAAGGCACGATGTGATCTTCACGCGCAGCAAAAATATATGCTGGCACTTTAATTGTTGTTAAATCAATCGGTGTGCCACACAAACTAAAGGAATTAGGTTTAGTTAAATTATTCTCTAAATACATATTGCGTAAAAAGAAGGTATGCATTGGCAGCGACAAGTTGGCCGAATCACTATTCCAATACAGCAAATCAAACGGTGGTGGATTTTTGCCTTTAAGGTAATTATTTACCACATAATTCCAAACCAAATCATTCGCACGCAGTGCGGAAAATGTTTTCGCCAATTCTTTGCCGTCAATCACGCCTTCAACTTGAGACTCTCGCTGACGAATCAACTTCCAATCAATAAAGTGTTTAATTTCACCCGGATCAGTGTGATCGAGCATCACGGTCATCAAAGTAATTGACTCAAACCAATCCAAACCACGTGCTTGCAATACTGGCATCGCCGTGGTTAATAACTCACCACCAATACAAAATGACAATGCGTTGATTTTTTCAGCTTTACTAATAGCTCGTACCACCTCGGTGGCTTTAATGACGCCCGACTCAATATAATCATCCCATTGCAAATGACCTTGATTCGCTTCAATCGACTTCCAAGAGATTAAAAAGGTACTGTAGCCTTGGCTCACAATATAAGCCATCATCGAATTAGCCGGTTGTAAATCCATAATGTAGTATTTATTCACGCACGGCGGAATCACCAATAATGGACGGCTATACACTTTAGGCGTGGTGGGCGTATATTGAATCAGTTGAAATAATTCATTCTCAAAAATCACTTCACCCGGCGTCATCGCTAAATTTTCACCAATCGCAAATTGACTTTCATCGGTCATGGTAATGGCGCCTTTTTGCATATCCGCCATGAGTTTTTTCATACCTTCTTGCAAACTTTCGCCTTTCGTTTCTAGCGCAAGCTTCATCACTTCTGGATTAGTAAATGCAAAGTTAGCGGGGCTCATTGCATCTAAATACTGCCGAGTAAAAAATGCTGCCTTCTCTTTACTGGCATCATCGCTATTGGCTGCACCGACCATTTCCAGCAACCATCTAGACGTTACTAAATAATTTTGGCGAATATAGTCAAATAGTGGCGCATCCCATTCTGGCGAATTAAATCGCCGATCATTTTTTTCTAGTTCAGCCACTTTAGCTGCTGGCTTAGCGCCAATTAAACCCAGCCATAAATCAAGCTGCTGTTGATAGAACTGTGATTGTGATCCCAACCATGCACTATGCACTGGGCTCATTTTTTGCGCCAAATCATTCATCGCATGCATCGGATCAATCGTCTCGGCATTCGGCTGTGAATTAACCCAGTTTTGGGTCCACTGGCGATGTGCTTCAGTAATTTGCTGAAAAAAAGTGTCCATAGCGGGGTTATTTAACACAGTGTATTGCTCCGAATTTATTCTGCAGATTAATTGACACGCTCTATTTTATTGCAATGCAACATTATCGTAGTCTAACAAAGTTTGCAAGCTTTGCTACTCCTCAGTTGTTGCATTGAAAAAACACGACTACTACTTGATTTAACATGACATTTTTCATTCTATTCAGTAAAATAAATTACCGATTACTAATGCACAACCCGAATAGGTTGGGGAAGATTGATGTCTAAGCTTATAAATTCATTATGTGTGCTGATTAGTGCTAGTGTAATTGCCTACACCCCGCTTGCTTATAGCGCAGAAAAAACCAAAGAAACGCCTTCGAGCAGCGCAAAAAAGACCACCAAAAAAGCCACGACTAGTGCGCAAAAAAAACCATCAAAAACAACAGCTTCTAAGAAAAAAACCACCAAAACCAGTAGCGCTAAAACCAATAAAACCAACAAAAGCAAAGTCACCTACACCAGCCGTAAATCCAATGTTTCAAAATTAGCCATTGCCAATGCCCGGCAAGACGTTCAAGTCACCCGCACCATCGCCGCACGCATGGACGCCGATAATCCTGGCGTTCAATCCAGTGGTGTACTGGTATTAAATCAGCAATCGGGCGAAGTTTTATACGAAAAAAACGCCGACAGCATCATTCCAATTGCATCCATTACCAAATTAATGACCGCGATGGTTGTACTTGATGCACGTTTACCACTGAATGAATTAATTAGCATTACTGAAGCGGATATCGACACGCTCAAAAACACCAGTTCAAGACTCTCGGTCGGCACCACGCTGACTCGTGGCGAAATGCTGTTATTAGCGCTAATGTCATCAGAAAATCGTGCCGCATCAACGCTTAGTCATCACTTCCCTGGCGGCAAGGATGCATTTATTCGCAAAATGAACGAAAAAGCCCAGCAACTGGGTATGCGCAACTCGCGCTTTTATGACTCAACCGGACTAAACCCGAGCAATGTATCTTCGGCGCGGGAATTGGGTTTAATGGTTAAAGCTGCGCAGCGTTATCCTGAAATTCATCAGTTTTCCACCTCTAGCGAATACACCTTTGCGTCCAACAAAAATGGCAGCATGATGACTTTTCGCAATACCAACCCTTTAGTTAAAGACAGCGATTGGGATATTGGCGTTTCTAAAACGGGATTTATTAATGAAGCGGGTCGCTGCATTGTGATGCAGGCCATGATTAATGGTAAACCAGTGGTGATTGTGCTGATGGATTCGAACGGTAAATATACTCGAATTGGCGATGCACAGCGTATTCGTAAATGGATTGAAACCAGCCCACTAGCCAAATTACGCGCGGGATAATTTAAATTTTTAAAATAAAAAGCACCAATTTTATATTGGTGCTTTTTATTTTGTAACGCAAAAATTGATCAAGCAGCTACACGCTAACGCCTAATTATCTCGGCTTTAGCGGGCAGGAATTAAAGCCAAAGAGCCGATACAAAGGACAATACCGAAATATCCCCGTCGCTAAAGGCACAATACCAATCCAGCCCCAGACACCGATCCAGCCCAATAGCGTCGCCAAAATCAATACGGCACCAACGAGCACCCGCAGAGTACGATCCAAACCACCGACATTCATGATTCTTCTCCTTCAGTTTATAAAAACTGCTGCAACCACGCCTTAAACTGTCCGGCCGACAAAGCACCAGACACTCGCTCAAGTTCTGTCCCACCCTCTGCGACCAACAGCGTGGGAATACTACGTACCCGATATTGTTGCCCTAATGCCGGGTACGCTTCGGTATCAACCTTTACAAACAAGAGTTGCCCCGCCATCGCTGCAGCACTGGCGGCAAAAGTAGGCCCAAAACTCTGACAAGGTCCGCACCAAGGCGCCCAAAAATCAACCACCACTGGCCAAGGGCTGTGTTTTAAAATGAGACTTAAATTGTCATTGGTCGCTGAAATTGGCGCGCCGGACAACAAAGGCTGATGACAAGCGCCGCATTGTGGCTGCTCACTCAAGCGCTCAATCGCGAGCTTGTTTTTAGTTTGGCAGTGCGGGCAGGCCAGAATTAAACTCATTTTTATTCCTTAAATCATATTCAACGGTATTTTTAAAAATTGTCGTCCCTGCTCATCTGCCGGCGGCAAATGCCCAGCGCGAATATTCACCTGAATTGAAGGCAATATTAAATTAGGCACCGCCAGCGTAGCATCACGTGCCTGCCGTAGTGCAACAAATTCATCGCGTGTACAAGACAATGGCAGGTGAATATTGTGCGCTTTTTGCTCTGCGATACTGCTTTGCCACTGATATTGGTCTCGCTCGGCGGGTAAATAATCGTGACAAACAAACACGCGCGTCGCATCAGGCAATTGATACAATTTTTGCACCGATTCGTAGAGTGTTGCCGCGTTGCCGCCCGGGAAGTCACAGCGTGCAGTACCCACATCGGGCATAAAAATGGTATCACCCACAAAGACCGCATCGCCAATTAAATAGGCCATATCTGCTGGGGTATGCCCCGGAACAAACAATGCTTTAGCGCTTAGGGTACCAATACCCCATTCTTCATCCGCAGCAAACAAATAATCAAATTGCCGACCATCGGCCACAAATTCAGGCTCTAAACCAAAAATGGGTTTAAATATTTGCTGTACTTTTTCAATCCCCTGTCCGATAGCAATCTTGCCTCCCATCTGCTGTTGCAACCAAACTGCCGCCGATAAATGATCGGCATGCGCATGCGTTTCCAAAATCCAATCGACAGTGAGATTGAGCGACTGAACAGCAGCAACAATCTTTTGCGCCTGCGTGCTGGTTGTTCTTCCCGATTTAGCATCAAAATCGAGCACCGGATCAATCACCACGGCATGACCACCGGCCACATCGTAAACCAGATAGCTGACAGTAAAACTGTTTGGATCAAAAAAAGGTAATACCTGCGCCGATGATTGCGACATAGCCACGCCTCGATAAAATTTATTTACATATAATATTATTTTATATATCATAAAGTCAAACAATATTCCTAGCGTGACACAATGGACCCACAAGCAATGAAAGCCATGCGCCTTGCCGCCCATCAAGCAACGCAAACCTTAAAAATCATGGGCAATGAAGATCGCCTCTTATTGCTGTGCCAAATGGGCACGGGAGAGAAATGCGTTTCTGACTTTGAAGACTTACTTGACATTCGCCAGCCGACTTTATCGCAACAATTGACCGTACTGCGTAATGCGGGGCTAGTAAATACTCGCCGAGATGGCAAACGAATTTATTACTCGCTGGCCAGTGAAGAAGTTCGACACTTAATCAGCGTTTTGTATGAGCTGTATTGCCCTATCGACCTCAATAGCAACACTTCGGAGCCCTCGCATGCAGATTGATTATGCAAACTTTACCCCGCTCGCGTCATTCGCTGGCGGCGCCTTGATTGGTCTATCGGCGGGCTTGCTGATTTTACTCGCCGGCAAAATCGCTGGCATTGCTGGCATCTTGGGCGGCTTAGTGAATAAGTCGCCAGATCGCACTTGGCGAGCTTTATTTGTGTTGGGCCTACTGATTTCACCTTGGGTTTGGCAACTATTTGCGCCGCTGCCGTCGTTAACAATGGTGACCTCAATACCCGGGCTGATCATCGCTGGCCTGCTGGTCGGTATCGGCACCCGCTATGCTAATGGTTGCACTAGCGGACATGGTATTTGTGGACTATCACGGTTTTCATTGCGCTCATTGATTGCGGTGCTGGCCTTTATGAGTAGCGGCTTTGTCAGCGTCTACCTGATCAAACACATTCTTTAGGCGATGAAGATGAAATTAAATGTTATCGGTCTGCTTACTGGTCTTCTTTTTGGCCTAGGTCTGTTATTGGCGGGCATGGCCAGCCCAGCAAAAGTACAGGGGTTTCTTGACATTACCGGACTATGGGACCCGAGTTTGGCCTTCGTTATGGCCGGCGGTATTAGCGTAGCGGTGATTTTCTTTACGCTGGCAAAAAAACGTAACACCACCCTAGTCACGCACGAGGCGATGAAATTACCCAATAACCAGACCATTGATGCCAGACTCATTCTTGGCAGCGTTGCCTTTGGCGCAGGCTGGGGCATTGCGGGCATCTGCCCCGGCCCAGCTTTAGTGGCCGTTGGCGCAGGATCAATTGGTGGGACTATTTTCTTTGCTGCCATGTGGGCCGGCATGCTGCTGTTTGATCGGTTACAAGCGAGATGAAATTACCCATCTTGCAATGGCTACCCAATTATCGCTGTGAGCTAGCATACGGCGACTTTGGCGCCAGCATTATTGTCGCCTTATTACTTATCCCGCAAGGTTTGGCTTATGCACAACTGGCGGGTTTACCTGCACTGGCGGGCATCTACGCCAGCATTGCACCCGTTTTGATCTATGCCTTGTTAGGCAGCAGTATGACCCAATCGGTTGGCCCAATGGCGATTACGTCAGCGATGGCCGCGACCGCACTAATGCCCCTCGCGCCAGTCGGCAGTGCTAGCTATATCGCTCTGGCTAGCACTTTAACCTTAATCTCTGGCTTATTTATGCTGTCTTTTGGCAGCTTTAAACTCGGTAAACTCACGCGGATTTTATCGATTCCAGTGATTCAAGGCTTTAGTGCCGGCACGGCGCTATTAATCGCACTAACACAAACCGGCGCATTACTCAGCGTTTCATGGCAAAGCAGCAATCTGATTGATTGGCTCATCGCCGCCCCTAATGCATTACAACAACTGAGCGTCATCCCGACACTGTTTGGCCTGATTGGTTTGGCCTTATTGTGGGCCAGTGGGGCACCAACGATTTCACTACTGCAACGCTGGGGAATGAGCTTCAAAGTTGCGCAACTCATCAGCCGAGTTTTGCCTTTGTTCGTGCTTATTTTGGCCGGTTTAGTACTGCAATTTGGTCTGACTGATCAGCCTAAAATCCAAATTATTGGCACACTACCGAGCGCTGGATTGAGCATTGTTGGCCCACAAATCAGCCTTAATGCGCTGGAGCAGCTTTGGCTTCCCGCGCTGTTAATTGGTTTAGCTGGATTTTTACAAAGCATCACCATCGCGCAAACCATTGCCGCTGAGCGCAATGAAAAAATCTCAGTCGATCAGGAATTTATCGCACTCGGTGGCGGCAATATTGCAGCGGCGTTTGTTGGCGGCATGCCCGTGAGCGGAGGGTTTTCTCGCACCGCGGTCAATGCCAGCGCAGGGGCGCACACCCCACTCGCGGGCGTGATGACTGCCATTTGGATGCTATTGGGACTGCTTTTTCTTAAAGATGTAATCGCGCTATTGCCGCTGCCTTTATTGGCGGCGACCATTATCTTAGCCACCATCAAAATGCTCAGCCCTGCCTCTTTACGCGCAGCATGGCGTATTGATCGCCGCGATGGTGCCGCTTGGCTACTGACATTTTGCTGCGTCTTACTGGTTGGCCCAATTAACGGCATCGCCATTGGCGTAGGTGTTTCTTTATTGCTGTTTATTTTACGCACCAGCAAACCGCATCTTGCGGTTATTGGCCGTATTGCCGGCAGCGAGCACTTTCGCAATACGCGGTTTTTTAAAGTAGAAATGCCAGCCCACATTGTGGCGATTCGAATCGATGAAAGTCTTTACTTTGGCAATTGCAATCAAGTCGTTGAGCAATGTGAACGATATTTATTGGATTATCCCGGCGCTAAAAATTTAATTTTGGTGCTATCGGCGGTAAACTCAATTGACGTCAGCGCAATCGAAGCTTTGCGTGATTTTCGCAAGTCCCTGGCGCAAAAAGGCATCACGCTGCATCTAGCCGAAGTCAAACGTCACGTACAAAACACCTTGCAACACAGTGCATTTCTGGGTGAACTAGCCAGACCGATTTTTCTCTCCACCCATATCGCCGTCAAAACACTGAGTGAACCTGCGGAGGAGGATTTCAGTATTTAATTGCGGGTTAAATAATTACGACGCTAATGGCATACCGTGGCTGTGGCATGATATCCACATCCAGTTGAATGTAGGGATTATTGATCAGGTATTTAACTGCAAGGCAAGCCAATAATAATCCATAGAGAGATACCCTGTAATTTCAACCTAGTAAACAAAAAAGCCGTTCAAATAATGAACGGCTTTTTTACACTTAGTGTAGAGAACTAGGCATCGAGACTAGAGATTAAATCCAGACACAATGGTTTTTAGATGTAAGGCCATTTTCTCCAAATCTTTCACCGAAGCGCCTACTTCAGACATCGCATCACTATTGCGTTGTGACATATTGCTAATGGTCTCGATGTTTTGCGCGATATCGGTACTGGCCGCAGCTTGTTCACGTGTGGCGTTGGCAATGTCGCCAATGTTAACCAGCATCTGCTCTGTACCAGCACGAACCGTATTCATTGATTCGGCAGCTTGGCGTGACAACTGTACGCTCGCGCCCACTTGCTGCTGAGTTACTTGCATATGATCACCCGCTTTATGAATCTCGCCTTGAATCGCATTCACGATTTTAGAAATCTCAATCGTTGCCTCCCCCGAGCGCCCAGCGAGTTTTCGCACTTCATCGGCCACCACCGCAAAGCCGCGCCCCATATCCCCAGCGCGCGCCGCTTCAATCGCTGCGTTCAGTGCCAACAAATTAGTTTGGTCGGCAATTTCTTTAATCGTTTGCACAATCTGATTCACTTGCAAAGACTGGGTATTCAAGCTTTGCATCGACGCCACCAAATGCGCCATTGTTTCGTGAATTTGCGCGATTTCTTTCGCCACTTCATCGACTTTAAACTGGCTGGCCGAGGTTTCTTTGCCGGTTTCACGTGCCGTTTGTTCAAAATCATGCGCCGAATCGGCAATGTGCTGAATACTGACGGTGACTTCTTCAACACTGGCCGCAGTGGAGATCGCTGCCTCAGCCTGATGAATTGACGATGTTTTCACCGTTTCAGCGGGCCCCGCTAATTGCTGGCTGGCCTGACTAACCGCTTCGCTTTGCGAGCGAACATCTAAAAACATACCGCGTAGCGTGACGACAAATTGATTAAATGCTTGCGCGGTGCGGCCAATTTCATCTTGGCCATGAATCGGCAATTGCCGCGTCAAATCGCCCTGACCACTAGAGACTTCTTCCATCGCGATGGCTAAACGGCGCAGCGGGGCAATCAAGATATTGAGGACCACACTCAATACCGCAACAATCAACACCAGCGCAATCAAGCCCACTACGATCGCCCAGTTTCGTACCGACACCGCTTCGGCCACCACCACCGACTCAGGTACGACCACCCCCACAGACCATGGCTGCTGGCTATTGCCTATTTTGATCGGCTGATATTCATACAACAGGCCATCGCGCTCAAAATGCACCGCTTTGCCAGCACGTAAATCAGCCATAAATCCAGCTGGATAATCCGCCTCGTCGACCTTTTTACCGGCTTTTGCCGCATCGGGCGCCACCACATACAGACCGCCATTCGAAATCAAATTCACATGCCCCACACCAAAAGGCTTAGCTTGGCCGATGCTCGTTTGCAAAGACGCCAAAGGCAAATCAACGGCGGCAACGCCTAAAAATTGCCCCGCAGCATTTTTTATCGCCACCACCAATGACGACAGCAACACTTGCTGGCCATTTACATCGTACGACGTTGGCTCAGTCACCGTGTCTTGCTGGCGCTGCTTAGGCACATAATAAAAATCGCCCCAGCCGGCAGTTTCGTACGGTGCTTGATATTGCAAAGGATTGGCTCGAAATGGCTCAGCGGCGGCTTTTTGTGCCGAGCCCAATAATGTATCTTGAATAATCTTGCCTTCACTACGAACAATATAGGGGGTATATCGTCCTGTAGGATCATGCTTGGGCCAATCCTGTCGATACCCATCGTCCTTACCATCTAGCGCATTGGGCTCCCACACCATATACAAACCAGAAGCGAGAGGTTGCGAGGCCAACATACTCATCATGACGTTATCGAGTACTTTACGCTCAGGAACACCATTCGCTTGCATCCCTGTCATCGCCAGCGCTAGATTAATCGGCAATTGGTAAGCGGCAGTAAACTGACCTTCAACTTGATCGGCATAAGCACGCGCTTGTTCTTGCAAGCGCAATAAGCCTTGTGCCTTAGCCGATTGATAGGCATTGCTGGCAATAATTAAAATCATTGCCGAAAAACCAGTCACAATGGCGACAGAGGTAAACAACAAGATTTTGGTTCTTAAACTCATACGGCTTAAGTGCAGCATTTGAAATCCAGCGAGATAGGTAATTAGTTATATTAATTTTAACTAATACGGCACTATTCACCTAGACAAATCAACGGCAACAGCAAATCGAACACTATTCGGCTTGAAAGTAAATCACGTGCTCGCATTCCACCTCAATACCAATGGCTTCGCCAATCGCATGATTGTGATGGCTAGGCACCAAAGACAGCACCTTATGCCCTGAAGGCAGCGCCAAAGTGTACAAAAAATGCGCGCCGCGAAATACCTTCGCCACGACCTCGGCCTTGAGCGGACTGTGATCGACATGCACAATATCATCCGGGCGAATCAGCACTTCCATTTCGCTGCCGATACCACATTCAATCGGCACCGTACGGCAAATCTCACCGAGTTCAAATTCAATACAATTGGGCCCACTTAAGCGCGCGGGCAGCATCACCCCTTCACCAATAAAATTGGCCACAAAGCGATCCGCCGGCTCATGATACAAATCATAAGGTGCAGCCCATTGCCGTAATGCACCATCGTGCATCACGCCCACGCGATCAGCCATCGCAAACGCTTCGCGCTGATCATGCGTCACTAAAATCGCCGTGGTTCCACTGGCTTTTAAAATCGCCCGCACCTCTTGCCCCAAACGCTCACGCAACTCAACGTCTAAATTTGAGAACGGTTCATCCAGCAAAAGCAATCGCGGCTTGGGTGCTAAGGCGCGCGCCAATGCCACGCGCTGCTGTTGCCCACCGGACAATTGATGCGGATAGCGATCTTCCACATGGCTTAAGCCGACCAACTCCAGCAGTTCAGCGATTTTCTTGGCGTCTTGCTGAGCGTCTTTTTTAGGTAAACCAAACGCAATATTCGCCGACACCGTTAAATGCGGAAATAAAGCGTAATCTTGAAACACCATGCCGATGCCGCGCTCTTGCACCGGCGTTTGCAATTGCGCCGAGCCTACTTTGCGTCCAGCCAAAATAATTTGTCCGCCAAGCAAGGGTTCAAACCCTGCAATCGCGCGTAAAACCGTGGTTTTACCGCAGCCCGAAGCGCCGAGCAAACAGCCTATTTCACCTTCGAGTAATTCAAACGACAAATCTTCAACGACTTTACGCCCGGCAAACGAAACTGCCAGCGCCTCAACTTGTAGCAATGCCATTATTCACTCTCTGATTTTCTAACCAATAAAATCACTGGCAATAAGCCACTGATTACAATCAATAAACTCGGCAAAGCCGCGTTTTGCCACATGCCTTCAGACGTCATTTCAAACACCCGTACCGCCAAGGTATCCCAACCAAATGGGCGCGTCATCAAGGTGATTGGCATTTCTTTCATTACATCGACAAACACCATCAACACCGCCGTCATCACCCCGCCTTGCAGTAGCGGTAAATGCAAACGCCACAATAAACCGCGCTCACTCACCCCTAAGGTGCGCGCCGCATCTTCTTGATTACGACTAATCCTTTGCATCGCACTATCAATCGGTTGAAAGCCCACCGCCATAAACCGCGCCGCCAAAGCCAGCAGCATCACCGCCACTGAGCCTTTTAAAATCTGAAACGTCGTAAAGCCCAAAGCATGGGCAATGGGCAGCAATTGATTATCTAGCCACGCAATCGGTATAAACACCCCAACGGCTAACACCGTCCCCGGTACGGCATAACCCACGGTGGCGATTCTTACCAAGACTGAGGTGATTTTTGCTGGATAGCGGCGCTGCACATACACCATTAGCAATGCCAATACAGTGACAATCAATGCCGCCAACAAAGAGATGCCGATCGAGCGCAAAATAAACCCCGGATAGCGCGAATCAAAATCCTCACGCCAAACTTCAGCACACCAAACTAGCAGTTGCACCATCGGAATTAAAAACGCTAATAGCAGCACCAAGGTACAAGCCGCTGTGGCCCAACGACCTTGCGAGCGCGTCAAAATAATCCGTTCACGCGCCACAATCCGGCCATGATAGCGGCGAGCACCCCGCCCCCAACGCTCAAGCCCGAGCATCAGTAGCACCAACAACACCAGCAAAGAGGCCAATTGCGAGGCTGCAGTGAGGTTAAATAATGAAAACCACGATTTATAAATGGCGGTGGTAAAGGTATCAAAATTAAAAATGGACACCGTGCCAAAGTCAGCCAGCGTTTCCATCAGCGCCAACGTCACACCACCAATAAGCCAAGGCCGCGCCATGGGCAATGCCACAGCAAAAAACGCCCGAGGACGAGACATGCCCAACATTTGTGCTGCCTCAAGTGCACGTTTACCTTGGGTTAAAAACGCATTTCTAGCGAGCAAATACACATAGGGATAAAACGCCAACGACATCACCAAAATCACGCCGCCAGTACTGCGAATGCGCGGAAACCACGCCGACGAGCCCGTCCATTCACGCAATAGCGTTTGTACCGGCCCAGTAAAATCTAAAAATCCCACCATCACAAAAGCCAGCACATAGGCTGGCATGGCCAAAGGCAACATTAAAGCCCAAGCAAAAAATTTCCGTCCGGGGAACTGGCATACGGCGGTAAGCCAAGCCAGCGGCACGCCCAAGAGCAACACCCCTAGACCCACGCCCACGATCAAGATCAGGGTATTTTTGAGTACATCGGGCAAGACATATTCAGATAAATGCTGCCAAATTTCAGGCTCGGGATGCAAGAAAGATCCCATCACCACCAACAGCGGAATCAGGGTCAGCAATGCAATTGGCAACAGCAGCACCGCACCGCGTGGAGACATAAAACGCATTAGAAATCCAAAAATATGAAAAAGGCAGCCGATTAACGGCTGCCTATGAATTGTAATCGGGCGCGGGCGATATGCCACGTATTGATTACAATAAAATGAAAGCGAAGTACGACATATCCATTTTAACAAACAAGCTCAAAACACACTAAGAACGAAAACAACAGCGTGTTTTGCGGCAAGATTCACTGGAGGTCGTACTTACAATGACATTATTTATATCCAGCACGGTCCATTAATTTAACCGCTTGCGATTGCAATTCACCGGCTTTACTCATATTGATTAAGTTTTGCTTAAATGGGCCCCAAGAAGCTACCAATTGATCGGGCTTAACCGCTGGATTAACAGGAAATTCCATGTCTTTATCGGCATAGATATTTTGCGCTTTCGGCGACGACAACCATTCGATCAACTTCAAAGCACCCGCTTCATTTTTGGCGTAGCGTGTTACACCAGCGCCCGAAACATTGACATGCACGCCCTCAGCTTTTTGATTGGCCCAGAATAATTTAGCGTTAAATTTAGGGTCTTTCTCAACAATTCGGCCGTAATAATAGGTGTTGGCAATACCCACACCACACTGACCGGCAGCAATGGCTTCCAACAATTTAGTGTCATCAGGGAATACATTGGTCGCTAAGTTTGCCACCCAACCGCGAACAATTTTCTCGGTTTTCGCTTCGCCATATTGCGCGATCATCATCGCAACCAATGACTGGTTGTAGACTTTTTTACTAGTGCGTAAGCATAATTTGCCTTTCCATTTTGGATCGGCCAAGTCTTCATACGTCGACAACTGATCGGCGTTCACTAACTCTGGGTTGTAAAACATGGTGCGTGCGCGCACTGAGAGGCCATACCATTGCCCTTTTTGATCACGCAAATGCGCTGGAATATTCGCGTCTAACACTTTTGAGTTCACTGTTTTCAACAAACCCAAATTCGATGCTTGCCAAAGATTACCCGCATCCACAGTAATCAGCATATCTGCTGGGGTGTTGCTGCCTTCAGCCTGTAGACGCGCCATCAATGGACCTTCTTTATCGGTCAACACTTTGATTTCAACGCCAGTTTGCTGGGTATACGCATCAAACAATGGCTTAATTAATTGCTCATTGCGTGCGCTATAAACAGTGACGGTTTCTGCCTGAGCAAAGCCCGACAGCAAAGACAAGGTCAGCACAGAGAATGCGATGCGTTTCATCATGAGTCATTCCAAAAAAAAGAAAGGTAAAGTGCGATCACTGTAGCACACAATAGCAATCATTCTCAATATCATATACAAAGCTAACCGACTCTTTTTCGCTTATGATTTTGCGTCTGCCGCCAGCAGCGCTACAATCGCCTACCCAGATAAAGGAAAGCCCCATGCTTTGGTTTCGTAACTTACAAATTTATCGTCTCAGCGCCGATCATGCACTCACCAGCGAATCCATTGGCACCGAGTTGGCCAAACGCCCGTTTGTGCCTTGCGGCAGCATGGATATGCAAAGCTGTGGCTGGGTTGCACCCGCCCGTCATGCGCCAGAAGATTTCGCCTTCGTACGCCAAGATGCCGTGTTGATTAGTCTGAAAACCGAAGAAAAAGTACTGCCTGCCGCCGTCATTAAAGACGAGCTCGATCAGCGTGTTTTGCATATTGAGCAAGAAGAAAACCGCAAAGTTGGCCGTAAAGAACAGCGCGAAATGAAAGAGCGCATTACCGATGAGTTGTTGCCACGTGCATTTACCCGTAGCCGCACCAATCGCGCTTTGCTTGATTTAGCCAATGGCTTAGTCATTGTCGATGCGGCATCGGCCGCCAAAGCCGAATATCTACTCTCAACCCTGCGCGAAACGCTCGGCAGCTTGCCAACCCGCTTGATTGATACCGAAATCAGCCCAGCAATGGCGATGACCGATTGGCTGGCGAGCGAACCACCCCAAGCGTTTACCATCGGCCAAGATGCCGAGCTTAAAGTACCGGGCGATGAAGGCTCGATTGCCCGCTTTAAACGCCAAGTGATGGACTGCGAAGAAGTTCGCCAACATTTAGAAGCAGGCAAAATTGCCACGCGTTTAGCCTTAGCTTTTGGTGAACGCCTCACGTTTACGCTGACCGAAGCGTTAGAGATCAAATCACTGGCGATGCTTGACGTACTCAAAGACGAAGTCAAAGATATGGACGCCGAAACGCAAGACGCGCTTTTTGAGTCACAAATGGCGCTATTGATTGGTGAGCTACGCGGGTTTATTCCTGAATTAGTTGAAGCGCTGGGCGGCGAAACGCAAAAAACCTAAGCTATTTAGTCGCCGACACCACTCAAACATTGAAAAGCCAACGCAGAGGCGCAGAGACGCGGAGGCGCGGAGGAAATTCAGGGTTTTTCGATTGATTTTCTCTGTACCTTTGCGTCAAAAGCGACACCCGCAATGAAATTAAGGAAAAAATGCCGCTCACTTGACTTAAGTGAACGGCATTACCGCTTAAACCGTGGTTTTTACTGGGGTTTAAGTTCTGACTTGGCTTTTTTCTGCGCCTCTGCGTCTAAGTGTCTTTATTGAATGAACAGCATGACGCTAACGAGGCTGGTTTTTATTACCAAAGCCACAACTACAAAGTTAGAGCGAGTTTAAAGCCCTGCTCTATCGCCCGCTTGGCATCGAGTTCACCCGCCTCAAGCGCGCCGCCAATCAAATGCACCGACTGCTGCAAAGCTTGCAGCTGAGCGTATAAATCACTGACTGACTCTTGCCCGGCACACATAATGATTTGCTCGACTGGCAGGCATTTTTCAACGCCGTCATGACGTATATGCAAACCGGAATCATCGATTTTTAAATATTCAACGCCGCCCCATAAATGCACGCCGCTGCGCTGTAAGCCGATGCGGTGAATCCAACCGGTAGTGCGGCCTGGCCCAGCGCCAGGTTTACCTTTACTGCGTTTAAGTAGCCAAACTTCACGACCGCTATCGTGTACTTGCGGCGCAACTAAACCACCTTGGTGGCTTAAGGAGGTATCAACACCCCACTCGGCCAAATACTCCCGCTCGGTATGCATGCCATTGACTAAGAAATCCGCAACATCGACGCCAATACCCCCAGCACCAATTACGGCGATTTTTTGTTTTGGCCGCACTTTACCAGAGATTAAATCGGGATAACTCACCACACTGGTGTGATCAATCCCTTCGATTTGCGCCACACGCGGCACCACCCCAGTCGCAACAATCACCTCAGCAAACTTGCCTGCCAATTGCGTAGCGGTGACCCGCTGATTAAGTTGAATTTCAACGTTAAATTTGGCCAACATCACCGTAAAGTAGCGCAATGTTTCGCTAAATTCGGCCTTGGCTGGAATATTTTGTGCCAAGCCAAACTGCCCACCAATTTCTGGCCCAGCTTCAAACAGCGTTACGTCATGCCCAGCTTGCGCGGCGGTCAAGGCAGCCATCAATCCGGCAGGCCCAGCACCCACCACGGCGATGGTTTTCGGCTGTTGGCTCGTTACGACATTGAGTTCAGTCTCATTACACGCCCGTGGATTGACTAAGCACGAAGCAGGTTTTCCTTCAAACACATGATCCAGACATGCTTGATTACACGCAATACAGGTATTGATCTCTAACGCACGTCCAGTTTGGGCTTTAAGCAGATACTCTGGGTCAGCCAATAAAGGTCGCGCCAATGACACCATATCGGCATCGCCACGCGCCAAAATTTCTTCGGCGATTTCTGGCGTGCTAATCCGATTCACCGCAATCAAAGGAATGCCCACGTGCGGTTTTAGCGCCCGAGTTACCCAGCTATACGCACCACGCGGTACGGTTGCGGCAATGGTGGGTATTCGGGCTTCGTGCCAACCAATACCGGTATTGAGTAATGTCACCCCAGCCAATTCCAGCGCTTGGGCCAATTCAATGGCTTCGGCCAAAGTGCCGCCTTGCTCGACTAAATCGAGCAAAGAAATGCGGAAAATCACAATTGAATTGGGCCCTAAGGCAGCGCGTACTGCTTTGGCGATTTCAATGGCAAACCGCTGCCGATTGGCGACGCTGCCACCCCAAGCGTCTTGGCGCACATTGCTGCGTTCAACCAAAAATTGATTAATTAGGTAGCCTTCCGAACCCATAATCTCGACGCCATCATAGCCAGCGCGCTGCGCCAAACTGGCGGTATTGGCAAAGTCGGCAATGGTTTGTTCGATTTCAGCGGCGCTGAGTTCGCGTGGCGTAAAAGCAGAAATGGGCGAAGCAATCGCCGACGGTGCCACCGCATCCGCATGATAGCCATAGCGACCGGTATGCAAAATTTGTAGGGCGATCTTGCCGCCATTGGCATGCACTGCGCTGGTGATCGGAATATGCCGTGCCAGCTGACTGGCCTCATTAAGCATCGATGAGCCAACATACATGCAACCTGCCGGATTGGGCGAAATGCCGCCAGTGACAATCAAGCTCACCCCACCCGCAGCACGTTCAGCATAAAAAGCCGCCAATCGCTCAGGGGCATCGTCGTGCTCTTCTAAACCGGTGTGCATCGAGCCCATTAAGGCGCGATTTTTTAGCGTGGTAAAACCAAGATCAAGCGGGGTAAATAAATGCGGGTATAAGGGCACAGCCGTCTCCAAACGATCGTTTGAATGACATTAGCTTAGATCGCCCTCGCTAGACTATTAGGGTTAATCACTCAGTCTCGATTAAACGACACTTTTAGCCCCAAGCCCATCCAACAGCGCACACAATAAGCTGACACCATGTGTATTAGCAGCAAAGGAATATCCTGATTAGATGACCATCTCTGCCAGCAAAAATTGCACTTATCGGCGCTGGTTTGCCAGCGAAAGCGCGGTCAACTGGGGTGATTCACGCCTATATCGGCATTGTTTTCGCGGGCAAGCGCGCTCCTACAGAATGCTGTTGACTTGGCTGCTCATCAGAAGGCGTATTGAGCACTACGATGCAGCACTGTTGTGTGCTGCGCCGTTCACCCCCATCAGCGCCAATCAACTCGTCGAGTGCACCAAGCAATCAATATAGCCGCCAGCGCAATCACCGCCATGCCCCACGCCAAATTACTGGCATGAGCAATAAAGCCAATTAATGGTGGCCCCATCAGCGCCCCAATCGAGCCCATGGTCGTCACTGCCGCTAACGCCACTGCGCCATGCTTGGCGGCTGCGGCATACACACACGGCGAAACTGCCGCCACGCCTAGCCCAACCAAAGCAAAGCCGATTAAAGCCGGTACCACGCCGCCAACCACTAAAGCCAGCGCCAAACCCACGCCAGCCAACAGACCTCCGCCCGTTAACATCCGCTCAGCGCCCCAGCGGGTACGCCAACCATCACCCATCCAACGCGCAATTAGCATGGTGCCGGAAACACAGGCAATCCCCAATGGGGCCAACTGCGCCGAAGCGCCAGCCATTTCTTTTAAATACAAAGCCGACCAATCGGACATCGACCCTTCAACCACCGTGCCGCAGAGCGCAATCAACCCCAACCACAGTGCCACGCCTTTGGGCATCACAAAGCGTTTGCCATTGGACTGCTCGGCGTCTTTTATCTGCTCGGGCAACAAGCCTTTACGCGCAAAAGCCACGCCAAGCCACAACAAACCAGCGGCAGAAACAAAATGAACCCATAAAGAATCCGTCAGCAGCGTCAGCCCAGAAGCAAACAAAGCCGCCAATAAACCGCCCAAACTAAATACCGCATGTAAACGCGACATAATCGCTTGCTTACCCGCCAGCTCAACCTCAACCCCTTGCGAATTCATCGCGACATTCAGGCACGCCACAGCGATACCTTCCAGCGCCATGACCGCCATTGCCAATGGAAAAGTCGGCGCTAAAGACAAGGCAATCAAAATCAATGGAATCGCCGCCCCAGCCAGCAGGCAGAGTTTTCTCGAACCGAGTTTATGCAGCAAAGTGGCGGTAATTGGAAAAGAAAACACCGCGCCCAAACCGCTGGCCAATAATAAAATCCCCACCTCGGCGGCGCTTAAATCCAATTGCATTTTTAAGGTAGGAATGCGCGAAGCCCAAGTACCAAAATTAAAACCTAACACCAGAAATAAAGAAGCCACCGCCAGCTGACTGCGGCGTAAAGAGACTGAAGAAATATTCACAAGGAGTCCGTCGGATCAATAACTAAAGGCGCAGCCTGCGGCTCGCTTAAAGCAGATAAATGACTAAAATCAGGCGCGGTGACGGTGTCACCCCGCTCGAGCATATAAATAAACGCCAGCAATTCTGCCACAGCGCGATACAGCTGCGCGGGAATCTGGCTGTCTAAATCAACTTGCATCAATAAAGACACCATTTCTGGCGAATCATGCACAAAGATACCGGCCTCTTTGGCTTTTTCGATAATACGTTCGGCCAGCAAACCCTGCCCTTTAGCCACCACGCGCGGCGCACTGCTGCCTTCTCGATAAGCCAGCGCAACCGCGCGTGATAAGGGTTTATGGCTCATTGCTGACCTGATATTGCACGACATTAAGCCCTGCCGCCGCAAACCGCTCGAGCAAGCTAGCTTGCTGCTGCTTGAGTAAATCTGCGGTATCTGCGTTCAGCGCGTTAAAGCGCAAATGAAACTGCCCGTGTTGCAAGCTAGCAACAACACCCAACTCACCGAGCTTAGGCAAAGTTAAATCCAGTTTGGTCTGCCATTGCTGCTGCGCAGGGTTGTGCTCGCTATGCGCCTCACCCTCGTTTTTTAACTCTAATTCCCAACGCAAAGGCTGATCGGGCCACGCCGCCCCTTGCCAAATCAAAGGCCGCTGCTCAAGTAAATCAATTTGCTGGCGAACTAATTGCCGCATCGCTTGCTCGGGCGGCATATCCTCATTTTTTTTATGCAACAACAAGGCATCCGCCGTCATGGCCGTGGTTTGACGCGCTAAAGGCAGATCACCCTTGGGAGTTTGTTCGGCACCAAGATTAAATTGCGCTTGAGGCTCTTTGAGCAAGGTTTGTAAAGGCCGCTGCCCACTCACCCATTCGGCTTGATGTGATTCATAAAACAAACCACTTTCTGCTAAACGACCAGCCAATTGGCCCGCCAATTGCGCCGAATTAGGTGCCCCCACAAACAAAGGCTGCGCCTGTTGTAGCACCGCCGTTTTGCCATCCGTCGGCGCGTTTAACACCGCGCTGAGCATCGCAGCACCTTTACTTAATGCCACATTGGGCGGCGGCGCTAATGTCGGTTTGGCTTCAGCTTGAGCCAGACTAAAGGTGAGCGTTGGCGTTTTGGCCAACACCGTTAAATCCAGTGTTTCACCCGGCTGGGTATTACGAGGTAGGTTGAGATCGAGCAACTGATCTTTAATCAGTACGGCAAAGCGGCCATTGGGTAACAGATTGGTTACCGTCGCTTGAACTTTCTCACCAACGGTAAGGCGAATATCATCAGGAGAGAGTTTGACCGCCTCTAAAACACCTTGCTGACCACGCAAATATTGCGTTAGCAAGGTGCTGGCCATATTGCCCGGTAGCATTAGTTGCGTTCCGCGCTACGATAAATCGCCACGATCAAATCAGCTTCGCCGCGAGATATCCCGCAAGCGGCCGCCACTTCCGGCGCATCTGCCCCAGTCTGCGCTAAACGAATCGCGTGCGCATAAGGGGATTCACTCGCAAGATGACGAGGTTCTTCATTGGTCAGCGGGGTATCGGCAGGTAGCGACGCAGCAAACGCCGCCAATCGAATTTTAATCAGTTCAAGCTCTTGTTTTAACCCTAAAATTTCAGCACTTTGATTTTTAAGCAAAAAACTAGAGTTGATTTTTTTCTGCTTAAAAAAGAAAAAAACCAATTCACCAATATAAAACAATACAACAATTAAGCTAACATATAACAATTGAGGCCATGTAATCACCAACATAACGCCGCCCCTATTCTATCACCCACTAAAATAAGCTTTATTTACTTTGTGTAAGTTACTTGCACCTTGTAAAAAATCAGCCAAAAATGCTCTGCGCTCAACATAAAGAGTATCGAGCTTCAATAAATTATCATTCACTCGACCCAACAAAGCCAGCAAATCATCGCGTGATTCTTCAGGTATTAAATTCAAATCTAAGGCAGGCAATTTCTGATATAAATCATGCAATTGCTGCTGAATGAGCAATGATTTATCCCAGTCCTCTTGTTCAGCAGCAAGCATCACCTCGTTCGAAAGCTGCCAAAGCTGCTGATATACCGCTAAATCAGGCTTTTCCATAGCTTGCAGCATCGCGAGCAGCCACTCCTTTTTCTTGCGAAATAGCCAATCCCGCATTTAATTGATTAGGTCCAATGGACTGCCAAGCTTCTTTTAGCTGCGTTAATATTTCGATCACATGAACCAATGCATTGACATCATTATTAATATTTGCAGTTAATAACTGAAAACTTAAATACTCATACAGCCGGTCTAGATTTTCAACCAACTCTCCACCTTGCTCATGATCTAAAGCCAAACGCAAACCATCATCAAGAATAGCGATTGCTTTTGAAATTGCAGCGCCTTTTTCAGCAATTTTGCCTTGTTCCATTTGAAAACGGGCAGTAACAACAGACTTAATTGCACCTTCATACAGCATAACAATTAGCTGATGTGGGCTAGCGCTCTCAACAACTAAATCGATACTCGCCTGTCCATATGCAGAGATTGCTTTTTTCATCACACTCATTATCTTAACCTCAAACTGCGCTATCTTACTTTGGTAAATTTGCCAATTGTGAAGTCAAACTATTACTTATATTTTTCATATTTGAAATTGCGATATCCATCGCAGTAAATTGCTGACGATACAATTTTTCAGTCATTTCATATTGTCGATTCAGGCGAATACGTTGCTCACCAATCCCCTCGACTGATTTATTAACGCCAGTAACACGACTTGCAATTGCGCCTTGATTCGATAGCATCGCGTCCAGTGCTTTATCTAAATTAAATGCAAAGCCACGACTAAAACTAATTGATCCAAAATCACCAGCCGTACTCGCGCTCGCACTCACTACCATGCCACTGGCTTTACCTGTACCAGTTAATAGCTGGCCATCTCCAGTAGCAGCCTCACCACCAATGGTACCCACTACATCACTGCCAGAAGCCATTCCGGCAATATTAATACCCAATGTTGCCAATGAAGAAGTGCCTACACTGCTAATTTGCACATTTGATTTAGAACCATAGCTTGAAGATAAAATTTCAAAGCTACTGGTTTTCTCATTAAAGTTAACAATCACTGATTTACCTGATTTTACTAAACTGGCGTCACCATTGATTTTTGACTGTAATTCTGCGGCTAAATCGGTAGGATTAGCATATGCCCCCTGCTTAAGTTTTATACTTGAGCTAGAAATATCATCAATCGCCACCATGATCGAGTCGTTGTTTGCGTCAATGGTTAAAGGCTGGCTTGTATTGGCAATATTTAATGACATTGAGCTAGTTGTTCCAGCACGTACATGCTTGATATCAAATAATTTTGTTGATGAGTTATAGTCCACACTCACAGTATCGCCTGTTGTGAATAAATTTGTATTAGCCGTAATTTTGGATTTAATTTGATCGGCTAACTGCTGTGAGGTGTAATTGCCAGCAACCATCGAAATACTCGACGAAGCGCCGGCCAAACTAATTGACGCGGATTTATTGGCGCCATCGATCTTCATAAAGGGTAAAGCAGTTCCTGAAAATTTAGCTTGCGTAGCTGGCGATGTAATTGATATCGGATATTTTCCTGCAACGGTTTGATTGGTTGAGGAAATATATTTTATATTCGGGTCGCTCGATATGCCATTGACGGTAAATAAATTCGCAACTGCACCTGGATTGGATGCAATAGCTTGCTGAAGCTTGGTTTCATTTAAAGTCATTGCGCCGGCTTTATCTAAACTAATCCCAACTTCAGATAAAGATTGAAAAAAGCTACCGGCACCTAAGGGCCGATTCAATACTGCACGTAGCTCTTGCTGTACAGAACGAATAGCTGTTTCCCCATTCAGAATGCCAGCCTTACCCGTTTTGGGGTCGTAGCTAGATAAATCACTGAGTGATTTATTGAGTTCATTAAATGCTTTAACAAAACTTTGTACCGACGTTTTAATGCCACTCGCATCATTGCCAATCGTGATGGTTGTTGGCGTAGTTGTGACTTTCAATAAATTAAGCGTAACACCTTGAATCGCATCATTAATTGTGTTTGAAGGTTTAGATACACTAATCCCATCAATTTTTAGCTTGGCGTCTTTTGCCGTTTGCGTTTCAAGTAAATTTCGTGTGCCCGTTGGATCATAGCTAAGTGCCGATAAACCATTAGTGTCTGTTTGGTTGCCGTCAGTATCCTCGACTACTAATCGCATTGAATTGGCGGCACCCGAGTCTTTGCTGGTCAGTACCAAACGATTTCCAGAGCCGTCATTTAAAATACTTGCCGTTACTCCAGCATTGGCTGCATTCACGGCATCCCTTACACCGGCAAGCGAATTATTTGACGCTGTAATATTGATTGAAATCGAGGCTTTTGCGGAATTAACGGTAAAAGTATCATCGGCATTTGATGGCGTATCTTTTGAATCTACAGTCCCAAATTGCAAAGTAATTTTGCCGGTACCAACCGGTGAATTTACCGACGTAAAAACACCCGTGGTTAATTTTTGGTTCTGAGCTAATTGACTCACTTCAAGTGTTGAAGTGCCTGCTTGAGCAATAGTACTTGAGCTGGCAGTACCAATGGTTGCATCGGCAATTGAGACATTGGTGCTTTTAAATTTATTAACATCTGATAAACCACGGACAGCGGTCTGAAATGTAGACATGGCACCTTTTAAAGTACCAAGCGCTGTAATTTTAGCTTGAAATGTTAATTCTTTTTTATCCAAGACTTGCAGCGGCATTTTTTCCGCGGTCATTAATTGGCTAATTAAACCATTAATATCAATGCCTGAGCCCGATCCCGACGAAGTAATTGATGGCATGGCAATCCCCTTTTAGACCAATAACAACCGTTGTTATGCTTTTTCTTTTACTAAAAGCCCTTGAAAACGATCAATAGCTTGTGCAATAGATATTGCCTCTTCTGTTGGTATTTGTCGAATGACTTCTTTAGTATCTAAATCGACAAGTTTAACTACCGGCACTTTTGATTCTTCATCAACCGAGAACTGCAAACCATTGGCTAAACCCTGAACCATATTATTGAGTTTCTCAACTGATTGATTCAACAACTGAGGATCAGATGGCGATGCAGCTCCGACAGTGGTCGATGCTGCAGAATTTGAAACTGTGGTTTGCTGAGCTGATTGAGCAACAGCAGCATCTGTGGTGGCCACTTTCATCGCCGGTACAATCAAGGACTGAGCGGCTAAATTGGATTGAATTTGCATGATCATCACTCCTGTAGAAATGCCCCAGCAATCAAATAATCACTGGGGCTACACAATTTATATTTCATTGTGCCAATCTAATTACCGATTAACCCCTTAGCAAGCTAAGCACTTGATTTGGCAGTGCATTCGCTTGCCCCAACATCGCAGTACCTGCTTGTTGCAATACTTGTGCTCGAGTTAAGGCGGCTGTTTCTGAAGCAAAATCCGCATCTCGAATTCGACTACGTGCTGCACTCATATTCTCTGATGTAGTAGATAGATTATTAATCGTAGCTTGGAAGCGGCTTTGCAAGGCACCGAATTTAGCGCGTTGGTCATTCACTGCAGCCAAAGCGTCATCAACAACACGTAGCGCTTGAACTGAGTTTTCAACTGTAGAAATATCGAGTTTTTCAACCGTTTTCAATGTTGATGCATAAGCCTGGCCTGAAGCCAATGACACTGTTGATGAGCTACCACCTACCGCTAAAGTACCAGAGCTAAACGAAGCACCACTGGTTGACACTGAGTAAGAGCTAGATGAGTTGAGTGTAATTTGACCACCAAAAGTCACACTACCAGTACTTGGACCTGTCGTAGAAAGCCCTACCGAACCACTTGAAACAAACTGAGTAGAACCACTCGAAGCGGCATTATCACGGTTATAGACTTGAACCGCGCCACCAAAACCACTTGCAACGCCTGCTGAATTCATTGAAATATTAGCGCCATCATCAGCCACCAGTTTCAATGCATACACTGTTGTTTTAGAAGAATCTTGATACGTAGCTAGCTGAGCAGTCACGCCTGTTTTCGATGATTTGGCATTAAATGCTGCAACAGCCTGCGCATAATCTTCTGCTTCTACTGAACCATCAGAATCGGAATCCGTCACGTTAAATGAAATCGCTTCAAACGTACTGCTTTTCGATGCGACAGTTAAGCTATACGAGCCTGAGCCAAGACCTAAATTCACCTCAGTTCGGGCTGTCGCGGTCACGCCAGTACCTGCATCATTAATTTTTTTGGCAATATCGCTCGCCATATCAGTACCTGATACGGTAATTGAGCTGCCATTAATGCTAAAAGCCCCCCCGCCCGATGCCACGGCCACACCGGCAACGTTAACCGTACCCGTTGCGCCTGCGCTAACCATTGACGTACCACTCACACTATTGGTCGTGGCTAACGTTCCAGTACCATTACCCACACCCATCTGGTAAGTACCATATTGATTGGTACGCAAATTCGCAGTATTCGCGGTAATGGTTTGATTGGCATTGGCGCCCACTTGGAAAGTCGATGCAGAAAAACTACCGTCAAACAATTTTTGACCGTTAAATTCCGTCGAAGTTGAAAAACGATCCAACTCAGAAACTAACTGCGAAACCTCAGCATTCAATGCAGCGCGATCAGAAGTTGAGTTCGTTGCATTACCAGACTGAACGGCCAACTCACGAACGCGTTGTAAAATATTACCCATTTGCGATAGCGCGCCCTCACCCGTTTGCGCTAATGAAACGCCATCGTTGGCATTACGCTTCGCTTGATCCATACCGCGGATTTGCGATGTGAAGCGCTCTGAAATCGCTAAACCGGCAGCATCATCTTTTGCACTGTTAATGCGTAAACCCGAAGAAAGACGCTCCAAAGAGGTATTCAGGCTTGATGACGACTTTGCTAAGTTATTCTGGGCCGTTAGCGAAGGTACGTTGGTATTAATGACTTGCATGATAAATCTCCTTGCGCGCCTAACTTGTTTTATTACTACCTAATTAGTTTCGGGTCAGCTTCAAAAGCTCCCTTGCACTAGTTATCGGTTAAGCAATGCATAACTTTAGTCAAAAATTCAAATTGCATACCTTCGATTTAAAACACTTACGATTTCGCCCCGCTCCAAGCCGCCAACCACAAATCCAGATTGTGCTCACGCAACATCCAGTCTTTGTTTACTGCAAACTTTAACTCATCCCCCATTCTGGCCGCATGATCTAAATCCGCCGTATGTGCACGAATGGCATCAACCCAATCTTTATGCCTATTTTTAACCCGTGTTACCGGTAAATGCTGCGCATACGGCTCAATATCAGTACAAATCACTGGGTAGCCACAAACACCATACTCAAGTAAACGAAGATTACTCTTACAACGATTAAACAAATTATGCTCGAGCGGAGCCAGAGCCACATCAAGATTTAAACTAGCCAATTTTGTTGGATATTCATTAATCGGCACGCCAGCATGAAATTCATGCACATATGGCCTGAGCTTATCTGGGCACATACCAAAAAACACCCATTCCACTTCACCGGCCAATTCTTTCACCACGTCCGCAATCAACTCCAAATCACCGGTATGACTTACCCCCCCGGCCCATCCTACTCTAGGCTTTTTAGATTGCCGTCTTGCGGACGATACCCCCCCCCAAACACTCGGTGACAAATAGTTATTGACGACATGAATATTTGAATGCAAACCTGAATAAGCATTCGCCAATTCATCCGTTGACACAACAAATCGATCCACCATGGTTAATGCTTTACGTAGCGACTTCAATACGTCTTTCGGCATTTGATCACGATGCGCACTTTTTAATGGCAAATTAGGCAAATAATCATCTAATTCATAAATTTTAAATGACGAATTACATGATCTAGCTTGTCGCATAAACTCAAGCTGCTGCTCTGTAATTTGCCTTTGAAAAATCATGACGTCAGGATTGTATTTCGCCAATTCAAACGGTGGTAATAACTCAAACGTTAATGAACCGGTGATTTTCAACTCTTGTTCAAGCGCCAAAAACGGCTGAATCAATCGATAATTTCCACATCCCATTTGATCAGCAGGATGACATAATATTTTTGGCGCAGGATGCCATGTTAATGGATTCCAGCTTAATAAAGCGCGATGTTCTAACTCAAAACCATTACCACTTAATGTTAAATTTTTGTTATATGCCGGATCATTACCAATTTTAGTCGACCATTTGGCATACATTGCTTGCTGCTCGGATTGGAAACGGCGCAATTTTTCCGTTTGCTTGGCTACATCAACCGTATTCTGACTAACACTTCCTTCATGCAACACGACCGAAAATGGCGTCCAAACTACCAACAGACCCAACTCACCGACTTTCAAACACAAATCGACATCGTTATACGAAACCTTAAAATCTACTTCATTCATGCCACCAACCTGCTGATAAACTGATCGGCGAATCATTAAACACGCAGCAGTCACTGCAGAATAATTCTGCTCCAATTGCAAACGATGCATATAGCCAGAGCTTTCGTGCGCAGCCCCAATGCATGGGTGATCAGCAGGACCACGCAAACCCAATACCACACCTGCGTGCTGTACAAGTCCGCTTGGATATAATAATTTCGCACCAACAACACCAACGTCAGGGCGCGCCGCATGATGCAATAATTCATCGAGCCATGAACTTTGAATCATCGCCGTATCATTATTTAACAACACCAAATACTCACCACGTGCTTGACTGACCGCAAAATTATTTATCGCAGAAAAATTAAATGCATGCGGATACGATAAAACGCGAAGTTTCCCAGCTAATATTGATTCAAGCTGCTGCAAATAAGGTGCGACCCGCGGATCATCACTTTGATTATCAACCACAATAATTTCATACGTTTGATAACTGGTCTTTTCTAATATAGATTCAAGACACCGTTGCAACATTGGCAATTGATTCTTTGTTGGAATAATAATACTTACCAAAGGAGAATCTGATATGGCATATTGAATACGTACAGCGCCTTCAACACGCTGATTATCTAAAATTTCAGCAACAATACCTAATCGATCAAAATGCTCATAAATCAAGCCGACAAATGCTTGATAACGCGTCAAATTAGATAAGACGCGGGCATCATTAATATTTAAATGAGCAACAAGTTCAGATACATGCCCAATCGACTGTGCGCCATAACATTCATAAATAGACAATAAAACTGCAATTTGTTCACAACCAAAAAAATCGGTTTTTATTGACTGAAGTAGCTCTAGCTGATCATGTCTTAAAAGTAAAAATCCATCAGCATAAGGCATGCTGCGAATTAAATTGATATCAAAGTAGGGTTTAAATCTTGGGCAAGCTGGTCGACCATCTAGATTAATGATGTCATCATCAAAATATACCGACTTCCATTCTTCTTTATCAACGATTTGATGCATCGCGAGCAACAAACCAGACAGCGTCAATTCATCACCAGCTTCTAAAAAACCCAACCAATCACAATCATGATTAAAATTTAAACATGTAGAGTAAAAATCTTGATTCGTTTTAATCCAATCTAACCCTCCACCTGGCATAGGATTTTCAGCTGCAGAGCAAATCATTACATTCAAATTAGAATAGAGTTGCTGAGAGATACTCTTAATCGTTTTAATAACTAAATTTTTATCACCAAAACGATCAATAATGCAAATTGTTACTTTTGGCATTACAGTTGATTCAGCATGAATATCAAAATGCTTAGCCTCTGACTCACTGAGTTTTTGCTGATTTAGCCAATCCAAATATTCTTCACTGCTATTAGGGAATCGTGGATTAGGTACATTACCCTGATAACCAGCGTCAACCGTTAATAGACCTTGATGATAAGCAATTAAAGGAAATAAGCGTTCGATCGCATGTGCAAGCGTGCCATTGGTTTGGCCCAACTCAGGCTCAAAATCATCTACCGTAATATTTAGCGAACGTAATGAATCAAATACTCGCCCGCGACACCAAAACATCGAGGCACCAGGGAACTCATAGGCCATTTCATCCAAATTAAAACCCAAGCGTGCGGCTAATTCACGCAACAAATTAATATTGCCACCTGGTGAATAATGCGCGTGCAACAATCCTCCAGCGCCGGCAATAATGCCCACCTCTGGACGTGCATTAAATAAATCAAGAATGGCTTTGACACCGTCCGGAGACGGCAGCAAAGAATTCAGTACTTCATTACGCCATTTTTGTACAAATTCAGGATCTAAATGCAATGATTTTTTAGTGTGTAATTTACAAACAAAATCATACTTACTCAGATTTTCATACTGCAATAGGGTGATTAGAGGCCCGATATCTCTGCCACGATTTTCTGTGATGTATAATTTAGCCGCAGGATATGCATGAGTGAGCAAGTCTCCGACTCGTCCTTGATTTTCAGGTGTTGTTGTCACAATCAAATCAAAATCGACTGGAATATTTTCAAGTGAAACTACAATGTCTTTCCATTGATCCAAATAATATAAATGCAAGACAACAGCTATACTAGGCTGCCCCTCCAATTTATTTGAATTTAAAGTTTGATCCAACTCACACTGGCGAGACATATTCCCCCCTAATTGTTGCAATAAATTATCAATCAGGGTATAGCGCGCAGCTGAAACATACGGATCAATTGTAATTCTTTCTAAATACGAAGCTTGCTCATAAGCAGCATCAAGTGCATAACTAAAAGTTTCATCTGCATGAAATAATCGCGTTGATGTATAACCTAATTTACCACGCCAAGCCCTAAATTCTTTATCATCAATAAGGCGCTGCACGTCTTTGCAATACGATATTTTGTCAGACCAAACATAAAGTGAAGTTGGCATTGTTGATTCAATATCTAAAGAAAATTCGCACTTTCTCCATTCCACAGGAGCAAATCTAACCACTGGCTTTGTCATTGCAGCTGCTTCGAATAGAGCAGTAGGGGAAGTAAATGGAGTAGAGTCAAGATAAATGTCGCAAGCAGAATAAGCGGCAACCAGTGCTTCTTCGTACAAATGTCCTACGCAATGCAATCTCTCAGGAAATTTTACACGCAATTCATCCCATGGATTAGTATAATCCGGACCGACCACCATTAAATGGACGTGTTTATTTTTCTCTAAAATCGGAGATACTATGTCAGCCAAACTTACACCGTCAATAGATAAATATTTATATGGTGAACCGCAGGACATTAATAAGAAATCATCATTTGATATGCCGTACTGCTTTCGAATATCAAATTCAACTATCGAATTCAATCGATTAAAATCAAGCGGCAATGGAAGCCACTTAATATGTTCGGGAGAAATACCTTTACGACTTTGCAATAAAGCCCCTGACATACTGAGGACAACATTAGATACAGTTACACCCAAAGAAAATGCATGCGATGCATGATCTTGAAACAAAACAGGAGGTGGAGACTCCATTCCAGCGAGTGCAGCATTCGCTAAAACTTCATATGGATGAATCAATAATACAATAAAATCAGCCAAACGAAACAACGAACGCAATTTAATTGCGCGCTCCAATAATGTTGACTCATTTAAAATTTCAACTTTTAAACGTCTTTGATCAATAAGTTTCTTTAATTGAATTGGCAAACATTCAATTTGATTTGTCAAGACCAATGTGTACTGCGAATGACAATCTAATTCCATCCAACGCCAAGCAATTCTACTATGCCCTCCACTCGCTGATAAGCTACTCATTAGCATTACTACATGACGCCCTCCTTGCTTGTTTATTTCTTGCAACTTAATCGAACAAGCAGGTAAGCACGCAGAAGCACGAGCTATTAACTCCTCCAATTCCGGCGAAGAAAATACTCCCGTACTATTATGCCAAGCAAATGCTGCGAGTCCTTGTGCTTGACGCAGTGCAAGCTCATTATTTTTATCATTTAATAATTTCTTTATCTCTGCAATTCCATCGTTAAACCGAATCAAATTAGTTGAAACATTAAGCTCAAAAGACATAATTGCTCTGCCATAATAAAAAACACGTGCGCATGCTAAATTCCTAATTCGGAAAAAGATTAAACAATGAAAAAAATAAATTAACCTCAGTCATCCCACTCGATTTAAAACATTACACTACAAACCAACGATAAAATTGACTGTAATTTTTACACCTTCTAACCATATAGAGCCGAAACACTTAACTTACAGTCATTTAAAAATCTTCATAATAACTACCTAACAAATACGACACACACAGAACAACAAATAGCGAAAATATTAAAAAACCCAGCACATAAATTCAATTTTTTGCATGATAAAACAAGGCTAAATGTTGACAAATATACCTAACTTGAACATGACTCATCTCACTAAACATTGGTAACCTAAGCAGTCGTCTGGATATATCCTCAGTGACATTTAATTCACCTGCCGTTCGACCAAAGCGCATGCCGGCAGGTGAATTATGGAGAGGTACATAATGAAATACCGCATTAATTCCTTGCTCTGCAAGATAGGATATCAAATTTTGACGTTCAATATCATTTTTACAAATTATATAGAAAACATGACCATTCGAAAGAAGTCCTTCGCGCGTATAAGGCAATGAAAAAAAACCTTCGTTTGCTAAAGGCTGCAGAATGTTAAGGTATTTTTCAAACAAAGATCTACGATTAGAATTGATCCTTTTTGCCTGCTCTAACTGAGCAAATAAAAATGCTGCCGTTAATTCACTAGGCAAGAATGAGGAACCTATATCAACCCAAGTATACTTATCTACTTGACCCTGATAAAAAGCTTTACGATTTGTTCCTTTATGCCAAATTATTTCTGCACGTTCAATCAACTCAGGATTATTAATCAGCAAAGCCCCACCTTCACCACTAATAATATTCTTAGTCTCATGAAAACTAACACAACCCATATCACCAATTGTTCCCAGAGCCCT
Source organism: Deefgea piscis (assembly GCF_019665785.1). Lineage (NCBI taxonomy): Bacteria > Pseudomonadati > Pseudomonadota > Betaproteobacteria > Neisseriales > Chitinibacteraceae > Deefgea > Deefgea piscis. The sequence goes on from NZ_CP081149.1 coordinate 2,348,635, forward strand.
GCTTCCATCAGATGCCAAAATAGCTTGAGCGGCATCTTCCACCAAAAATAAATTATACTTTCTACAAATAGATTCAAATACGCTCATCTCACAAGGCTGGCCAGCATAGTGCACTACAACAATAGCCTTAGTACGCTCAGTAATTGCCGACTCAACAAGCCGCTCATCGATATTTAAAGTGTCTTGGCGTATATCAACAAAAACCGGGACACCACCCCTTAATACAAATGCGTTCGCAGTTGAAACGAAAGTAAATGAAGGCATAATAACTTCATCGCCAGGACCTATGTTTGCAAGAATAGCCGTCATTTCCAAAGCAGCAGTACAAGACTGAGTTAACAGCACTTTTTTACAATGCAATTCTGTCTCAAGCCATTCCTGACATCGCCTTGTAAATAAGCCATCACCAGAAATAGAACCATTAATTACTGCTTGCGCAATATAAAATAACTCTTTACCAACAATAAATGGCTTGCCGAAAGGAATTTTACTCATACTGATGACACCTTCTGAAACAGGCCAAATAACTTGTAGCCCAATAGATATTCATGCAATTGATCTACCGTTAAGTTTCGTGGTTGTGTTAAACATTCCCCCGTTAAAGTGAACCAAGCAGAACTAATATCCTGATCAGAATGCATAAATACACGATCTAACTCAGTAATATAAGTTTCAAAAAATTTCACTTCATAACCAGCCTTCTGCATTAGTTTAAGCAAGGTTTCTTCCTCAAAATAACTCCAATGCCCGTGGCAAATGTTATTATTTTTAGCCCCTTCAATTGTCAGTAACAAACTTCGATAATTTGGCACTTGTATCATCAACCACCCTCCGGGCGGCACATGCATTGATAATTCAGCTAGAAAATCTAATGGCTCCACAATATGCTCTAACACATCAAATAAAGAAACAGCATTAAAATCGCGCCAATCCTCAGGAAATTGACATGGAAACTCATCGCAAATAACACTGAGTCCATTTTTTTTGCTAATATTTACAGCTTCGACATTAATTTCAATACCGCACGCCCCCCACCCATTAGCTTCAGCCGCTAATAGTAAAGATCCTGTCGATGAGCCAATATCAAGCAACCTACCTTTATTACCTGCATACTCTACCAATCGAGCAATAACATAATTAGACTTTTTTTGTTCCAGCGTTGCATAAGCAGAATTAATCTTTAATGCTAAATTAGCATCAGACGTAGAACTGGCTACATATCGTTCAAGCTCAATTTTTTTGTTAATTACTTCACGACTATAGATCAATTGACATTGAGGGCAACGAAGCAATTGCATTCCATGCGCACTTATTTCTAGAGAGCCTTCATAATGTGATTTATTGCACAGCGGGCAATTACGTAAAAAACTAACACCCTCAAGAAACTGTCCACTAGAATCTAATAAGCTATTAAATGTAACACTTTCAGTCTGTCTGAGATATTGATTAGACGAAGCTATTAATGCACGGATACCAGGGTGTAGTGCTGCATCAAACAAGTTTTTATTTAACGACACACCTACCTCTCAAAGAAAACGAATCAATTTCGAAATATTTTCCACAACATAAATTAGATATTTCAGATGCAATCACTACACACGACCCATGTAGCTTCAATCAAAACATTTAATAAAATGAAGTAAATTATTGTGCAATAAATTACTTGCCTTCAAAAAAAGTTAAACCACTATAAACTAATAAAACCAAAAACCAATTCTTACTACCATGAAAACAGTCAATTAAACCCTAAAAAAACACTAACCACCTAACTATCTTTTAGTTGCTTTTCAAAATTAACTCAACAATTTCATCAAAAGTATATTTCGAAAAACCATCGTTATTTATCCCACCAGAAAAACAATACTTTTCCTCACATACCAAAATAATCTCAACTACCATAAATGAATCAATCTGTTCAAATAATGGCTGATCTCGTATTATTTCAGAATATCCATTATCTTGTAAAATACGCAAAAGCCAACTCTTTACATCTTCCATATTTCACTCCTCATGGCAACATGACAGACTTAATTCCTACACTAATATAGCGTCCTGAATCTAGTAATTTATTATGCACAACACAGCCAACACCAATTGAACAATGTTTACCAATTTCAGCACCTGGGAGCAATACACACTGCGCTCCAAAAATAGAATAATCACCCACAAAAACATCACCACTCACCTTACCTCGTAGGCCTGTTGATCTTTCTTGGTAATCATCACTTTTTGTAAAAATACTAACATGCGTTGAAAGGCCCACACCTACACCTAATGTAATACGCCCTCCTGTCCCCCCCAAAAAACAAAATGGTGAAATATGCGCATCATTACCAATCACCACCCAACCTGTTAGGATAGAAAAATCATCAATACGAACATTATCGCCAATACTACCTGATATATCGTAAAATATAGCTCTACGAGAAATTTTAGTATCAACACCGACAGAAGAAAATCCTATTTCGATCAATTCATCATAGTTGAGATATTTCATTTATTTTCTCACTATATAAATAAATCAAAATCAGAAACAACATCTACCACCTCACCCGAGGCCATACTTTCGAGCAATAAATTTGACTCATGTCTGATGCAATGAAATGTACAATGCTTAGATGGATCCACACGCTCCATCACTTTACTTCGCCGTTCTCCTTTCCATAACTCTTCAAGTGATATTTTAGCAATATCACCAATGCGCATATTTAAATTACCTCGATGATAAGGACAAACATAAGCACCACTTGGAGTTATAACAGTTCTTAGCTCTGCCGTTAAACAGCGATTGTAAGACTTAATCTGAGTACCAATACCGTTCAATGCATCTTCCAAAGTTAGTGGGGCAATAATTTTAAAATTCTCATCTGCCAAGTCATGAATAGCTTTCAAATTTCTATTAACTAAGTCAACGACAGCTGATTCTTGTCGTTGTAAAAAATGCATCATATCGAAAGCTGGTTTTAATTCAAAATAATCACAACCTATTGTTTTTGCTAAACGTGCGGCCTTTTCAATATCAATGGCATTTGTACGAAGCAAGCTACCATCTTTATCTCGTTTTGATAACAACAAAAATGAATAACCAACCAATCCAGTTTTCTTATTGATCAGTTCTTTCATATTCTCAATAACTAAATTAAATTGAGATTTACCACTAGCATGCGGTCGAAAATCTGCAAAAACCTCTTCACTTCCAGCATCAACAGAAACTCGAAGCCAATTTGTCATTTCAGCACATTCTGTTAAATATCGACCAATCAGTGTCCCATTGGTTGTAACTCCCACCTTAATACCACAAGCATGCAACGATCGAACTAGATCACCAAATTTAGGGTGGGCCATGGGTTCGCCCCCTCCAATCAGCACGACAGCCCTAACACCATGATCTGCAAATTCTTGTGCTAAAAGTAAAAGACGATCATTATCAATTCCGCCCTGATTGAGCAAATTGGCGCTGATGCAGTCATGGCAAGCCAAATTACAAGCCGTTGTTGGATCAAGCTCGACCACTAAAGGTGCATTATTACTTTTACTCCATAAGAATTTATTAATAAATTCTTGAACAGTATTCTGCTTAAGTTTCTCAACTAGAGAAAGCGGTCGTGACAAATGAGACATTAAAGCTTCCCTTTTAAAAAACAATACGTCAAAAACAAAATCTCATACATAAGGGACCTACCAAGTCAAGTTAAGATTGTATGTTTCTTAGCTAAATAATTAATTTATATAAACCTAGGGTATATAGCACTCAATAAACCAATAGCGCATACACTTAGTAAGTGATATTTTATTTATTAAATACAATTTAATCTTAATAAATAATTACTGACTTTGTTAGGCAATATGTATCCAACCCATTTGGACCAGACTCACGTCCATAACCAGAAGCCCCAAAGCCCCCGACAGGCAGTTCAGGCAACCAATAATCTGGAGGGGCATTTACCCAAATTCGGCCTACACGCAATTGTTTAGTAACGTGTAATGCATTCGTTACTGAGGTAGTCCATACATATGCAGCCAATCCATAATCCGAGCTATTGACTATATCAATAAAATCATTTTGATTTATATAGGAAACCGTAATAATCGGACCAAATATTTCATTTTTAAAAAGTATTGATGACAGAGGAACATCATCAAAAATAATTGGTATTAATTTATTTCCCGCCACTTTCAAACAACACCCAGGCAAAAACCCTAAACCTTCTTCCAATGCAGCTTCAATTACATCAACAACACTAGCTTGATGTTTCAAACTAATTGTGGATTGAATATTCTCATCGGACGACCCATAAATTAAGTCAAACTGTCTCTGCAAGGCACTCGCAAACTCCTTTGCAATTTTTGGATCAACCATAACATGGGTGCCTGCAATACAAGCCTGCCCTGCATTTCGAAAACCTCCAACAATAACAGCGTGAGCAGCGGCCTCGAAATCAGCATCCGCATAAATTGCAACAAAATTATTTCCCCCCATTTCAGCAGATACACGCTTACCTGTTAGGGTTGCTGCAGATTCGATTAAACGACCAACTTTAGTTGAGCCAACAAACGCAATCATATTCACATCTGAGTTAATACATAATTGACTTCCAACACTCTCACCTGCGCCATATACAACCTGCACCATATGAGAGGGAAATAAGTGACTATCTACAATTATTTGAATTAATAAAGGCAAAGCTCCAACTGCAACCTCACTAGGTTTTAATACAACAGCACAACCCGCCCCAAGTGCAAAAGGCATACGCTCTGAAGTAGTAACCAGCGGATAATTCCATGGCACAATAAGCCCAACCACACCGACAGGCTCTGAATAAGTCACGGCAAGCCCTTGCCTCATCGAAGATGAAAATGCATGACTGCTAGAGCTTCGCGCTAATGCTGCAGCATATTCCCACAATGCAATGGCTCCTTCGACCTCCAGAAGGGCCGTTTCAATTAATTTACCTGTATCAGCGGCTTCACACCGTGCAAATTCTTGCTTATTTTCTCGAATTAAACGAGCCACACCATACAAAGCTTCAGAACGCTCCGTGGCGGTTGAAGAGCGCCCGCAACTATAAAAAGCTTCTTTAGCTTGACGACAAGCTTTCGCAACTAATGTCGGATTCGTGCAAAGCCCCCCTGACTCCACTACGCTAGGGCTCGAATTCTTTAGTTGCGACACTTCAGTTTCTAAATTGATCGGCATCGATATTTTCATAGCTAATAAGCCTTTTGATCGGTTTTCCTGATGATGTTTTTGGTATATCGGCAACTTCCGAGATTAATGAAGGGCGCTGTATTTGCGATAAATTGCAATTCAATAAGCGAATTAGTGCATCTTTAACTTCATTACTCCGCAAATTCTGCTTTGGTATAAAGAATACATCGTAAACTTCACCCCAAAAAACATCTAAACGCCCCACTGCAAGGCATTCATCACACAGATTTTCAGAAAGGATAAGATCTTCAATTTCTGAAAGGTTGATCAGTTCTCCACCTTTTTTTATAGAATCCTTTTTTCTTCCTGAGATAAATAACTCACCATTTTCTAAGCGCGCCAAATCCCCGGTATGAAATGGCACGGAACGATCAAACAGATCCAATCCGCCACAATCATTCAAATAACCTAATGCCATATAAGGGGAACTAACTAAAAGCTCAGAATCAGATATGGAACAAACCTTCACAGTGACAGCATCAACCACTGTACCAACAGAAAAAGATGTAGACTCAGAGGAACCAATTGTAAATGACCCGCCTAACTCTGTAACTCCAAAACAAGGAAGAAGTGATGCTCCAAATTTTTTTAAAAACTCATTTTTAATTGAAGGATATAAAATTGAACCAGTAGATATAACCTTGACTTCTTTTAATAAGTCAGCATCAAATTTGAAAAAGTTAAATGTCTTTGTTAGTGACGATGCCATTGTTGGCGATAGATAAATATAATCAGGTTTAAAATTAATAACATCATTCCAAAAATTTTCAATACTCTTTGCTGAGAACCGAGTTCCAATTTTTATTCGCCCCCCACTAACTAATGGGCAAGCAAATAAATTAAACAAACCCGCATTATAAAACATCGGCCAATTGTGTAACGTTAGTTTCCCTGGCAAAAAATCAGCGCATTTAGCAAAAGCGATTGCTGAGCCAAAAAAATTCTCCAATGTTTGCACGACTCCCTTTGGAGCACCTGTTGTTCCTGATGAAAAAACAATTAAAAATGGGTCAGCCACTCCACCTTGATACACACAACCTGGGACTGTTGAATCAAATGAATAAGCTAGCTGATCATATGAATTAATGACCATCGTTGCCTTAGTCAAAAATTTAATCTTATCTAATTGCCCAATATTAACACTAGGATCCACAGGGCAAATTACTACCCCCCCCAAACCCAGAGCCATTATAAGCTCCAAATATTCATGCCTATTTTCAAGACAAACTACGACACGATCACCGTAGCGAACACCTTGCTTTACAAGATAATTCAACAATCGAATTGCACGATCTAAGAATTCACTATAAGTAATAAATTTAGACGCATCAATTTGAATAAATTGTTGATCTTTATTGTTTTCAATTATTTCTGAAAAGAAATCGTACCTATTCTTCATCATGGCCTCATCATTCAAAAAACGCAGAGTCAACCTAGAGCTTAACCTCAGTTGAGAAAATAACCCCAATAAAAAACACTAAAATTTAAATGTTTTAGAGAGGCATAGGAATATTAAAAAATCATTTATCCTACATACTTACGCCAGCCCATAATGCCCATAAACAAGAAATGCTTACAGCAAAGAGAGTACATAACTTGGCTACCTAGATGTATTAATAAGTTAATCAACCCTATTCCATTAAGCAGCAACAACCTATTTTCGATCAAAAATAATATTTATGGTAGAAGTACATCTTAAATAAATTAAAAGGGTGCTACCAGAAGTAGCACCCTTTTGTTTCATTCATTACTCACATTTACTTTGCTTGGCAAAAATCTTTCAAATACGCCGTAAATTCCTCCCCCACTTCGTGGTGTTTCATACCCAACTCAACTGTGGCTTTCAAGAAGCCGATTTTGCTGCCGCAGTCGTAGCGGGTGCCTTCGAGTTTATGGGCGAGGATGTGTTGCTCTTGCATTAAGGCAAAAATGCCGTCGGTGAGCTGGATTTCACCACCTTTACCCGGCTGCACGTGCTGCAAGTGATGAAAAATCCGCGGGGTAAGGATATATCGGCCAACAACGGCCAAATTTGAGGGTGCTTCTTCCGGTTTTGGTTTTTCAACGATATTGCCAATGCGCAAGCGACCAGCGTGCTCAGACACTTCAACAATGCCGTAGCTGCCGGTTTCTTCCATCGCTACTTTTTCAACCCCGAGTACCGAGCAATGGGTATCGTCAAATACGTCGACCATGCGCTTCATTTCTGAGACGCCATTGCCGTCGATCAAATCGTCGGCCAAAATCACCGCGAACGGCTCATCACCCACCACTGGCTTGGCGCACAATACCGCATGCCCCAAACCCAAGGCTTCGGGCTGGCGAATATAAATACACGTCACTGATTTAGGAATAATTCCGCGCAAGATTTCGAGCAATTTGGTTTTTTGCTTAGCCTCTAAATCCGCCTCTAGTTCACCGGCTTTGTCAAAGTGGTCTTCAATACTGCGTTTATGTCGACCCGTGATAAAAATCATTTCGGTAATGCCCGCAGCCAACGCCTCTTCTACCGCGTATTGAATCAGCGGTTTATCAACGATTGACATCATTTCTTTGGGGCTAGCCTTAGTAGCTGGCAAGAAACGCGTACCCATGCCGGCGACAGGGAATACGGCTTTGCGGATTTTTTGCATGGAACTTCCTTGTTGAACAGGTGACGCGATCAAGCCTAGGCGCAAAGCAGCACCCATCACTTGATCGGATTGTTTTTGATTGAGTTCATCCGGCCACTGCGAAACCGCAGAACGCCCCAAGCCCAAGGCTTCGGCGAGACGGGTTTGTGAACCAAATAATTGTAGAGCATCAGACTTACGCATGCCGTTATGTTTAAACATTTAAACAGCAAAGTCAACACTTACCTAGACTTAAAATTTGTTTATTTTATTAAACAAAATGTACATGCGCTTGCTGATTGTAGTGAGAGCGATGACAAACCTGTTACTGATCGAATTTTTGCTTTAGAAACCGATACAAGCATGGAATTTGGAGTAGCGGGCTCGCCCTGCGCGCTAAATAAGAAAAACCTTCGCGGGCAAGCCCGCTCCTACGCAGCGCGTCTGAATTAGAGACATCTTCAGGCTGCCTCTGACTCACTCGGCGCACTTAAACCGATTTTTTAGCGCCAGCTCAGCCAGCAGAGCCTCAATCCACGGTCTGAACATCACCAAACATCCATAGGTATCTCATTGCAGTCTTATCCAAAAAACAGCTACCAGCAGATACCCTAGCTCAACATCTCAATCAAATCGGCCTCACTCAACACCGCCACGCCCAATTCCTCAGCCTTTTGCAATTTACTTCCCGCCGCTTCACCTGCTACGACATAGTCGGTTTTTTTCGAGACACTACCCGAGACTTTGCCACCAGCAGCTTCAACCATCGCTTTAGCTTCATCGCGACTTAATGTCGGCAATGTGCCGGTAAGCACCAGCGTTTTTCCGCTTAACACGCCTTGCGTCACGGCATCCGCCGCAGGCAGCGCAGCCAATAATTCGGCACGCACGGTATCGAGCTGTGCCAACACTTGCGCCGCAGGCGTTGCCAGCCAAGCCAATAAAGACTGGGCCAGATCCAGCGGCAGGCCTGCGTCTTGCAATCGACCAAGGCTAAATCCGTGCAAATCGGCCAAGTTGGTGAACGATCGAGCCAGCGCATTACAGCGCGCTGCGGTTAATTTAGGAATTTCCAATGCCGCCAACATTGCACCAGGCGTGAGTTTTTCGCGCAAAGCTGGATGCGGTGCATGCTCGCCCTGCGGCGCGACCCCCAAAGCCAAAAAGTCATCAATCACTTGCTGGTTATGCGGCTCGGTCAAAAATTCGGCCAATGCAGCAGCCACTGTGCTGCCAATATCGGGCAATACGCGCAGCAAAGGCGCAGGAGCATGGCGAATTCGCGCTAGGCTACCCAACCAATCGGCCAGCGTTTTGGCGGTGGACTCACCCACATGGCGAATACCCAGCGCAAAAATAAATCGCGCCAACGGCGGGCGCTTACTGGCTTCTATCCCTGCCAATAAATTCTCGGCCCACTTACTGGTGACTTGCCCAGCTTTAACGCTTTCTGGCGTTACGCCATCGCGCTCATCGGCGCGGCGCTTCATCGCCAAAAAGTCGTCCAGCGTTAAACGATACAAATCGGCTAAGCTCGTGACATAACCCAAATCCACCAAATTATCGATATACCGCTCGCCAAGACCGTCGATATCCATCATGCGACGCGAAGCAAAATGCCGTACCGCTTCTTTACGCTGTGCCGCACAAATCAGCCCGCCAGTGCAGCGCGTAACCGCCTCGCCTTCTTCGCGCACCGCGTGTGAACCACAAACCGGGCATTGCTCGGGCAGTCGATAGGCGGGGTATTGTGCTGCAAGCTCTCTATCAAATAAATCAGTGCCAGATACCTCGACCATCGGTCGGCGATCGATCACCACCGACACCACCTCTGGAATTACATCACCGGCACGGCGCACGATGACAGTGTCACCGATGCGAACGTCTTTGCGATCGATTTCATCTTGATTGTGCAGCGTGGCATTGGTGACGGTGACACCGCCAACAAACACCGGTGCCAAGCGCGCTACTGGCGTTAAAGCGCCAGTACGGCCCACTTGCACATCAATCGCTTCGACGACGGTGAGCGCTTCTTGCGCTGGGTATTTATGCGCCACCGCCCAACGTGGCTCGCGGGTGCGAAAGCCCAGCTGGCGCTGCAGCGCTAATGAATTGACTTTGTAAACCACACCGTCGATATCAAACGGCAGCGTGTCGCGCAGTTGCGCTACGCGCTGATGGTAGACCACCAAACCTTGGCCGCCTTGCACTACTTCACGAATCTCGCACACCGGAAAGCCAAATTCCGCCAAAGCATCCAGCACCCCACTATGGGTATTAGGCTGCAGATCCCAGCCCTCAATCGCCCCCAGCCCATACCCATAAAACGATAAAGGCCGCTCGGCGGCAATTTTAGGGTCTAACTGGCGCACCGCACCGGCGGCGGTATTGCGTGGATTAACAAAGGTTTTTTCGCCCAACTCGCGCTGGCGCGCATTGAGTTTTTCAAAATCATCGCGCCGCATATACACTTCGCCGCGCACTTCGAGCACTTTGGGCCAGTGCGGTGCAGCCTCTACGCCTTGACTGGCGCGCAGGCGCAATGGGATTTGCTTAATCGTGCGAATATTTTGCGTCACATCCTCACCCGTTGCGCCGTCGCCACGGGTTGCGGCCTGCACCAAAACGCCGTCTTCATAGCGCAAACTAATCGCCAAACCGTCAAACTTTAATTCAGCAGCGTATTCAATTTCGGGTGCACTCGCCCCTAAATCCAACTCTTTACGCACACTGGCGTCAAACGCCAACGCGCCTTGCGCCGTGACATCGGTTTCGGTGCGAATCGACAGCATCGGTATCACATGCGTTACCGGCAAAAACTGCGGCAAGATTGCGCCACCAACGCGCTGCGTGGGTGAGTCGGCGGTTTTTAATTCAGGATGCGCGACTTCTAGCGCCTGCAAAGCCTGAAACAAACGGTCGTACTCGGCATCCGGCACCGTTGGCTGATCGAGCACATAGTATTCATACGCATACCGGTTGAGTTCTTCGCGCAATTGCTCGGCGCGCTGTGCAGTTTCAAGCATGATTCAATTTCCAAATTAGGGACTTCAATAGCAAACGCCGCTTCAACCGAAGCGGCGCTATTCACTCTATACCACTCAAAACTAAATCTAAATAAATCGGTAAGGCCAACAGCGTGGCCTATCTTAACCATCTAGGGTCTGTTGACGCTTGGCTTCCCGCCGCGCTGGAGCGATTTTCGCGGCGTATCAAGGCGTAGTAAGCGATACATAGTCATTCTATGTGAGCTTGCTACAACGCAGAGTCACCGCGAAAAGCGCCCAGCCCCTAGGCAAACAAGCGCAATGCCGCCATTGAGCCGGGAGCAATACCGCGATCATCCATGCTGGCATACAGGCCGCTCAGTTGCTTACGGATATTGGCTAAACTCGCAGCATTGAGTGGTTTTTGATTGTCATCGACCAAATCGCAATGCAAGGCCATCGCCAAGTTTTGCGCAAAATCGGCCAGATAATCAAACACCGCCAAACCACCCGCTACGCGCGGCACGTCAAATAGCAAGGTTAAACCTTGCGAAGTCGACATCAACGGCGTTTGGTCTTGGTTGGCTAAAACAAACAAGGTTTTGCCTGAATCACTACGATACTGGAACGTGCCATCGGCATGATTGCGCACCAAGCCGGCTTGCTCAGCCAAAATACGCACCTTTTCCATCGGCAATGGTCGGCTACCAGCAGGAATATTTAAGCCAATCAATACATCGACCGAAGCACAAAATTCGTCCAGCTCTGCCGCCAAATTAAGCTTGGCAGCGCGCTGCGGAAAGGTTACCGAAGCATCCAGTGCATCAGCAAACTGCTGCACACCCATACAAAACGCATTCAGCGACTCTTGGCTTAAAGCGCCTTGCCGATCGGCCATTTGTAAGCCAATGCGCAATTCTTTAAAGCGGCCTCGCGTGGTGCTATTAAGCATTTCCCATTGCTTGTTTTGGTTTAAACCCAAAACCTGAATCCGCTTATTCGCTGGAAACGGCGGCACTTCAGAAGCAGAGATCGCATCAGGCGCATGCACTTCGGCAATAAAATCTAACGCTGGATCAAGCAAACTGCCGGCCAATACCACTTCATCGACGACTTCTTGCTGCAGTGTCGGTACGGCAGCGACTACTGGCGCAACAGGTGCAAGCGGTGGTGGCGCAGAAAAAGTCGGCTCAGTATAAGCTGGCGCGATAGGTTCTACTGGCGCTGGCGGCGTATACATCGAGCGATAGGCTGGCGGCATTTCAGGAATGTCATCGGGCATATCGTCGCTTAACGTCGATTTGCTCGTATTACTCAACTGCGCATCGCTCAATTGCGCTTCACTTAAATCGGGCACATCGTATTCGGCCTGATCCAAGCGATTTTCATCGTAAAGTGGCGCGGATTCCGCGACCGGCGTTGGCTCTAAAATCGGTTCAAGACGCTGCCCATCGCCTTTACGCACCATATTTTTGGGCGTATTGAGCAATACATCGGGCTGATTGCGCGCAAACGCCTTATTCGCTTGCTGGCGAAAGCGGTATTCTTGCCACCAATTAAATCCATACACTGCGGCGACAATCCCACCGGCACCGACTAAGGAATAAATCTGCAACTCAGTCATTGTTTTATTTAGGTCTCAACTTAGGCGTAATTAATTTACGCGTTAATTATATTTTGCACCCACTACCCAGGGATGAGGCGCTTTCTCTTAATTGAACTCAGGCTCACGCATTTTTAGCGCAGCTTCAATATCTACCGCCACAATCCGCGACACCCCTTGCTCTTGCATCGTCACGCCGACCAATTGCTGCGCCATTTCCATGGTTAATTTATTGTGGCTAATGTACAAAAATTGCGTGTGCAGTGCCATTTTTTTCACTAATTCGCAAAAACGTAGCGTATTGGCATCATCCAGCGGTGCATCGACCTCATCTAATAGGCAAAAAGGCGCTGGATTGAGCTTGAATAGAGAGAATACCAGACTTAATGCTGTCAGTGCTTTTTCACCACCTGACAACAAGTGAATGGTTGCATTTTTCTTACCCGGTGGCTGCGCCATCAAACTCATGCCCGAATCTAATATTTCACCCCCTGTCAACGTTAACTCAGCATGACCACCACCAAATAGCGCAGGGAATAACTCTTGTAAATTGGCATTCACACTGTCGTAAGTCGACTGCAATAGACTGCGGGTTTCTTTATCAATCCGAGTAATCGCCGCGCTCAGTGTGGCCATTGCTTGCTCCAAATCACTGGACTGCTCGGCCAAATAGCTTTGCCGCTCTTCATTAGCGGCCAATTCTTGCATCGCTGCCAAATTCACCGGGCCCAACTGACTCAATTGTCCATTCAATCGAGTAATTTCTGCCGCGTAAGCTTTGACGCTACGTCCCAATAATGGTTGCAGCGCCGCTTCATCCACCGCCAAAGCCTGCATTTCATCGGCATAGCGCGCCAAATTAAGTCGGGTTTCTTGCTCAGTTAAGCGCATCTGCTCCAAGGCATCGCGCTGCGTGGCGGCAGCTTTTTCGGCAATTTGCTTGATTGATTCTTGCTCACGCAAGGTCGTCGCATGCTGATTGAGTGCTTCTTTGGCCTGTGTTAATACCTGTTCTTGCGCTGCGCGCCGCGCGAGCAAGACTTGAAATTGTGCGTCAATCTCATCAACCTGAAGGGTTTGCGCCTCTTGCTCTAGTGCCTGTTTACGCTGATTTTGCTGCTCACGCTGTCGATCAAGGTCGATTTGGCGCTGCTGCAAACCACGGATCTGCTGCGCCATATTCACCACGGCAAATTGCGCACTTTGTGCCGAGCGCTCTAGCTCACGCAGCTGCAAACTATGCTGGCTTTGTGACGCCTGAAATCCTTCCTTACTCGCACGGGCTTGCTGCTCTTGCGTTTGCAATTGCAATAAAGACGCGGCAAGGCGTTCGAGCTCAGCATCTAGCGCTACCGACTGGACATTTTCTTCGCTTAATTGTTGGCTGATTTGCGCCAAAGTTTGTTGCACGTGATCAAGGCGTAATTGCCGCTGCGCCTGCTGTTCTTGCTGACGACGCCATTCACTTTCTAATGCGGGTAAGGTTTGGGCGCGTTGCGCGTATTGCGCTTGGCTTTGCTGTTGAGCTTGCAATAAGGCGGCATGTTCAAGCTGCGTTTGCGCCAATATCGGCGCATGGTTTTGCTGTGCTTGCTGCGCCGTATCGAGCGCTGCGGACACTTTGCGTAATTCAGCTTGCCGCGCCAAACGTCCTGCGTCCGCCGACTGACCAGCAAAAAAATCAAGGGTATATCGGGTGGCGATATGGCCATCAATCGACACCCAGCTATACCCTTCTGGAATGTCTGATTGCTGCGTCCAAAGTTGCGCCGTATGCTCAACGCACAGCACCGTACCTAGCAGCGCTTGCAAGCCCGCATGCAAACGCGCGTCACTGTTTGCCACATGTTGCCACAGACTCTGCGGATGAACTGGCCCCGTCACTGGCGCTGGGCTCAATACAAACAAGGCACTTGGCGGCGCGCAATCAACGTCACCTAAGATCCCTTGCATTTTTTGCCCCAATACCGCTTCAACGGCCAGCTCCCAACCGGCAGCCACTCGCAATAATTCACTTAACTGCGGCGCGTCTTGCAACTGACTTTGCGCCAACCACGGCGACAACGCCGCGCTAGTGGCGACGGTTAACACTTCACGCAAAGCCTGCTCGCGGGCGGCCAGTTGCGTGACATCGTCTTGCAACTGCTGTGCCGTACTGTGCTGCTGCGCCAACTCTGCATCCAATGCCAAGCGCGACTGGGCTTGTTCGGCCAAGGTTAATTCTAATTCGGCCAGCTGGTAGCGATATTCGTCAATTTGCTCGGGCAAATCTTCAGTCACCGCTACCGGCGCCAACTGATTTAATTCAGCTTGCAGCTGCTGCTGTTGGGTATTGAGCTGGCCAATCTGGCGCTGTACAAATTGCCGCTCTTGCAGCTGCAATTGCTGGGCGCTGTGCTCCGCCGATAGTTGCTCTTTAAGCGCTTGCCACGTTTGCTCGGCGTAATGCCGCTCTTGCTCTTGATCTGGCAAGCTTAAACTAGCCTCGGCCAAGGCCATAGCTGCAGCTTCAGATGCCAGTTGCAAATCCTCTTGCTGATCAGTGCATTGCAATAAAGCCGATTGAATATCGCTGGCCGATTGCTGCTGCGCTTGCTCATCACGCTCGCACTGCGCAATTTGCTGCGCCAAGCGCTCGCGACTTTGCTTTAAATGCAGCAAGGTTTGCTCGATTCGCGCCACTTCGGCATTGGCGGCATATAGGTCCGCCTGCGCCGCTTGCAATACATCGCTGGCAATAAAATGACTTTCACGCAAGCATTCAAGTTGCGCCTCAGCGGCAGTCACCTGCGCCAATGCGGCTTCTAATTGCGTTTGCGCTTGTAGCAAAGCCAAGTGCGCGGCGTCAGCTGCCACCGCTGCGTCGATTTTTCTTTGCAAAGCTTGCAGTTGCTCCGCTTGCGATATTTGTTGACTTAAAGTTTGATATTGCTGAGCAACGCCAGCTTGGCGGCTCAAGGTGTCGATTTGCCGTTGCAACTCGAGTTGAATATCGGCCACCCGCGCTAAATTGTCTCGCGTGTCGGCGATGCGACTTTCGGTCTCGCGGCGCCGTTCTTTGTATTTAGAAACGCCGGCTGCTTCTTCTAGATATTGCCGCAATTCATCGGGCTTGGCCTCGATAATGCGGTTAATCATTCCTTGCTCAATAATGGCGTAACCGGACTTCCCCACACCGGTGCCCATAAAAAGCTCGGTAATATCGCGGCGGCGCACCGCTTGCTGATTAATAAAATACGATGAATCGCCTTGCCGAGTCAGTACCCGCTTAATGCTGATTTCGGCATACGCTTGCCAAGCCCCCGTAAGCAGGCCGGCACTATTATCAAACACCAACTCCACCGCCGCCCGACTGACTGCCTTACGCGTGGTCGAGCCATTAAAAATCACGTCTTGCATCGATTCGCCGCGCAATTGCTTGGCGGACGATTCGCCCAACACCCAGCGCACGGCATCAATCACATTGGATTTGCCGCACCCATTGGGCCCACACACCGCCACCAACTGCCCCGGAACAGGGATTGCCGTTGGATCAACGAAGGACTTAAAACCAGATAATTTAATATGAGTCAGGCGCACGATAGCTTCAAACAACAGAATGGGCGCATTTTACCTCAGCCATCCCATGGCTGAGGTAAAAGATCCAATCCATCAAAACAAATCACAAAACCGCCCAAGCTCCCCATAACAAAACGCCCCAACACAGGTTGGGGCGAAATGAAAAACCACACATCCAGTAATCTTCGCGTTTACAAACCCTTTACAAACACCCAAGCAATCAAAGCAGGTGCCACCACGGCGCTGGTTAAGCGAAATACCGGCAACCACGCTGCACGTGCGCCCTGCTGCGTAATCTCGGCACTACTGCGCTGCCAAATCACCCAACCGACACAAATCGCACTGGCCATACCGCCCAAAGGCAACAATAAATTGGATGCCAGATAATCCATCAATTCAAACGTGGTGCGATTAAATAATTTAGCATCAGACCAAACCCCGAATGACAAAGCCGCCGGAATCGCCGCCAAAATCACCGCACACAGGCTGACAATCACTGCCGTTTTGCGTGACCAATGAAATTCATCAATCAAAAAACTCACAATCGGCTCAAGCATTGAAATCGACGACGTCAGTGCCGCAACCAGTAATAAGCAGAAAAAAGCCACGGCAAAAAACTGCCCGCCCGGCATGCTGGCAAACACCGCTGGCATGGTAATAAACGTCAAACCAGGCCCCGCAGCAGGGTCCATGCCAAAAGCAAATACCGCCGGCAACACCATCAAACCGGCCAATAAACACGCCACCACTGCAAGTGCGGCCACCCAGACTGCTGCATTGCCGAGCTGAATATCGCGCCCCAAATACGAACCGTAGGCAATCATCGTTCCGCAGCCAACCGACAAAGAAAAACACGCCAATCCCAAAGCATCAATAAACATACTGTCATTGACCTTGCTCCAATCGGGCGTAACAAACCACATCACGCCTTCCATTGCACCGGGTAAAGTCAGCGCTCGAGCAATCAGCACCAGCATTAACACAAACAATAAAGGCATCAACACCTTACTGACCGATTCAATGCCTTTTTGCACGCCACCGACCACAATCGCTGCGGTAAGGCCGACAAAGGCGATTAAATACGCGATTGAATTCACTGGATCGGATATCAAAGCCGTAAAGTGCTGGCCCAGAAAAGCAGTATCTTTCGCCAGCGCAGCACCAGAAAGGGCTTCGCCGATATACATCAAGGTCCAGCCACCGATCACACTATAAAAAGAAAAAATCGTAAAAATACACAACAAGCCCATCCGACCAACCCAAGCCCAAGCGGGTCCAGCTAAAGTCCGAAACGCACCCACTGCTGACAGCCCTGCGGCGCGGCCGATGACCATTTCAGCCAATAGCATCGCAATGCCGATCGAAAAAGTAATCGCCAAATACACCAATAAAAATGCCCCGCCGCCATTTTGCCCAGCCACGTAAGGAAACTTCCAAATCGCGCCCAAACCGACCGCTGAACCTGATGCAGCAAGAATAAAACCGATTTTTGAACCCCATTCACTTCTTGCCATTGCCCGCTCCATTTAATTATCCGCGCTACATTGTCATAATTGCTAGAGCTCGCCTAGTCGTAAAACGTCCACTTTACAGATCCAAGCCACTACGCTAGCAGCAGAATAAAAAACCCAGGACTTGCCTGAAATACCCTGAAAACCTGACGCAGAGGCGCAGAGGCGCGGAGGAAATTCAGGGGTTTTCGATTGATTTTCTCTGCACCTTTGCGTCAAAAACGACACCCGTAATGAAATCGAGAAAAAAATGCCGCTCACTTGGCTTAAGTGAACGGCATTAAGGACTAGCCTAGGTTTGTACACCAAACACTGCGCTATGATTTAGGTATTTTGAATCACAATCTTCGGAAACTTACTGGAAAAATCCTGCGATTTCGCCGCGATTTTGACCGCTACTTTACGCGCGATCGCCTTATACAAACCGGCCACTTCGCCCTCTGGATCAGCCACCACGCTAGGGCGACCGGCATCGGCATTCAAACGAATCGACAAATCCAAAGGCAATTGACCCAATAAATCGATGCCGTATTCAGCACCCATTTTTTGGCCGCCGCCTTCGCCAAAAATCGCCTCCATATGGCCGCACTGGCTGCAAATATGCATACTCATATTTTCCACTACGCCCAAAATTGGCACACCGACTTTCTCAAACATTTTTAAGCCTTTGCGCGCATCGAGCAAAGCAATGTCTTGCGGCGTAGTCACAATCACCGCACCGGTTACCGGCACTTTTTGCGACAGCGTGAGTTGAATGTCGCCGGTGCCTGGCGGCAAATCGATGACCAAATAATCCAAAGCATCCCATCGGGTATCATTAAGTAACTGCGTTAACGCTTGTGTCACCATCGGGCCGCGCCACACCATGGGCTGCTCTGGGTCAATCAAAAAGCCAATCGACATCGTTTGTACGCCGTAATGCAAAATCGGCTGAATGTATTTATTGTCGATGGTTTCTGGATGTTGATCAGCTACGCCCATCATCGTTGGCAAGCTTGGGCCATAAATGTCGGCGTCCAACACGCCCACTCGCGCGCCTTCGGCCGCCAGCGCCAGCGCTAAATTGACTGCCGTAGTCGATTTACCCACGCCGCCTTTACCAGAAGCCACGGCAATAATGTTTTTAATCCCTTGCTGCAAGGGCACGCCGCGCGCCACCGCATGCGCGGTAATGACGCTACTCACGTTCACAGTCACCGAGTCAACGCCGTCCAATTGCAATAATGCGGCGCTAATTTGCGCTTGCCGCGCCGCAAACTGACTTTGCGCTGGATAACCCAATACCAAGTCCAAGCTGACGACACCCGCCTGCCATTGCAAGTTTTTAACGCATTTACTGGCGATATAATCTTTGCCGGTATCCGGATCGATTAGTGTGGCCAGCGTTTGGCGTAAAACTTCAAGATTTGCTTCACTCACAACAGGATTTCCTTGGCTAGGCGCTGCGGCCGTGCGGCCGAGCAATCGATCAAACAATGTCATTTTAGATCTCAAGATAAGACCAAGGGCAAACGGCCGATGGCCCATCAAAGATGTGGTTTAACTGCCGTTTTTCAAGCCATCATGTGCACAGACTAGGGTCGGTTGACGTTTGGTTTGCCAATCGCCAACAGACCCTAGCGATTAAAATTGCTTGCCGAGCATCATATAAAACCGCGCCTGACGATTATCGCCATACGCCGCACCAAAATACAATGGCCCTAAAAAGCTATCGTATGCCAGATAAACCGAAGCGGAATAATGCAGCACATCGTCAACGCGCTGATCAAACGTATCAAACACCCCGCCCACTTCTAAAGCACTGCCGATATAGCTACCGGACAAAAATGACGTGGCATGTAGGTATTGCAATGAGCCGTAGACAAAGCGCTCACCGACTAATTCTTGGTAGTTGTAACTGGATAAATTCAAAAACCCACCTAGCCATTTCACATCGGCAAATGGTGGTTGATCACCATAAGTGCTTTGTGCTTTGAGGGTAAAATGAATCGCATCATTATCAACCGGCACGGCTTTGCGATAAACAAAACCATAGCGCGCATAGTTTTCCTGCTGCTTCCCAACCCCCAAAGCATAATAGCCATAGGCATTAAAGTAGCTGCCATTTTTGGGGAAGAAATAATGATCTAAATTATCATAAAAAGCATTAAATCGAATGCCGTAGTCATAATTGGACGATTCGGGAAATACAAACGACCCCACCGAGCGTTTGCCACTATATTCATTAAATACTGGGCCGATTCTTAATTCAGTATGCGTTGATAATACTGAACCAAAATCAAAACCCACCGATGATTTATTGTATTCATATTCGGCTAATTGCTGGTCTCCCTGCCAAATCGAGAGTGGCCCAGTAAAATAGCGGTAATACGTTGATAAAAACATCGCTTCATTGAGTAGCAAGGGTTGATAAAACTCGGTATTAATCATGCTCGAACTACCAATTTGCGCGGTGGTTTTCCATTCAGCGCCCAAATCATTAAGCCAGGTACGGCGATATTGCGCGCTAATATTCCATGGCTGCGAGCCGCTAAAATCAGTAGCAAAACTTAAACCAAACTTCAGATAATTAGGCCCCCAGCTTTTCTCAATTGGCAAAATAGACACCGCTTCACCATCACCGGTTTGGCGTAATTCATAGTCTAATTGGCTATGATCACCCTTGGCATACACTTGCATTAAATGATCATGAAATTCATTGGATGCCAAGGGCTGGTTGATATCAATATTAAGTGCATTTTTAAGCACCTCGGGATTGACCACATTAGTCGGTGCTACCTCAATTTTTTGCACGGGTTTGGGCTGCAAACGCAATTCAGTTCTTTGCGCCTGCCATGCGGCATATTCTTCAGGCTTTACCGAATACCGCTGCAATTGCGTTAATACTCGATTGGCCGCCACTTCACCGGCGTCAATGAGTTCAACGCCTTTTTTAAAATCACTGGCCGAAATATCGCCAAACTCTGGCGTAATCAGCACGTCTTTATCGCTTAAGCTTTTTAATTGTGGCGCAACGTTTTGAATCATCATCAAGCGGGTATATTGGTCGGCCACGCTAAACACGTCTTTAATTTGATCGCGCTTTAAGGGCGGTGAGCCAACATCGACCGCAATCACCACGTCAGCACACGTATCACGCGCCACATCGACGGGCAAATTACGCACCAAACCGCCATCGACCAGCATACGGTTTTCGGTATTCACCGCAGGAAATATCCCTGGCACCGCCATACTGGCACGCATAGCCGTAACCAAATCGCCACTGTCTTGCACCACCATACTGCCGTCTTCCATATCAGTGGCAATGGCACGATAAGGAATAGCCAGCTGATCAAAATCTTTGACCGTGCCAGCAAAGGTTAAATCTCGTAGGAAGAATTCAATTTTTTGGGTGCTAATCGCCGCACTAGGCAACTTGATATCGCCGCCATCGCTCAAACCAAATTCAACATTGATCAATGAATATAAATCGTCTTGTTTGCGGCGAAAGGTATTGAGCTGACGCGGCAAGGTTGAGCTAATCAAATCATCCCAATTGGCGCGCACAATGCGCGTTTGCATTTCGTTAGGATTACGCCCTGCTGCATATGCCGCACCAACCAATGAGCCAATACTGGTGCCAATCACGCAATCAACCGGAATGCGGTTTTGCTCTAAGACTTTAATCACACCCACGTGGGCAAAGCCCCGCGCACCACCGCCCCCTAGCACCAAGCCTATCCGTGGTCGTTCCGCCCAAACTGGCGAGGTCAACATCAATAAAGACCAGCAAAGTAGCGCCTGTTTGAGGCTGGGGTAGCGCAATTTTCGTGTCATTTTTGTCCTATAATTTAAATTCATTCCACCCACACTAAGCCTGCATCATGCATTTACTCGCACATCGTGGTTGCACCTGGCAGCACCCAGAAAACACCCTCGCCGCTTTTGCTAGTGCACTCGCACTGGGCTTTACCGGCATTGAAACCGATGTGCGCTGGTCTTTAGATGGTGAGGCTATTTTGTATCACGACCGGCTCAGCCCGCACGGCCAAGCTGTCGCCGCACTGACTCGAAAAGAATTATCGCACCAAGCCGGCTTTATCGTCCCAAGCTTAAGCGAAGCATTGGACGCATTTCCCGATGCATTTTGGAATATTGAACTTAAAACACCGGCAGGCTTACCGTCGATTTTGAGCACTTTGAACAAAGTCCAAGATAAAACCCCGATACTCGTTTCTTCATTTTACCACCCACTGATTCAAGAAGCCGCAAATACCCTCAATACGTATTTAGGTCTGCTCTTTGCTAGTCGCCCATTATCACTGAATACCCTCTTGGAGATTAGCAATGCCTCACCCAAAATCAAAACTTTGATCTGGGATTTTGAAATCTTGGACCCGAGTTTTATTGACGAAGCCAGACGACTGGGATTTGCGCACTTTGTCTATGGCGCCGCCAATGAGATTGAGCATGAATGGTGTCGTAAATTGGCCATAGAAGGCATCATCACCGATTATCCCGAATGGGTGGGCTTAGGTAGCCGGCCTTGCTGGCAATAAAAACACCACATACAAGCCATCTGAATCAAACCCCTAAAATAAACCGATATTTCAAGCCTCTACGCAATTCACACTCAAGCCGTGGGTAAAAGCGTCGATAGAGGTAACAAGTCTTCCTAATACATACACGCTTATGCTTACCCACGCCTACGCAGCAACACCCACCCCTGTGAGCACCACACCGAATGCCGACAAGAGCAAACTAGGCCTCGTTGCGGTCCTGTGCGGCCTACACCAAAAACAACTCCTAAACCGCTGCTACGCAGCGAACGACAGAGCCAGCGTCGAATCGAAATAAGTAAGTCCATTACAACCCAGCTGGTTGTCGCTACTGCGCGGCGATCAGTCGGCCGCAGAGCAACGAGCCAACTTAGCGAGAATGCTTGAGTTTTAACGCTGCCAATTGATCGGCCATCGCCCCCAATTGCGGCGCAGGCGCTTGAGCGGCCTTTCTTTGCTGCGCAGTCATCGCTGGCGCACTTTGCGTAGCGGCTGATTCGCGCGGTGCGTCATTTAAGCGCATCGTCAGCGCAATCCGTTTGCGCGGTACGTCCACTTCGGTGACTTTGACCTTCACCACGTCACCCGCTTTGACCACCTCACGCGGGTCTTTCACAAACCGCCCAGCCAAACAAGAGATATGCACCAAACCATCTTGATGCACGCCAATATCGACAAAAGCGCCAAAATTAGTCACATTGCTGATGACACCTTCGAGCACCATATCGACTTTTAAATCTTGGATGCGCTCAACCCCATCGGCAAACGTTGCGGTTTTAAACTCAGGACGCGGATCACGCCCGGGTTTTTCTAGTTCAAGCAATACGTCTTTCACCGTTGGCAGACCAAAATGCGCATCGACTAAACTCGCAGGCTCTAACTGCTGCAACACGCTGCGATCGCCAATCAGCTGGCGAATATTTTTACTCACCCGCGCCAAGATTTTCTCAACCAATGGATACGCTTCGGGGTGAACCGCAGAAGCATCCAAAGGCTGATCACCTTGCATAATCCGCAAAAAGCCAGCCGACAATTCAAACGCTTTGTCACCCAAACGCGGCACTTTAAGCAAAGCTTTGCGATTGGCAAATACGCCATGACTATCACGGTATATGACGATGTTATTGGCAATGGTTGCGCTCAAGCCAGATACCCTTGCCAGTAGCGCCGCGGAGGCAATATTGACATCTACGCCAACGGCATTCACACAATCCTCCACCACGGCGTCGAGCATCCGCGCCAATTCATGCTGATTCACATCATGCTGATACTGGCCAACGCCAATCGCTTTGGGATCAATTTTAACCAATTCAGCCAATGGGTCTTGCAAGCGCCGCGCAATGGACACCGCGCCACGAATCGACACATCCAAATCTGGAAACTCTTTCGCCGCCAATTCCGACGCTGAATACACCGAAGCGCCCGCTTCTGAAACGACGATTTTCGCCGGCTTTCGCCCATCTAATCGAGCAATCAACTCAGTGGCCAATTTATCGGTTTCACGGCTGGCTGTGCCGTTACCAATGGCAATCAATTCAATCTGATGGGTAATACACAAGCGCTCCAGCACGGCGAGCGAGCCGCCCCAATCCCGGCGGGGCTCATGCGGATAGATTGTTTCGTGCGCGACAAATTTACCAGTGGCATCCACCACCGCCACTTTAACGCCAGTGCGCAAACCCGGATCCAAACCCAAGGTGGCGCGCGGACCAGCGGGTGCGGCCAGCAACAGGTCTTTTAAATTCAAAGCAAACACCCGAATTGCTTCCAAATCAGCCCGTTCGCGAGCGGCGCTAAGTAATTCGTTTTCTAATGACAAAGCGATTTTCGCCCGCCACGCCAAACGCACTGAGTCGTTAAGCCATTTATCCGCTGCGCGATTTTGCGCTGCAATCCCAGCATGCTGCGCAATCAACATTTCGCAGCGATTGGCTTCGCTCATGCGGCCACCGGCGGCGATTTCTTCGGGCAGTAATAAATGAATCGCCAAAATACCTTCGTTGCGCGCGCGCAAAATCGCCAACAGTCGATGCGACGGCATCGCCATCAATCGCTCAGAAAAATCAAAATAATCGCTAAATTTTGCGCCGTTGCTTTCTTGCCCAGCGATCACGCTGGTTTTGAGTTGCCCTTCTTGCTGCAAATGCTGGCGTAATGCGCCCAGCAGTGTGGCATTTTCGCTCCATGTTTCGAGCAAAATTGCCCGCGCGCCATCGAGCGCGGCTTTCACATCATTGACGCCCTGCTCAGCATTCACAAAATCCAGCGCCGCCGTTTCAGGCACCAAGGCAGGATTAAGTCGCAATGCCTCGCCCAGCGGGGCTAAACCCGCTTCGCGCGCGATTTGCGCCTTGGTGCGACGCTTTTGTTTAAATGGCAGGTATAAGTCTTCAAGCGTTTGTTTATTATCGGCTGCGAGCAATACCCGCTCTAAATCAGCCGTAAGTTGTCCTTGCTCGCGAATGGTATTGATGACGCTCACCCGACGGTCTTCCAGTTCGCGCAAATAGCGTAATCGCTCTTCTAAGCGGCGCAACTGGGTGTCATCCAAGCCGCCAGTGAGCTCTTTGCGATAGCGCGAAATAAACGGCACGGTGGCGCCGTCATCCAATAAAGTGACCGCTGCCAAAACTTGTGGCTCACGGCAGGCCAATTCTTGCGCTAAACGCTGAAATATTGATGTCATCAAGAAAACCTAATTCATAAGCAATGGATCAAGTGCCACATTGTAAAGCATGGCTTTACCCAACTGCACCGACAAATCGATCACCAGCCAGAAAGCCGCTTCAGGTAGAATGCGATTTCCGAAGTGGACAACGAATGACAGGCTGACAAAACACCCATGTCAGCCCAACAACATCGCCGAGACATTGCAATGAGGAATGCGTTCAATGACCGTAATCGCCGTCTTTAATATGAAAGGAGGCGTGGGTAAAACCACCATCGCCGCCAATTTAGCCGCTGCGATCGCCAAAAACGGCGTCGAACCCTTACTGATCGATCTTGACCCCCAAGCGCATTTAACTTCGATGTACGGCATCAAGACCCCCAGCAGTAAAAGCATTTATCGTTTTTACCAAGGATTAAGTTCGCTATCTGATCTTGCCACACCGCTACCTAGCGGCATTCAATTTATTTCCTCACACCTTGAACTGGGTAAAATCGACGCGCAAGTAGCCCGCCATCGCGACAACATTTGGCGGCTCAAGCTCGGCTTACACGCCGAAATGCTGTCAGGCAGTGGCTTACCCATCATCATCGATTGCACCCCAATGTTGGGGGTTGTTGCTTTTTCGGCACTATTTGCCGCTGACATCATCCTTGTTCCGGTGGCCTCTGAATATTTGGCGCTGAACGGCGCGATGCAACTTTCGCAAACGCTGTATGGCTTGGAAAAATTTCAGTCTAGAACACCTCGGCGCTACCTACTCAATCGCTATATTCCCAATCAAATCACCGCTGAAACCGTTGCAGGTCAACTCACCAAACACTTTCCCGGTGAAGTGCTTAAAACCAGAATCCGCGAGCAAGAAGCACTGGCTGCAGCAGTGGGTTGTGGCAGCAATATCTTTGATTTCGCCCCAACGTCGGACGCTGCAACTGACTTTAGCTTTCTGCTAGATGAATTAATTGAAAATAATCTACTGTCTTTATCACGCGACCTACCGTTCATCCACGAATAGTTACTAACGTCAAGCTTTCTTACGCTTACTGTTGTTTTTAATTCTTGCTTTCCGAATCGCAACATCTACAAAAAAAGAGACTGCGACAAACGGAAAGCACCATGCCTAATTTCAAGCCATTTTTGTCTTTAATTGCCCTCGCATTCAGCACATACGGGCATGCTGCTCCTTTTGAACTTAGCGCTACAATGGGCAGACAGACTCAATCTAGCCGCCATACTGATGCCGAACAAAGCGTGAATTTGTTTTATAAACAAGCTCTCAAACCTGGCAGCATATTTAGCAATTACACTGGCAAAGAAGCCGTAAGCAGCACGCTTAACCTTCGCGGATTACCCATCACCATTGCTTACCCCGATGGCGGCAGTAAGCTGGTTTTTAGCATTCCAAGCACCGGACTCAATAAAACCTTTCAAGGTCGCACTAGAGAACAAAGCCAGGCACTATTTTTAAAATATCTCAATAGCACGCCAAACTTACTCAGCGAACCCAGCACGCATTTGCTCGAACTATCGCCGATTGATTTAATTGCCGGCAATAGTAATAGCTTAATGAGCCGAGGCGTCAGCCATGACGCACAAACATTGTGGTTTGGCGGCAACACCAATCCCGACGAGCAGCGATTTTCAGTCGGCATCAATTACACACACATGCAGTCGAGCGCCACGGCACAAGTCAGAGCCATGAATAGTGACGGCATCACCTTGCCGTTGGCGTACGCCTACAATTTAGGCGCAGCCAATCACGAATTAATTGTTAGCGCACCGCTGGGCTACACCGACGCCGAGGGCAGCAAATCCTACGACGCCAACCTCGGATTAAGCTATCGCTACCCAGTCAACAGCAACTGGACACTTAGCGCCACCGGATCGGCCCGCTTTACTGGGTCAAACGATTTGGGCACGTCGGCTTGGATTGGCTCGGCAGCCATTGGCTCGAGCTATGTTTGGGAGGGGGATGGCTGGCATCTCACGCTGGGCAATATGCTCGGTTACTACAATGCTTTTAGTATGCATGTTGATGACCATACATTTAATCCCGACATTGCCAATACCGTATTTAGAAATGGTTTATTTTATTCTCTAGACAGCCAATGAGAAGTTAGCGGCAACCCACTCTCTTGGGAAATCTATCTAATTAATACGCAATACACTGGCACCAAATTATTTAGCAACCACCAAAATGAAATCGGCGTGAGCTTTGGTCAGCAACGCGCCGCGCCCAATAGCAATGTCGATTATCGTGGTGGCGTGAGCTTTAGCAAAGGCGAAAACCTAGAAAGCTGGCAGCTTAATTTCGGCGCCTGGTTTTAAGCCCAGGAACTAAATCCACCGAACGCCCCCTAATGAGCACGTTCACTCCAAGCCCTTAGACCATGCAAGACTTGCTTCAAACCGCCATCAACCATTCCAATGAATTGGCCCTCGCGCTGTTATTTATTATTGTATTAGCCGAATCCACCGCCTTAATTGGGCTGATTATTCCCGGCACCATTTTAATGGTCACCATGGGCACCTTGATCGGCAGCGGCAAAATGGATTTTTGGCTGGCGTGTAGTGTTGGTTTTGTCGCTGCGTTCTTGGGTGATCTGATTTCCTACTCACTGGGCTATCGCTATCGCCGCCAATTACAACAACTCAAACTGATTCGCCAACATCGCCGCTTATTGATTCAAGCTCGGCTGGTTTTACGGCATCACGGGCCAGTGGGGATTTTTGTTGGCCGATTTTTAGGGCCAACTCGACCAGTACTGCCCATGGTGGCAGGTATGCTCTCCATGCCCCCGAAGCGCTTTATGCCGGCGTGTATACTGGCCTGTGTATTTTGGTCGCCGCTGTATTTTTTACCCGGGATTTTAGCCGGTGCGGCACTAGGACTAGGCGCAAGTAATGCGATGCATTTCCCGACGCTACTGATGGTGACGCTGGCATTGATACTGACCGCAGGGTGGATGTTGTGGCGCTTATTTAAGCTGAGTGCACCGCATCGTTGGTTTACTTTTGGCACGCCAGTCAGTGCATTAGCCAGCGCTGGCGCACTGTATTTACTATTGACCCATCCCCACGCCAACAACTACGGCAGCCGACTATGGCAGGTTTTAAGCTAAAACCGTCAACATTCTAATACATGCGGCGTCAGCAAAACACTGCGCCGCATTGTTTCCAGTTAGCAATCAACGTCAAAACTATCGCTTCAAATTTAACGCCAATCTTGCGCAAAATCAAATTGTGACAATGGTCACAAAGTGAAATCAGATTATCATAGTGATGAGTAATCCATTGCAATTCAAATCTCTTTCACCCCCTAAAGAGGCCAAGATCATGCACAACAAGCCAGCAGCCAGCACCGCACGCGTCACCGAATTCGGTCATACGCACATGCCTAAACCTAAACAAACTTTTGCTGATCGAATGCGTGGTAGCACGCCATTTGCCTGGATTAAGCTCAATCAAAATCTCACTCACTAGGATCTGTTCATGCTTCAATGCAAGGCAAGGAACACGCAGCGAAGTCACCGGCTTGGCGAGAGCTTAGCAACGCAGCAGCACCAAAACAAACTGCCTCGATAAAAATCGAGGCAGTTTGTTTTGGTGCTCAATAACGACAGCTCAATTACAGCTGGGTCAGCTCAATTTTGCCTAAGCTGCGCCCCAAAAATCGCTCGCCAATAGTTTGAAACTTCACCGGCAAATCGGTAACCACAAAACGATAATCTGGAATTTGATGCGCTGGATTAGCCAAGCCACGCGACTGCAAAATCTCAGCAGTTTGCGCTGCGATCGACAGCGCCGAATCGACCAACTGCATTCGATCGCCACAAATATCCATTAACAGCGGCTTAATTAACGGGTAATGCGTACAGCCCAGCACCAGCGTATCAATCGACTCAACAAACACTGGCTTGAGATATTCTTGCGCGGTTAAGCGTGTCACCGCGTGATCGAGCCAGCCCTCTTCCACCAACGGTACAAACAAAGGGCAGGCTTGTGAATACACTCGGCAATCAGGGTTGAGCTGGTGAATGGCCCGCGCATAGGCATTGGAATTAATCGTCGTTGGTGTACCAATCACGCCAATACCACCAGTTTTGGTGTGCGCCACCGCGTTTTTTGCACCCGCTTCAATCACGTCTAGCACTGGCACATTGGCCGACGCGCGCACCTTATCGGCCGCCACGGCCGCCATGGTATTGCACGCAATAATCAGCATTTTGACTTCTTGCTGTTGCAAGAACTGCGCAATTTGCTGCGTATAGTGCTCAATGGTCGCTACTGACTTCACGCCATACGGCACCCGCGCCGTATCGCCAAAATAAATGATATTTTCAAAAGGCAAACGGTCCATCAAGGCCCGCACTACAGTGAGTCCACCCACTCCAGAATCAAAAACGCCAATTGGGTGCGACGGTAATGAAGTCATATTCGGCCTAGCAACAAAACACTCAAAGGCGGGATTCTACTCTGAAGCCCAAGAGAAAACACCGTAAACACACAAAAAGTCAGCCCACTCAACATATCAATCAACATATCAATCAGCAGATAAAACATCCGCTCTAGCAATCGCACTGGCCAAATCAGCACAGTAATACGTCGCACCCAAAGTGGCCATCACCCCAGCACGCTCTAACTTGGCCAAAACGCGCACATTGGCTTCGCACAGCAAGACCACCACGCCACGGCGCTGCAACTGCGCAATGGCCTCGTCCAAGACCTGCAAGCCGGTAATATCAATAAACGGCACGCGCAATAAGCGAATCACCAGCACTTTGGGGTCGGTATGCGTTGCGGCCAGCGCACGCTCGAAATTTTCTACCGCACCAAAGAAAAACGGCCCCTCAATCGAATACACCAACACCCCAGCGGGTAATTGAATTAAACCTTGCTGGATTAATTCAACGCCGATTTGCTGCTCATTTTGCGTTACCACCTCAACCGACATCGACATCCGGCGTAAAAAATGCAACGTAGCTAAAATCACGCCGATATTCACCGCCACTACCAAGTCGGCAAACACCGTTAACACAAAGGTAATCAATAAAATCGCCACATCGGCACGCGGGGCATGCGTCAACATATAGCGAAAATGCTTCACTTCGCTCATATTCCACGCCACCACAAACAAAATCGCCGCCAAAGCGGCCAAGGGAATCGATGCGGCGAGCGGCGCTAAAAACAAAATAATCACCAACAAGGTGATGCCATGCACAATGCCTGCTAAGGGGCTATTGCCGCCATTGCGAATGTTAGTTGCCGTACGCGCAATCGCACCAGTGGCGGCAAAACCACCCAACAGCGGCGTGACTAAATTAGCCAGACCTTGGCCGACCAACTCTTGATTTGAATCATGCCGCGTGCCCGTCATGCCATCAGCGACCACCGCAGACAGCAAAGATTCAATCGCCCCCAACATCGCAATGGTAAACGCCGGGCCAATCAAATTGATCAATTGACCAGTACTCACTTGCGGCAGCGAAAACTCAGGCAAACCTTGCGGAATACCGCCAAACGCCGAGCCGATGGTCGCCACACCCGCAAAATGAAATTGCGACTGCAAGCCCGTCGCCAGCACCATCGCCAGCAATGGGCCGGGGATTTTTTGTGTCCAACGCCATTTAGGCGCAGCAATTAATACCAATAAACTCAGCGCCGCCAAACCGGTGGTCGCCCAATGCAAATGCGGCAAAGCCTGCACAGTGAGCCAGAATTTTTGATGAAAATGCTCGCCTTGCACCGCAGGTAGGCCAAAAAATGCGCCCCACTGCCCGACCCAAATAATCACCCCGATCCCAGCGGTAAAGCCCACAATCACCGGTGCAGGAATAAATTTAATCACGCCACCGAGCTTGGCCAAACCCATTAATAGCAAAATAACGCCGGCCATCATGGTGGCCACTTGCAAGCCCGCCACACCGTATTGCGCGGTAATGCCGGACAAAATAACAATAAACGCACCCGTTGGCCCAGCGATTTGCACGCGGCTGCCGCCGCAAATGGCCACAATAATACCGGCAACAATCGCGGTATAAATCCCTTGTTCGGGCTTGACGCCAGACGCTATGGCAAACGCCATCCCCAGCGGCAAAGCCACCACCCCGACAATCGCCCCAGCAACGATATTGCTCAACCAATTTTTGGGTGCCAGCAACCCCGCTTTTTGCGCGGCAATCAAAGCAATCACGATGTATGGCCTATGAAGATCAATCGATTTCTTATTGTAGCCTTACATCGGTAATATTTTCATGCGCTAGATCACTACTTACTTTATTTGTTGAACATGCGATGATGACGGGCTAATTCATTTTCAATAGTGCCAGCCAGAGTGACTAAGCAGCCCAGCCCATCTTTTGCCGATTTATTTGCCGAAACCTTAAGCGGAAAACCGTTTGTGTATGAAGAAGGTGATGAAGTCTCATTGATGTTTGACCTCACCACCGTGCAAAGCCGAATGAAACGCCAAACCCCGCAAGACCTTATACTGGGGTATACACGTTCAATGATTGCATTTAGTCTTCTGCAAACCCATACCCAGCATATAGGCATGATTGGTCTCGGCGGCGGCTCACTCGCCAAATACTGCCATCATTACCTGCCGCATTGCACGATTAAAGTCGCTGAAATCGACGCCGATGTCATCGCCTTGCGCGAGCGTTTTGCTATTCCCAACGACAGTGCTCGCCTCAAGATTGAATGCGTTGACGGCGCGGCGTGGTTAAAACGCCAATCGGCGTTTGATGCGCTGTTGGTTGACGCTTATAGCCAAAGCGGCATGCCAGAAAGCCTGGCTACCGCGCAATTTTTTGACGATTGCCGCACAGCTTTGGCCGATCAAGGGGTTTTGGTGGTGAATCTATGGGGCAGCGACGCGCGCTTTGATAGCTACTATCAACGGATTCGCACGGTGTTTGACGGTGCGGCCATTGCCATTGGTGCCGATGGTTGTGCCAACCGAATTGTTTTAGCCATGAACGGCGGCAAGTTCCCACCTAATTCACGCGCCATCATGCAGCGCGCGCAAGCGCTGGCCAACGCGCACAGTGTTGATCTACCGGCCTTAGCGCGCCGAATCGAGCGTGCGCTACGCCACCCCGACGGTCTGGAACCCGCCAATCGCCATATCGAGCCGGCCGGTTAAACCAAAAAATATCGCCGCGGCGGTGTGCGGTTCACTTCAGCGTACCGCATCGAAAAGCCAACGCAGAGACGCAGAGGCACAGAGTAAACCAGTGCAAAACATCAGCAAATCGCAATTTAAATTGTCCTATTAACGAGCGATTTGAGCTCTGATTGGCTTTTCTCCGCGTCTCTGCGCCAAAGTTTTTTAAGCCCATGCCATCACCGCTATTGCCGAACTCTTTGCCAACTCACACCCTGCTTAATCGCACTAACGAATGCCGTGCATCATTTAAATCGTCCTATTAACGAGCAACTTGAGCTCTGATAGCTTTTCTCAGCGTCTCTGCGCCTCTGCGTCAAAGTTTTTTAGCGCATACTCACTCAATGACTGGGCTTTTTATCGACTCACGCGGCAATTAACGAATGCCGTGCATCATTTTTTGCAATGGCTTGCTGGCCAATAGCAATAAACCGCCCGCCAAGAACGACATAGCGACAAATAGCATAAAGAAGTCATGCAAATTAGTCACTTGCCAGCCCAAGAAAGACGGAAAAGGTTTGCCTGATTCGGGATAAAACCCAGCCAAAATACCGGCAAACCAATTGGCGGCGGCATTGGCTAAAAACCATACCGCCATCAATAAAGACGCAAATCGTGCAGGCGCGAGTTTATTCACCAAAGACAGGCCAATCGGCGACAAACACAATTCACCCATGGTATGCAGCCAATACATCGACACCAACCACAAGATCGATACCTTCATGCCCGCATCAATACCATCAACACCAAAGGCAATCACTACATAGCCCAAGCCCAATAAAATCAAGCCCCACGCCATTTTGGTCGGCGACGACGGCTCTTTGCCTTTGGCCGAGAGTGTCATCCACAAGCGCGCCATAATCGGCGCAAAGATCAACACAAACACCGGATTTAACGATTGAAACCACGATGCGGGCACTTCAAAGCCATAAATCATCCGGTCAGTCGATTCACGGGCAAAAAAGGTGAGCGATACGCCTGCTTGCTCAAATGCCGACCAGAAAAACACCACAAAAAAGGCCAACACACCGATGACGATCATTCTTTGAATATCAATCGTGGTTAACGAGGTATCAACCTTGCTTTTCTCAAGTGCTGACAGTTGCTTAGGCGGTAAACCCAAGATTTGCCCTTCGGGCGACAATAAATATTTATTTTTAAATGCTTGGAAAATCACCAACGACAGCAGCATCCCAACACCAGCTGCTAAAAAGCCCCAGCGAAAATCAGCCGGATTACCCGTATCACCCAAAGTGCCACAAATTAATGGCGCACAAAATGAGCCTAAGTTAATCCCCATATAAAAAATGGTGTACGCCGCGTCTTTGCGCGCATCGTTGGGCGCATACAGCTGCCCGACCATGGTTGAAATATTGGGTTTAAAAAAGCCATTACCCAAACAAATCAAACCCAAACCAGAATAAAAGAACGGCAGCGCTAAGGTTAAATTGGTGTAAAACGTGCTGGCAAAAAACAAGGAGAACTGCCCTGCGGCCATCAATAAGCCGCCGACTAAGATGGATCGCTGATTACCCCAGTAACGATCGGCAATATAACCCCCAATCAACGGAGTTAAAAACACCAAACCGGTGTATTGCCCGTACAAAGCAGAAGTGAAATGTTTATCAAACGACAGTGCGGAAATCATGAATA
The DNA here is from genome assembly GCF_019665785.1 of Deefgea piscis. Taxonomy (NCBI): domain Bacteria; kingdom Pseudomonadati; phylum Pseudomonadota; class Betaproteobacteria; order Neisseriales; family Chitinibacteraceae; genus Deefgea; species Deefgea piscis. Next base: position 2,382,142 of record NZ_CP081149.1, read on the forward strand.
AAGCCAATAAAGCACGATTGCCATAATACGAAAACCGTTCCCACATTTCGGTGGCGAAAAGCAGATACAGTCCTTTAGGATGAGCTTGTGTTACAGACATAGAAGCACGCTATCAATGATTGATTTGCGTTTACCTTAACGCATCAGTCGCCCTTTTGACCAGACTCAGCACACAGACGGACGCCTGAATTCAATAAAACCTGACGAATCGCAAGCGTTTGCGCCAATGCAAGGTAATTATCACCCAACACCGACAAAGATTGAACCTGCCCTGCCAGCGCCAAAGCTTGCTGTTGTGACTCAGTCCAGTCTGGCGCTTGCGAGGTATCGAGTCCCACACCTGATGCCTCATGCCCTGCATCGCAATGCCCTAGCGACCCTTCCGAAATTGTCGTCAAACCACGCGCTGCGGCGGCGTGTAATAAATCACTCCCCAGCGGCGCCATCACCGATAAATCAGGATCAATTTCAAAAATTAATTGCGCGATTTGATCGGCCAATACTGGGGTTTTAGCGGCGTCGCGATATAAAGCGCCATGCAATTTAACGTAAGTCACCGCGACCCCGACCTCAATACATACCGCTTTCATGGCCCATAATTGGGCGGTGATACTAAACACCAATTGCGATGGATTCATCGATAGCGATCGCTGCCCTAAATGCAAGCGATCGGGGTAGCTCGGCGCGGCGCCAATACAAACCCCGTACTCTTGCGCCAAACGCACTGCCGCCCGTATTGAATCCACACTCCCGGCGTGTCCGCCGCAAGCAATATTGGCCATAGACACCAGTGGCATCCATTGCGAATCCAAATCCTGATCGCGACCAAAATCAGCGTTTAACCCAAGAAACACGCCCTGCTCAATCACAACAATTTCCTTTGCGGCTAAGCCGCGCTTTAACGCTTTGTTGCCAGTGGCAGATCAAAAAAACAAAGCAAACCAGCTCAGCCGGTGCTCAGCGATACAGGGAGACAACAACACAGCAACCATTACTGACGATAAATTTACAAAAAACAATTTAATAATTATTAAAAATTTCAAAATTCTGAATATAGTTGCTAGAGAAGGCAGATTTTATCAGCAAATTAGCCATAATTAAGTTCATGCTTGAAACCGATGCGTATGCCATGACCAATGAGTCCAATTATTTTGTTCACCCTGATCAGCTACAGGTGGGCGTCTATATCCAACTCGATTTGCACTGGATGGCGCATCCATTTAGCTTTGGCAGTTTTAAAATCAAATCGATTGATCAAATCGAGACGTTAAAAAAGCTCGGCTTAACTAAAATTCGCTACATTCCCAATAAAAGTGATATTCAACCCTTGGCGCCAACCTCGCCAGCCATTACACCGACTGCCGAGCCCACACCCACCGCCAGCCACAGCGAAGTCAGCGACCCGACCGTACTGGCGCTATTGGCAGCAAAACGCCAACGCCAATCCCAACACGAACACCGACAGGCGCAACTAGATGCCTGCGAAAAAGCATTCGGCAAAGCGGCAAAGACCGTCAGAAGTATTAATAGTCAAATCCATATTGATGCCAAAAAACCGTTGCCGCCGCCGATCAACTCGTCAATCAAATGCTCGATTCACTGCTGATAGATGATGATATTGCGATTCACCTAATGAATGGCAATACACAGGGCGATGAAACTTATTTTCATACTTTAAATGTGGCCGTTTTAGCCCTGATGCTGGGCCGAGCCATGCAGTTATCACGTGATGATATCCGCACTTTGGGATTGGCGGCCTTATTTCATGACATCGGAAAAAGCGAAATCCCTGATCGTATCTTACTGAAAACCGAAGCCCTAAACCGTGCCGAGCAAGCCTTGATGGAGCAACACTCAAAATGGGGGGCGGAGATGGCGCATCGAGCTGGTTTAAGCGCCGGCGTATTAAAACTGATTGTCCAACATCATGAATACTGTGATGGCTCGGGCTATCCACAGCGCCTGCAAATAGCACAAATTGACCCACTGGCGCGCATTCTGGCCTTGGTCAATGCCTATGACAATCACTGCAATCGCAATAATCCCGCGCTGTCTTTAACGCCGCATGAAGGACTGGCCTTGATGTTTACGCAGCACAAAGCCAAATTTGACCCCGGCCCACTCAATCACTTTATTAAGTGCCTTGGTGTCTATCCACCGGGCACTTTAGTTATTTTATCTAATGAGTGTTATGGCTTAGTCGTCTCAGTCAATGCTTCGCGCCCTTTGCGGCCGCAGGTTTTAGTCTGTGGCAACGAGTCGGGCAACGAAAACGCCATTATTTTAGATTTGGAGCAAGAAAACGGCATCAACATCAGTAAATCCATCAAGGCCAATCAACTGAGCGCTGATGCGGCTCGCGCCTTAAGTCCAAGTAAACGCATGAACTATTTTTTTAGTGCCAGCGAATCAGTATGACCTTACTTGCACAAAATCTACTCGATGCCTGCACCACAGCGATTTTAGCTGTCACGCCGAATGATTTACGCATTGTCTCAGCCAATCAAGCCAGCGCTTTGCTGCTAGGTTATGCCCAACACGATTTAATCGGTCGCTCGATCCTAGAGATTGAAACCGGATTACAAGAACATTTTTTTTGGGCCGACGTTCAAAATGGCGGTAATGCCCACATCAGCCAACTGGAAACCGACTATCGCCATGCACAAGGTTATTTTTTATCGGTATGCAAAAGCGTACGCAGTACCACTTGGGAAGATCAAACGCTGTGCGTGATTTCTTTTTATGACATCAGCCAAAGTAAACGGCTTGAACGAGAAAGCGCACTGACGGCCTCTTTATTATTTGCCACATTAGAATCCACCGCCGATGGCATTGTCGTCACCGATTTGGACGGACACATACGCCATTGCAACGCGGCAATGATGCAAATCTGGCAATGGTCTGATACGCACCATTCTGAAGCTTTATTTGAATGGATTAAACCGCAACTCAAAAATGCCGAAGAATTTCAAAATTGGTTAGATCTACTCTATAGCGACCCCTATCTGGAGTCGCAATTTGCGGCTCACTTACACGATGGTCGATTTTATGACTTCAATAGCCAAGCCCAGCGCTTAGGGGAGGCACCAGAAGGCCGAATTTTTAGTGTTCATGACAGCACCGCAATAAAAACCAGCGAAGCGGCACTACGTATTGCACACCAAAAAGCGCAGGCAGCCAGTCATGCTAAATCAGAGTTTTTATCACATATGAGCCATGAGCTGAGAACACCGCTCAACGCCATTTTGGGCTTTGCCCAACTCATTTATATCGACACCGATAACCCACAACGCCTCTTGGGTAATTACATTATTAATGCTGGTCGACATTTACTCGACATGATTAATGAAGTACTCGATTTAGCCAGTATCGAAGCCGGAAAACTCACCTTACGCCATGAAACCGTCGACCTCGCGCCCATCGTGCGCGATTGCTGTGAATTAATGCAAAATTTAGCCTCAGAAAAAAACATCCACCTTTTTATTGATCTCCCCCTCAGTGGCTGCTGGGTGGAAGGCGATGCGCGGCGAATTAAGCAGATTTTATTAAACTTCACTTCTAACGCCATCAAATACAATCGACCGGCGGGCTCGGTCACGCTCAGTATCAGCCAAACTCAATCGGCCAATTGGCGCTTAATGGTTTCTGATACCGGCTATGGCATTAGCGAGAGTGATCAAGCTCAGCTCTTTATGGCTTTTTCTCGGGTCGGTGAGCAACAAGAAGAAATTGAAGGCACCGGCATTGGGCTTGCCTTTACCCGTAAACTGGCTCAGCTCATGCAGGGCGCCGTCGGCGTCAAGAGCACGCTCAATGTGGGCAGTGAATTTTGGGTGGACTTTCCTGCCGTCACCCCAGTGGCCGCCCCGAGCAGCATCAACAGCGGCTCTACCGAGGCTAAGCAGCGGCAAATTTTATATATTGAAGACGATCAATTGTCACAAAAACTAATGAGCCGCATATTCGAGCAACAGCGTGCTCATTATGTATTAGTGCTAGCGAGCACCGCCGCCGAAGGTTTATTGCTGGCGCAGCAGCAAATTCCCGATTTAATCTTACTCGATCGCCACCTGCCCGATGCCACGGGCGCTAGTTTACTGGTGCAATTAAAAATGGATGAAACCACACGGCATATTCCGGTGATTGCTCTATCGGGCGACGCTTTGGCCGAAGATATTCATCAAGCCATCCAGCTTGGATTTGACGCCTATTTGACCAAACCACTGGATATTGCCAAAGCACTGCCAATTATTGACAATGCACTTGGCTATATTCATCAGGGTATATAGCTCTATCCAGCATATTGATTAAATTTCAATCAAATACCCCATGCTGCTGTAAAGCCCACTCGATATGCTCACGCACCATTTCATTATCAATATCACGCCGAGCTTGTAAAGCAGTGATCACCTCAGGCGTGGTGCTCGCATTACCTAAACCCACCGCCAAGTTTCTCAGCCACGCCCAATAGCCAATTCGATAAATTGGGCTACCGGCCATTTTTTGTTGAAAGTCGGTTTCAGACCATGAAAACAACGTTAATAAACTGACATCATCTAAACCATGACGAATCACAAAATCAGTTTCAGGGCTGGTTTTGGCAAAACGATTCCACGGACACACCAATTGACAATCATCGCAGCCATACACTCGATTACCAATTTGTGAGCGAAACTCGATTGGAATCGCCCCTTTTAATTCGATGGTTAAATACGAAATACAGCGCCGGGCATCAACGATATACGGCGCCACAATGGCCTGCGTTGGACAGGCGTCGATGCATGCGGTGCATTGACCACAATGCTCTTTAGGCAGCGGTGGATCGACAGGCAAGGCCACATCTAAAAATATTTCACCAATAAAAAAGAAAGAACCGTATTGCCGATTGATTAATAAGCTATGTTTGCCGCGCCAACCATTGCCCGCTTGTTTGGCTAACTCCACTTCAAGCACGGGCGCTGAATCAACAAACACCCGATAGCCCAAAGGGCCGACTAAATCGGTAATTTTTTCGGCCAATTCTTGCAGACGATGACGCAAAACTTTGTGATAATCACGACCTAGGGCATAACGTGAGATATACGCCCTATTGGTATCGGCCAAGACGTCTTTTGGGTCAATGCCGCCAGACAGATACGGCATAAAAACGGTAATAACCGATAAAGTTCCCGGCACTAATTCGGCGGCTCGGGCGCGCTTTAAGCCATGCCTTGCCATATAATCCATTTCGCCGTGATAGCCTGCGGCTAACCATTGGTTTAACCCCGCTTCGGCATGGCTTAAATCGATATTGGCAATAGCGGCAGCGGCAAAGCCAAGCTTGTGCGCCCAATCTTTAATGGATTGCGCAATAACCTGATCATTGAGTGGTAAATGTATAAATTCAGTCATATTGCAAATGATACCGCGTTCAGCGCTTTTTTAAACGATGAAGCCGCTACGCTGGATTTTGGCCGCCAAATTGCGCAGGTGCTACGCGCCGGCATGGTGGTGTTTTTAGAAGGCAATTTGGGCGCAGGAAAAACCACATTAACGCGCGGCATTTTACGCGGCGCAGGCTTTACGGGGCGAGTTAAAAGCCCAACTTACACCTTAGTTGAGCCTTACCCTTTGCTTGGACTTAAAGCCGATTCTAAATTATACTTTTATCACTTTGATTTATATCGATTTAATGATCCAAGCGAATGGGAAGACGCCGGTTTTAGAGATTACTTTAATGCCGAATCAGTGTGTTTAATTGAATGGGCCGATAAAGCCAGTGGGCAGTTACCAACACCCGATTGGATTATTCAATTAATACCCGAAGGCGAAGGCCGAAAAATTTTATTGTCCGCTACCAGTGAGTTAGGCCAAACATGCCAGAACGCTTTGACCTTAGCAGTCCAATCAGCGCAATGAATTGCGAATTAAATTTAAATCGCCGCGACGTATTACGTGCCGCGGCCGCGACCTTAATTTTATCGGTGAGCCCAGTCAGCCTTGCTGGCAACGCCAGCGTCGTCGCGGTTCGCGTTTGGCCCTCGGCCGCGTATACCCGCGTCACGATTGAATCATCTGAGCCACTGCCGTTTAATCAATTTATGGTTAAAGACCCAGATCGCTTAGTGGTGGACCTGCACGGCATTGATTTAAATAATGAGCTGCAAAGTTTGGCTGGCAAAGTCGGCGGCGATGATCCGTATATTAAATTGCTGCGCGCAGCGCGCAATAAACCCGGCACGGTGCGCTTGGTTTTAGACTTAAAAACCCAAGTCAGCCCACAAGTGTTTACCCTCGCGCCGTTCTCTGAATACAAGCATCGTTTGGTAATTGATCTTTATCCGACCGAGCAAAACGATCCATTACTGGCCTTACTGAACGACAATCCAAGCGCCGCGGCGGCCAGCGCGATGCAGGCCAAGCCTGCTGAACCCAAAGTGGCCGAAGCCGCCAAACCGGTTGAGCCCAGCAAAGCCAATGACAATACGGTCGATCGCAATAAGCTAAAAGTGGATCGTTTAATTACAGTGGTGCTCGATCCAGGCCACGGCGGAGAAGATCCGGGTGCCGTTGGTCCGTCTGGCACGCATGAAAAAGTCGTCGTATTGCAAATTGCCAAAAAACTCAAAGCGCTCCTCGAAGACGAAGCCAATGTGCGCGTTGTTCTCACAAGGGATGGTGATTATTTTGTTCCGCTAGGTGTTCGCGTTAAAAAGGCGCGTGCGGTCAATGCCGATTTATTCGTCTCGATTCACGCCGATGCGTTTGTACGCCCTGGTGCCAATGGCTCATCGGTTTTTGCGCTATCCGAAGGTGGCGCGACTAGCAGTCAAGCACGCTGGTTGGCGCAAACGCAAAATGATGCCGATTTAATTGGTGGAATTAAAATCAAAACTGAAAATCCGTATTTGGCGCGCACCTTAATGGATTTAACCACCACCGCAACGATTAACGACAGTATGAAACTGGGAAAAGCCATGCTTGGTGAGATTGGCACGATCAATCGCTTACATAAGCCGAGCGTTGAACAAGCCAATTTTGCGGTGCTTAAAGCGCCGGATATTCCATCGATTTTGGTTGAAACCGCATTTATTTCCAACCCAGAAGAAGAACAAAAACTCATTTCTAATGCGTATCAAGACAAAATGGCCCAAGCTTTGCACAAAGGCATTAAACGCTATTTTGCTAAAAATCCACCTCTAGCTAAAACTCGTATCGCACAATCATAAAGGCCTATTCACAATTGCATGTCTAATGCATGATTGATAGCGGCGATCAATTTAGCGGCAGTAAATGGCTTCACCAAAAAACCCGACGCGCCCATGGTGAGTGATGTTCTTACTCTTTCCGCAGTGGGCTCGGCGGTCACCATAATGACTTTTGGCGCAGGTTCGAGCTTTAAAATTTGCCCGAGCAAGTCAATACCGTTTGACTCGGGTAGATTAATATCCAGCAATACCAATTTAGGGTGTAGATCTAAGCAAAATCGAAATCCGTCTTGCGCATGACTCGCCTCACCAACGACTTCAAATTCAAGGCTACGCATTAAACTGGCCATTAGATTTCTTAAAATTCCGTCATCATCAATGACCACACAGCTTGGTTTTTTGTGCATCAGCTACATTCCTTGTCAGGCTGGCTGGTATACTTCTGCCTCTTTCGCTTTTACCACCATAGTTCAAATTCATGCCACGCATCCAAAGACTTTCCGATCATCTTGTGAATCAAATCGCCGCTGGTGAGGTGGTTGAGCGCCCTGCGTCGGCATTGAAAGAATTATTAGAAAACAGCATTGATGCCGGCAGCAAAAGCTTACAAATTGAATTACAAGCTGGCGGCAGCAAACTGATTAAAGTCATTGACGATGGCTGCGGCATTGCCAAAGACGAGCTCGCCCTTGCCTTGCATCGCCATGCCACCAGCAAAATCAGCAGCATGGATGACTTAGCCAAGGTTGGCACTTTAGGTTTTCGCGGTGAAGGTTTGGCTTCGATTGCCTCGGTATCACGCCTGAGTTTAACCAGCCGCTTTACTGAAAACGACCAACTATCCGCCCACGCTTGGCGGGTTGAAGCCGATCATGGGCATTTACTCGAACCTGAACCGGCAGCCTTAGCCTGCGGCACCACCATCGAAGTACATGAGCTATATACGCAAGTACCGGCACGGAAAAAATTCTTAAAATCGGACAGCACCGAATACGCCCACTGCCTAAGCATGGTTGAACGCTTGGCGCTGGCCAACCCGCAAATTCAAATCACCTTGCTGCACAACGGCAAAGCGCAGCAGCGCTGGTTGGCTGGCGATTTAGCCAAACGTGCCGCTGCGATTATTGGTGATGAATTTGTGCAATCGGGGATTGTGGTTGACGAAGGCTTTGGCAGTTTGCGCCTCTATGGCATCACCGGTTCACCCACATTGGGTAAAACCAGCCGCGAAGCGCAATACTTTTTTGTGAATGGCCGCTTTGTGCGCGACAAAGTGGTGATGCACGCACTTAAAGAAGCCTATCGCGATGTGCTACACCATAATTTACACGCGTCATTTTGCCTGTTTTTAGAGCTCGATCCAGAAGGCGTGGACGTCAACGTCCACCCCACCAAAATCGAAGTACGCTTTCGCGAAAGCCAAGCGATCTATCGCTTTTTGCTGACCAGCTTATCTAAAGCCCTCGCTCAAACCAAAGCAGGCAAGTTACCCGAGGGTATTGATACCGAGACTGGAGAAATAAAAGCCCCGGTAGCAATACCTCAAGAAAATAGCTACAAACCGCAAGATTACGCCAAAATGGCGTATCGCCAGCAGTCGATTCCACTCGCACCAACTGCCGGTGAAGGTCTGCAAGTTTACGAGACGATGTTTGCCGATTTGCGCCAAAATAGCCCTAGCGCCCCCGTTGCTGAGGCTTCACCCGCATACCGCGCACCGATTGATCCAGCGCCAGTTGCGCCAATAATCAGCAGCACAGCCGAGCCAGAGCGCCACGCGAAGATCGGCGGCGCAAGCGTTGATCAGCCTGCACCATGGCTAGCAACGCCCCGCACCAATCTACCGCCTAGTGAGGAAAATGGTGCGCCGCCACTGGGTTTTGCGCTCGGCCAATTGCATGGCGTTTATATTTTAAGTCAAACCAACGAAGGCCTGATCGTCGTTGATATGCACGCCGCGCATGAACGCGTCGTGTATGAAAAACTTAAAACTGCGCTTGATTTAGCCAATATGCCGATGCAGCCTTTGCTCATTCCGCATGTGTTTAATGCCGACAAATTTGACATCGCCACGGTCGAAGATTTTGGTGAACAGCTGGCCGATTTAGGGCTAGAAATCTCCGTTACCTCGCCGACGCAGCTCTCAGTTCGCGCCGTGCCGATGTTATTGCAAAACAGCAATCCCGTTGAATTAGCCCAAGCCATGCTGCGCGATATTCGCCAAGTGGGCGTCTCGCAAGTGCTCTCCGGCCGTCGCAATGAGCTATTGGCCACCATGGCCTGCCACGGCGCCGTGCGCGCCAATCGCCAGCTCACTGTGCCAGAAATGAACGCGCTTCTGCGCGAAATGGAAGTGACCGAGCGATCTGGCCAATGCAATCACGGCCGCCCAACTTGGTTTCGCCTCACCATGAACGATCTTGATAAGATGTTTATGCGCGGGCAGTAATGAATTTTGTGCCGCCTGCTGCATAACAACGACACAAAGCAGCAACTCCAAACTTAAACCTTCTACTTTTGCCATGGCCCAATCATGAATCCACTTCCTCCTGCTATTTTCATCATGGGGCCAACGGCCAGCGGCAAAACGGCGACGGCCATGCGGCTTATCGAGCTCGGGCTGCCAGTTGAACTCATTTCGGTCGACTCGGCTTTAGTGTTTAAAGACATGGATATTGGCAGCGCTAAACCCAGCAAAGCTGAACTCGCCGCAGCACCACACCATTTAATTGACATTATCGACCCGACCGAAGTCTATTCAGCGGCGCAATTTAGGCTCGACGCCCGCGCCTTGATGGACGACATTACCGCGCGCGGCAAAGTGCCGGTACTGGTGGGTGGCACCATGCTGTATTTCAACACCTTGCAACAAGGCATTCATGATTTACCCACGGCAGACGCCCAATTGCGCGCACAAATCCATCTTGACGCCCAAGCGCTAGGTTGGGCAGCGATGCATCAACGATTGGCCGCACTGGACCCCATCACCGCAGCTCGGCTTGATCCCAATGACACGCAAAGAATCGAGCGCGCTTTAGAAGTTTGCATTTTGTCGGGTAAAGCCATGTCGAGCATACTGGCTGAGCCAGCCAAAGAGACACTCCCTTACGATTTACTCAAAATTGCGCTCGTGCCAAGTGATCGCTCAGTGCTTCATCAACGGATTGCGCTGCGTTTTGATCAAATGCTCAGTGACGGTTTATTGGCCGAAGTACAAATGCTGCGCGCCAAATACCCGCTTAGCCTCGATATGCCATCCATGCGCTGCGTCGGTTACCGCCAAGCTTGGAGCCATTTAGACGGTGAATACGATTTAGCCACCTGCCGCGAAAAAGGCATTGCCGCCACCCGCCAACTGGCTAAACGTCAACTCACGTGGTTACGTAGCATGGATGATTGCGACTTAATTGACTGCGCTAGAAATGATGCAGCAATAAAATCAATTGAATTAATAGAGAAAAAATTACAAACAAATAAAAACATGTAAACAAACAACAATTAATTAATAAACAATAAAATCCTTACATAAGGAATTAATTAATTACCACTTATCCATAAAATCAACACTCATTCTTGCTTTGTAACGCGCATCAATTTAAAACTAGAGCTAATGCATTATCTCAAAGGTTAATTTGAGTTTTGCTCACTTTAAACTGCGTACGGAGCATGTTATGAAACACCTTAAAAAACTTGCAATTATTGCCGCCCTACTAAGCACATCGTCTTTTGCGCAAATCTCCGCAAGTGGGCAAATCATTAGCGGTACCACATTTGGTACCACTGATGCATTCCAATTTTTTAATACTTCAACCGCTGGCGAATACATCACTTCATTAACTTGGGACTTGTCCCCGATTGGCGGCTTTTTTGACACCACCGCAGCGAACCCAGGAAACAGCTATTCAGGCTTAGTGATTAATACTTCAACCGGAGGTGTTTCAGCCACCAAGCCCACCGATGCAGCGTTAGATGGCAAGCAACAAGTTACTTTTAATTTTTTAGGCAATACATTCGCTGCAGGACAAAAATTTATTTTTGGTGTTGATACCGACTTACTCAGCTGCATTGATTGCAACGGGATTAATGGCGCAGGTTTTGTTGGGGCCAAGGTGAGCGCAACATTCTCTGATGGGCAAACTCGCTATGGCACCTACACCGGCACGAATAAACTAGGATTTGGCTCAGAAGTAAGTATCACTCAGCCTGTTCCTGAACCAGAAACCTATGCCCTAATGGGACTAGGTTTAGTTGGTCTACTTGCCGCTCGGCATCGCAAATCACGCCATACCAAATAATCATCCATGCTTGCTAGCCAATAAAAAACGCCATTAATGGCGTTTTTTATTGGGCGCTGCCAGTTGTTTACAAAGCCCTTCCAGTTACTGAATAAATAAATTATTTATTCGCTTAAAATCTCAGGCAATATCAAACAAATAAGCAAGCATTAAATTCAATGCAATTTTTTTGGATTCATCCCGAATAAATTCCTGATTCTCCCTTGGCCTGCATTCAGCCGCACTCACGACCTAAATCAAACATTCCTGAATTTGATTCATCACATTTAACCGCATCAATTCAGTTTTAAATCCCGAAATACGACGCCACAGGGCAAAACGTTAACTCAGTCTGCAAATGAAAACACCTACAGCCAATAGAAAAATGAGCGCCCACTTCATCCTAAATAGCATACCGTCGCATAAATGATGACGCCAATGCGTTTCAAACAACTGTTTTTACTGCTTACTTCGCATTGTCTGGCACAATCTTTGAGCAAAGAAATACGCAAACACGCCGACCAAACCAACCCGCCAAACTGGCGCAAATGCGCCCCTTATCAAAGAGTCATCGCATGCCTAATTTACTCTTAGAGATCAAAGGCCCAATTGCCTACGTATCACTCAATCGCCCAGAAAAACGCAATGCAATGTCTTTTTCGCTATTGATGGATTTAGTCGAGACAGCCAAACAATTAAAGAAAAACAAGCAAATTCGCTGCGTTATCCTGATGGGGCAAGGGGAGTCTTTTAGCGCTGGTATCGATTTGAACGATTTAAATCAATCTAAAAATCGTCTCTTTGCTTTTTGGCAGTTGATCAAACCCGGACAAAGTATCTTTCAAAAAGCCTTCTTAATCTGGCAAACGCTACCATTTCCAGTCATCGCCGTTTTGCATGGCCATTGTTTTGGCGCGGGCATGCAGCTGGCTTTAGCGGCTGACTTTCGAATATCCGCACCAGATTGTCAGCTGTCCATCATGGAGAGCCGCTGGGGGCTGGTGCCCGACATGGGCATTACACAAACGCTGCGCGGATTAATCGCCAGTGATGTTGCCAAAGAACTCACCTTTACTGGGCGCATTGTGAGTGGCACCGAGGCCAAGGCGCTGGGTTTAATTAGCGCAGTCAATGAAACTCCGTTGATTGCTGCCACTGAAATGGCCGAGCGTTTATGCCGACAGTCGCCCGACGCTTTGCACGCAGGTAAACAAGTACTCAACGCCATGCACCTCAAGCCAAACAAAGCATTGCGCCTCGAGAAAATCTGGCAACTTAAATTACTACTGGGCAAAAATAGTCGCTTGGCGCGCAAAGCCAGCAAAGATATCACCGTTCAGTTTGCCCCACGCCAGTACGATTAACCCCCTGCTACTCGCCCGTTTTGATTGCGTATGACCCGCTTGCAGGCATCAACCCAAAAATTGGGCAGTATCCAAAGATAGTTTCTATTTGAACCTGCGAAGCATAAAAAACCACTTCATAACGAAGTGGTTTTTTGCATTTAAGCCAGCAATATCAACGCAGCTTATGCACCCAATGCTTTGAGCGTTTGCTCACGCACCACATCAACCGCTTGCGTGCCATCGATTTTGATGTATTTCGGTGCATTGCCATGGCCAGAAGCAGCCAATTTGCCATAAAAATCAACCAAAACTTCAGTTTGCTCGTGATAAACGCCCAAACGCTTTAAGACCACGTCTTCTTTATCGTCATCACGCTGCACCAAAGGCTCACCAGTTTCATCATCAATACCTTCCACTTTCGGTGGATTGTATTTGATATGGAAAGTGCGGCCAGATGCCACGTGCACACGGCGGCCAGCCATACGGTCAACAATATTCGCGTCTGGCACGTCGATTTCAACCACATAATCAATATCAACACCCGCAGCGATCATCGCTTCAGCTTGTGGAATCGTGCGTGGAAAGCCATCAAACAAGAAACCATTGGCGCAATCGGCTTGCGCAATGCGCTCTTTAACCAGACCAATAATAATATCGTCACGCACCAAACCGCCGGCATCCATAATGGCTTTTGCTTCTAGCCCTAAGGGCGTGCCTGCTTTAACCGCAGCGCGCAGCATGTCGCCAGTCGAGATTTGTGGAATGCCAAATTGTTCGCGGATAAAGTTCGCTTGTGTCCCTTTACCAGCGCCTGGCGCGCCCAAAAGAATTAATCGCATGGTGTTTTCCTAGTGGTTTGAAAGTACGAATACTCAGTAATGCTCAACGCAAATAGAATATTTCTTATAGTTAAAACAAGGTATTAAATAACAAAGCGAGCGCAGCTATCAGCATGGTCAGCAAAGTGAGCATCATTCCGGCAACCCGAAATTTAAGCTGCTCTTTAAGCTGACTAATCGCATAAGCATGCAAGATTCGGCCTAATAATAAAGCCAAACCCAAGCCTTGTAATAATAAATGCGCCGCATTTTGCATTTCGAGTAAAAACAACAACAGCAAACACAACGGCACGTATTCGGCAAAATTAGCATGCGCCCGAATCGCCCGATTGAGCTCGGGTTGCTGCTGATCCCCCAGCGCAGCGCCAAATTTTCGCCGCAGCTTAATCACGCGAAAGGTCAAATACAGATACAGCAGGCACAACAATGCCGCGTACATAGCCACAATCTGCATATCAACCTCGCTGATTAGCCCTGCTGGGCAACAATTGCGCGCACTCGCGCTAGATCTTCAGGCGTATCGACCCCCGCGGCTGGCGCGCTACTGGCAATATGCACCCCAATAGCAAAACCATGCCACAGCACACGCAATTGCTCTAGCGCCTCAACTTGCTCTAGTGGCGACACCGCTAAATCACGGTACTGGCGCAAAAAGCCCGCTCTATAGGCGTATAGGCCGATATGTCTTTGTGCGCCTAGATTAGCAGGCAATACCCAATCGGCATATTCATTGTCGGCAGCAAAAGCATCGCGATGCCATGGCATAGGCGCGCGGCTAAAATACAGCGCTTTTTGCTGTGCATCACAAACCACTTTCACCGCATTGGGATTAAAAAATTCTTCCGCATCGGTAATCGGGTGACTGGCGGTCGCCATCGCCCAGCTTGGATTAGCCATCAGCGCTGCGGCCACGGCATTGATAAGCTCTGGATCAATCAAAGGCTCATCGCCTTGCACATTGACCACAATGGCGTCATCGGGCAATTCTAAACGATCCACCGCCTCGGCCAAGCGATCGGTGCCTGAGGCATGATCATCGCGCGTTAACAACGAGGCGTAGCCCGCTGCCATCACCGCGTCTTGAATCGGCATTGCATCGGCAGCGACCACCACCATAGAGGCATTGGAACGCAAAGCTTGCTCAACCACCCGCACCACCATCGGTTTGCCGCCAATATCGGCCAAAGGCTTATTGGGCAAGCGCGTAGAATTGAGCCGTGCCGGAATAATCGCCACAAAGCTCATTATTCAAACTCTTCTGGGCTAAGTTCACGCGCTTCGCTCACCAGCATCACCGGAATGCCGTCTTTAATCGGGAATGCCAAACGATCTGCTTTGGAGATCAACTCTTGCTTGGCCTTATCGTAAATCAAAGGGCCTTTTGAAACTGGGCTCACTAGAATTTCCAGTAGCTTAGCGTCCATTTTGATACTCCGTAATTGCAGATAAAGTAGCTTGCAGCCATTGCGCCAGATTCGGTTCAATCTGCGCGGTCACTGGCAAGACCCAGATTCTATCACCGTCTGCCATTAAATTTAAGGCAGCGAGCTTCACCG
Organism: Deefgea piscis; assembly: GCF_019665785.1. NCBI lineage: Bacteria > Pseudomonadati > Pseudomonadota > Betaproteobacteria > Neisseriales > Chitinibacteraceae > Deefgea > Deefgea piscis. The sequence continues at coordinate 2,397,344 of NZ_CP081149.1, forward strand.
CGTCCTTTTCCGTAACGATAATCGCGCCACTAGCGGGCAAATCGGCCGCGCAAAAAGCATGATGATCGGGCATGGCTTGTTCAACAAACTGGTAGTTCAAACCGCGCAGCGTCGCAAAAAAACGTGCTGGATTACCCATTCCCACCATCGCCGTTAGCGATTCACCGTCAAAATCCGCCGCGTGGCGCTTAATCTCGGGGTGGTGTAATTGATAGCAAGCACTCGCTGCCAATTGCATCACAAACTGCGGTGGGTATAGCTCGCTAAGCAAATCAAAATCTGGCCTACCATTCAATACCACTACCGAAACTTGCCCCAAACGCCCACGCGGCTCGCGCAGCGGCCCAGCAGGCAAACGTAAACCATTGCCTAAACCGCGCGCAGCATCAATCACACACAGCTCAATATCGCGCGCCAAAGCGTAATGCTGCAAACCATCATCACACAGCAATACATTCACCTCTGGATGCGCCGCCAACAACGCCAGCCCCGCGCTCGCGCGCTGCCTTGCCACAAACACCGGCACCTTGCTTGCCCGCGCCAACAGTAGCGGCTCATCGCCCACCACCGCCGGATCGCTATCAACCGTCACCGCCAGCGGCGTATTTTTATCATCGCCAGAGCGCGCATAGCCGCGAGAAATAATCCCGACCTGCCAACCTAGTTGCGTCAACTGCTGCGCCAAATAAATCGTCAACGGCGTTTTACCTGTACCCCCAACCGTGATATTACCCACCACCACCACCGGCACCGGTAAGCGTGTTGATGGTTTGATCTTGAGTTGAAACAGTAGCGCATTGAGCTTAGCGAGTAGCGCAAACAACACAGAGAGCGGCCACAGTAAAACCGCCCAAATCGTGAGGCGGCCATACCAAATTCGGTTGAGAAAAGATTCAATCTTCATAAACACATCATCGTTGGGCGGGTTAGCCACGTAACCCGCCAATTGGATTCAGAAAAAACAACAACGCATCAGCGCAGATTAAAAACCCAAGCCACGCTACACGCCTTGAGTGACGCGATGCCCCCTTGACGGAGGAAAGCTGGGATGGGGACGTTGCGCTACACGCCATCGTATCACCCTCACCCTAACCCTCTCCCATCAAGGGAGAGGGAATGCCGCGATGCTTTAACCAGCATCAACACACAGTCTGAACATTACAAAAAAAACAGACGTATAGCCCGCCAAGCCTTTTCAAACATGCGCCACAAACAAATACATCACCCACGTAGGGCGGGTTAGCCGAAGGCGTAACCCGCCAATTCAGCAACCAAAGGGGTCAGACTCGATTGATTGCGCCTTTACTGGAGCGAGCGCAATCAGCAAAGCACACCATGCCGCAGCGCAAAGTTGAGTTGAACCTCGTTGTAAAGTCAAAATAGAAATCCCTCGCACATCAGCCAAGCCATTCGCTAAATTCATAAACCATATCCCGATTAAACCGCACCGCGCTGCAACAGCGCCAGAAACTCATCACTATCAAAACCATCGCTCATCATTTTGCCGCGCACCAAGAGCAATGGCGTTCCGCTCGCACCGTAGCTGGTAAATTCACGCTCGCAACGCGCATCAAGACTCATATTGCATTCGGTAAACGCAAAGCCCTGACTATCTAGCCACGCTTTAGCTTGATGGCAGTAAGTGCATTCGGTCGTCGTGTACATCACCACATCGCTCGGCTTCAAGCTCGCCGCTAACTGACTGATCTGCTCGCTCGACAAGTCAGTTTTGACTCTAGCCGCGCCCTTTGACCAATTCACCCCACCCCACACCAAACCAGCAAGCAACAAGACCGCAAGCATCCGCGCCCAAGGCCAAGCCGCGGATTCAGAGCGCAACACCGGACGCGCCACTTCACGCGGAGCTGACACCATGGCTTTGGCATACGCCACACCGCACGCAGGGCATTGCCAATCGGGCGCCGTTTCGTTCGCCAGCCGGACATGGCGGCATTTGGGGCATGTTTGCATGTGGCTTCCTTTGTTAAAGCTTTAACTTATTGTGCCGTGGTTGATTCAGGTCTTTTAAAAAGTAAGTCCAAACGTAATCATCAAGGGTATATCTTTGTATACATTACTAAATAATGCCTACATTGAAATACCTAATAAATATTTTCGGCTTAATGCTGTGTATGGCATTGAGCTTCGCAGGCTCAACTCGTGCCATGATCGCAGAGTGACAAAAGCCATGCGCATTACACTAATTGCTTGAGTTTCAAGTTCAGAACCAAAAATTAAAAGATATATCATTGCAAGTCATACATCTAAAAAGCCACAAAGAAATACCCTTGCTCCGACCAAAACTCTGCAATACGAGCAGTTTTTGTGACCCTACGAAACCATTGCGGCGTGTGCGGTGAAAGTCATATGTCACACGACATTGTTGGCCAGCAGTGTGCCGTCAAGAAAAATCAGATAATTTATACGAAAAATGTTTTTTCTGGGTAAAGCACACATCCTCAAGCCCAATAAGTGGGGATAAATCACCATTGATGACATTTGTATTTATAAATCGAAAAGAACGTAATTTTGGCAAGTCACGGACAAACTCTAAATTAGCCATCGCGGCACTCTCATGAATTTTCAAATCCAGTAGAGCCTTATTATTTGACAAAGGAGAATAGTCAGCTATTTTTTTACAGTTCTCTAGGGTTAGATATTGTAAAAAAGGCAAGTTTAAATGTGAAATACTTTCTAAATTTTTCATAAAATGTAATTCAATTGAAATAAGCCATTCAAAACTAGACAATCCATTCAAATTAAATACATTAGAACGAATAATTGTAAGTTTTTTTATATTTGAAAATTGTGGCAAATCACTCAAATCATTCGATCTTCCCCGATAGCCCCATATGATCAGCTCTTCTAGCTGATGATGCTTGATATTTTCGCAACTAACCAAGCCATCATGGGTTGAAAAAACACTTAACTTTTCCAACCTTGAGAAATCCAAACTACACTTTACATTATTAAAAACCAACGACTTTAAATTTTTTAGTTCATATATAGGATCTACAACCAACTTTCCTGTTGCATATATAATTAAATGCATCAAATTTGAACAATCAGCCAAAAAATCCAAGCCGTCAAAAACCCAATTATTCTCAGATCTAACGCACAAACCAACAATACCACCGCCCTCAATAAGTCTCACAATTTCACAATGATTCTCACTGCTATAGTTAGCAAATTTACCGGATGGTGTATCAAAAAAATTTATTTTTTCTACCTTCATTTCCAATCTCCATCTTGCTTACCCATTTTCTCTCCCGGAGAGTTTATTTTATTATAATTGTTTGGATTAGCAGGGCCGCCATGATCTCGAAGATTTTTAGCCTCATCTTTAAGAGCCTGACGATTAGAGTTTGCCGGTTTGTGGCTCCAATCAACAACTTCATCACCATATTTTTTTAATTTATCTTTAACGGATTGTTGCATTCGCTCAAAACTGCCTTTACCAAAATACTTCTTTCCTGAGGCAAAGAGCAATTCATAAGAACCGAAATTTTTCTTGCAGCCTTTGGAGTTATGAACCAGTACCCCCTCTTCACCCACGAAGAAGGTATACGCATTCGCTACTTCCAAATTAAACACCGGCAGCGTTTTTTGTTCGCTGCTAATCTCAACAATAGTCGCTAACCGCTCGGCGTCGGCATCACCGCCTTTCAGTAATAACTGGCCGCCTTTTTTCAGCAGCACCGCATCGCGCCAGCCATCAACGGTTTTAAACGGATGGCCTTCGGTCGCAGTGATTTGCTCGCCGTTATCCAGCGTCAGATGAATCAGCGTTTGTGGCTTATTGCTGGTAAAGACATCGGTAACTTTTTCATAACTCAAACGCAAATCACGCTTGCCGGATCACCTATCTTCTTTCCAGTCAGACTGCATTTTGTTGGGTTGGAAATCAAAGGGAAATCAAAGGGGTCAGAGTCGATTGATTTCCAAGCACAAGAAAATACCAATGTATTTTCCGCCAAGCATTGTCAGTCAAGTACCCACAAGCAAATACATCACCCATAAAGAATGGATAGCCAAAAAGGTGTAAGCCACCAATTCAACACTGATTTAAACGCTGTATCCCGCGTGCGCAAATCAAGATTTGCACACGCTACGGGCTAAAGCATTTAATCTCCCCACAAAAAACGGCGCCTAAGCGCCGTTTTTAACGATCAATCCAATCACTTCTGCCCGCTGGTCTGCGTGGCAAATGTCAGCTTGCCGTAGCCAGCGACCCTTGCCGCTTCCATGACGTTGACGACGTTTTGGTGGCTGGTTTGCGCGTCGGCGTTGATGACGATCATCGGCTCGGCGTTGCTGCCGGCGGCGCGGCGCAGTTGTACCGCGAAATCGTCGGGGCTATTAAATTGCGCGGGTTGGCCATTAATCATTAATTGCCCATTACCCGAAATGCCAACTTGGATCGATTGCGGTTGTTCTTCTTGCTTCACGGCGTCGGCCGTTGGCAGGTTGATTTTCAGCTCGGCAAACTTGGAATACGTGGTTGTTGCCATCAAGAAAATCAAAATCACCAACAACACGTCGATCAAGGGAATAAAGTTGATTTCCGGATCAATGCGGCCACGACGGCCTTTATTGAATTTCATGTTTTATACCGCCTGCAAAGAGCGTTTTTTAAAGTAGCGAGCGCCCGTTTCAAGTGGGGCGCCCAGAGCGCAGGAACCGGTGCACATAAATATGCAGATTCACGCTAGCAATGCTCAAAACGGAGCGAGAAGTCCAAAGACAAGGCAAAAAGCGACGAAAAACCGGAGTTTACATTTGTAAATGAGGATTTTGAGCCGCTTTTTAACGCCGTATTTGGGCTTCGCAGCCCGTTTTTTTATTAGTGGCGTTCGCCGTGGACAATCTCAACCAACTTAATCGCCTGCTGCTCCATCTCAACAATAAAGTCATCGACCTTACTGGCAAAATAGCGATAAAACATCAACGCTGGCACGGCAACGATAATCCCGAAAGCGGTGTTATACAGCGCAATCGAAATCCCGTGCGCCAAAGCGGCTGGGTTACCGGCGCCACTTGGGGCTTGCGAACCAAAAATCTCGATCATCCCGATGACGGTACCAAACAAACCCAACAGCGGCGTTACCGCGGCCAGCGTACCTAAAGTCGATAAATAGCGATTTAAGTCATGGGCAACGGCGCTACCGGTTTCTTCGATTGATTCTTTCATGATTTCGCGCGAGCTTTTGACGTTTTTCAAGCCCGCCGCCAACACCTTGCCCAAGGGGCTAGACGCTGACAACTTATTCAAACTTTCTGCCGTAACGCCTTGGCTACGATACTCTTGCACCACTTTGGCCAAAGTACCTTGCGGCAGCACCAATGTTTTACGTAAGGACAGCAAACGCTCAATAATAATGGTCACCGTTGCAATAGAAGCAGCGATAATCAGCCAGATGGGCCAGCCTGCGGCCTCGATGATAGCGAGCATAATAAAAACCTTGATTAGACGAATGGCAAAAACCGCGTAACTTTAGCCCGAATACGGTGTAAGGGGAAGGGTTAGCGCTGAAGAATTAAATAAGATTCACACTGTGCGCCAACGAAATGCGCGGCCAAGTCCAATATTTGCGATTTTCGCTGCCACGCAGCAGGCTGACGCGAGACAAAGAACAGCGTAATTCAACGTTGCATCGGCCCAAAACAAGCCCAAAAAAATGCATTCACAAATTGCAAGCCCCTAAGATGTAAATGCTCAATACAGCCTTTGGTGCCAGATTGCTTTAAAATTGTCCATTAAACACGTCTGCAATCTATCGTTTCCGCGCAAATTTAAACCTTTATCGCCGGTGCGGTAGGATGGAGCACGACGCTAGAAATAGTCGATAACTGACTTATTTATTTTTTGTTTTTATTTTGAGAACCCCATGAATCAAGCGCCCTCTACCGCCGAGCCGACGAGTTTACTCGAGCGTTTTTTTAAACTACAGCGCCATGGCTCTGATGCCAAAACCGAGTTCATCGCTGGGGTTACCACCTTTTTAACGATGGTGTACATCATTTTTGTTAACCCACAAATCTTGTCGAACGCGGGCATGGATCCGCAGGCAGTTTTTGTAGCCACCTGCGTGGTCACCGGTCTGAGCTGTATTTTGATGGGTGCCGTTGCCAATCTACCGATTGCCATTGCGCCAGCGATGGGGCTGAATGCCTTTTTTGCTTTTGTGGTCGTCACTGGCATGGGCTATTCGTGGCAAATCGGTATGGGCACGATTTTTTGGGGCGCGCTGGGTATGCTGATCCTAACACTGCTACGCGTTCGTTACTGGCTGGTGGTTAACATTCCACATAGCTTGCGCGTCGGGATTACCGCCGGGATTGGCTTGTTGATTGCCTTGATTGGCTTACAAAACACCGGCATCGTGGTCGCCAATCCAGCGACGATGGTCGCCGTAGGTAATTTAGCGTCTATCCCTTGTATCTTGGGCGCGCTGGGCTTTTTTATTATTTGTATTTTTGCGCAAAAAGGCATTCATTCTGCCGTTTTGATCTCGATTGCGGTCACGACCGCCTTGGGTTATTTTTTGGGCGACGTTAGCTTTAAAGGCGTGGTGGCAATGCCGCCAAGTATGTCGCCCGTGCTGGGCCAGCTCGATTTAATGGGCTCGCTTGACATTGCTTTGGCAGGGGTGATTTTTTCATTCTTGCTGGTTAATTTATTTGATTCATCGGGCACTTTAATTGGCGTAACCACCCGCGCCAATATGGTTGATGAGCAAGGCCGTTTCCCGCGCATGAAGCAGGCAATGGTGGTTGATAGCTTAAGCTCAATCAGTGGCGCGGTGCTCGGCACTTCGGCCACATCGGCGTATATCGAGAGCACTTCGGGCGTGGCAGTGGGTGGCCGCACCGGTTTAACGGCGATTGTCGTTGGGGTGTTATTTTTGCTGGCGGTGTTTTTCTCGCCACTGGCAGCCATGGTTCCTGCGTATGCCGCCGCTGGCGCAATGATTTTTGTCGGCGTGTTGATGTGCTCTGAATTGGCCAAAGTCAATTGGGAAGACCTCACCGAAGCCGTGCCGTCATTTATTGCGGCAGTCATGATGCCGTTTACGTTTTCGATTACCGAGGGCGTAGCAATGGGCTTTATTGCCTATTGCGTGATGAAAACCGGCACTGGCCGCTGGCGTGAAATCCACCCTTGCTCGTGGATTGTGGCCGGTTTATTTGCGCTTAAGTTTTTCTGGGTCGACGCACACTAAAGCGTTGTAATCACTGCTAAGCACTGATAAACGCTTAAAACAAAGCCTTATCCCGAGTTGATCGGGATAAGGCTTTTTTTGATTATGGCTTTGCTTTAGCCGATTTTTGTGGGGCCGCGTTCAAGCGAGCGCATACCTTAAATCGTCGGCTAAAGCCGACCCTACAACATCATCTACAACATCGTTGGCTTGCTGAACACAAGACATCAGCAAGCGGCGTAACCTTAAGCCGCAACCGTCGCGCTCGGCATATTTTCACGCGGAATAATCGCGCCCGGGTGCTGAATCACAATCCCTGCCAAACGATGCGCCTGCATCGCTGCCGCTTGATAGTCCATACCTTGCAAACGTGCCGCCAAATAGCCAGCAGCAAATGAGTCCCCCGCCGCCGTGGTATCCACCACTTTAGTGACGGGCTCAGCCGAGATTTCAATTTGCATATCTGCGGTGGCGACAATACACGCACTACCGCCGCGCTTAATCACCACCTCAGTCACGCCGCACGCTTGAGCTCGCGCAATCACCGCTGCTACCGATTCTTCGCCATACAGCGCTACTTCATCGTCTAGCGTTAGCAAGGCAATATCGGCCAATTGCAAAATAGCGCGATAATTGGCTTGCGCCACTTCACGGCTTTCCCACAAGCGCTGGCGATAGTTATTATCAAATACAATTTGGCTACCCGCTGCCTTGGCTTTTTGCAGCTCAGCCAACAACACAGCGCGATCAGCAACGCTTAAAATCGCCAGACTAATGCCTGATAAATAAATCATTCGGCACTGCGCCAAATCAGCGAGCACAATCGGCGCTGCCGGGTGCTGCAACCAATATTTAGCCGCCGAATCACTGCGCCAGTAATGAAAATGCCGCTCGCCATTGTCTTCAGTTTCAATCAAATACATGCCGGGCAGTCGGCACTGATCTTGCAGCACCCAATCGGTACAAATTTGCTCGCCTTGCCAAGCTTGAATCATTTCATGACTAAAGCCATCCACGCCTAAAGCCGTTACATAACGCACTTCAAACGCCGCATCGAGCTGGCGCGCCAAATAAATCGCCGTATTGAGCGTATCACCGCCAAAGCGATAGTTTAAATGCGCGGGCTCGCGGCGAAGTTCGATCATACATTCGCCGATTAAAGCGATACCTTGTGCTGTTTTATTCATGATGAGATCACTTCCATTCAAATCAACGGCACTTCAATCGCCGTCAAACATGCTGTGTTAATCAAGCAAGCGTCAGTGTCTTGCTATAAAAATAAGGTGGGTATATCTATAGGCCTTTTATATGTTAAATCACTCCGGCGGCGGCCAGCCGCACACCGAAGTAGACCTATCGTTGAATTATTCGTAACCGAACAAATTAGGAATAAACATTGAAATTTCAGGCACAAAAACCACCAATAACAACGCCACCGCAATCGCGCCATATAAAGGCAATAAAGGCTTAATGACTTTTTCAATCGAAACTTTCGCCACCGAACAACCAATAAATAGCGAACTACCCACAGGTGGCGTGCAAATCCCTAAGCACAGATTAAAGGTCATCATTACCCCGAAATGAATCGGATTCATGCCCAATTCAACCACGGCAATCGGATAAAAAATCGGCGTGAAAATCAAAATCGCTGGCGTCATATCCATAAAGAAGCCGACTACCAAAAACACCAAGTTAATAATCAATAAAATGATGATTGGATTATCTGAGATCGCCAATAAAGCATCGCTAATCGTCGCTGGAATATCAGTAAATACCATCGCATAGCTCATCCCCATTGATACGCCAATCAATAGCATCACGATCGAGGTTACTAAAGCTGATTCCAAAATAATGCTAGGCAAATCTTTAAGACTTAAATCGCGGTATAAAAAAGTCAGTGCCAAGCAATACACCACGGCAATCGCTGAAGCTTCAGTCGGCGTACAAAGACCCGACAAAATGCCACCCATAATGATGATAATCAGCATTAACGAAGGAATTGCAGCTTTAGCGTAAAAAACAAAGTCTTTTAAAGTTGGTTTTTGTTCTGCCACATAACCGCGTTTTTTCGCGATCAAACCGGCAATCAACATCAAAGCGCCGCCCCACAACATGCCGGGCAAATAACCCGCTAAAAAGAGTGCCGCAACCGAAGTACCACCAGAGACTAAGGAATACACAATAAAAGTATTTGATGGCGGAATCAGCAAGCCCACTGGCGCAGAAGCGATATTCACCGCCGCTGAAAACGCCGGATCATAACCTTCTTTTTTTTGTAGTGGCGCCATCACCCCACCCACTGCTGCGGCTGACGCTACGGCCGAACCGGACAATGCACCAAACATCATATTGGCCAACACATTGCAATGCAGTAAAGGACCAGGCAAACGGCCACCTAGCACCTTGGCAAAATTAATCAAGCGAATCGCTAAACCACCACGATTCATAATATTGCCCGCCAAAATAAAAAATGGAATCGCTAATAAACCAAAGCTATCCAATCCCGACGCCATTTTTTGCGCCATGGTCATCAAACTTGATGTCAGCGGAATATCTGCTGCAAACACCAAAGTGGCAATCGACGATAAACCAATTGCAAATGAAACGGGTAAACCCAAGAAAATCAAAACAAAAAACAAACCAAATAAAACTGACAGCGCAAACCAATCCATGATTATGCTCCTTGTAACTGTGGCGCTTTCATCGCTTGAAGTAAATCATTCAAGCTATAAAAAGTAATCGCTAAACCATTGAGGGGAATCGCTAAATAGATAATCCACATCGGGATATGCATTGCACTAGAAACCTGACCTTGGGTGTTGAGCATGGCCATATAGCCGCCCATCACCATCACCGACACAGAAAAAACAATCACCAAACAATGAATCAATCGATCAGACCATATTTTGCGACGCCCTGTTAAACGGCTGGTTAATAAATCAATGGCTAAATGTCGTTTTTGTCCATGCGCTAAAGAAGCACCAAATAAACCCACCCAAATAAAAATAAACCGGGCGCCTTCATCGGTAAAAGTACTATTCACCCCCATCCAACGCGCCAACACTTGCCAAACAATACAAATGAGCAATACTGAAAACAGAAAAATAATCAATCTGGATAAAACAAAATCCAAGCAGCGTTTAATCAATTCCATAATATTATCCTTAACCACTTATAAATATATTTACAACCAGTCGTACAACCTTATCTTGGCATTACCCGTCTCTGTATCGAGCTCATCGTAACGCGCACGTTTTTAGATAACCTTTGTACGACTTAATGACAAAGAAATTTATCAAGAGATAATTAATTCTCGACACACAATCATCAACGATTTATGCATTGCAATAATTGCGATAAAACAAAGAAATAATCAGAATTTTAGATCGCCAAATGTAATTAATTACACTCAGCAATGGACGAAAAAAAAGCACAAATACTTAATCAATGCTCTAAAGTATTTGTGCTTTACCCCCTATTGACTTCGCTATTAAATTAACGACCTAAGGCGCGAATTTTTTCAACTTGCTCATAAGTTGTTGGGTCACTGACTTTGAGCTTATCAAAAATCGGTTTCACTGCATCTTGGAATGGTTTTTTATCCACAGCAACAATACTCACCCCCATTTTTTTGGCTTTTTCTAATTCAAGCTTTTCGCTGGCTGCCCATAGCGTGCGCATTTTATTGGTTGATTCTTCAGCCGCTTGCAAAATGGCTTTTTTATTTGAATTAGATAATTTATTCCAAACTTTAGTCGACATCACCAAGACATCGGGCACCATAGTGTGTTCATCTAAACTAAAAAACTTAGCCACTTCGCTATGGCGATTTAAGGTAAATGAAGGTGGGTTATTTTCTGCACCATCGACCACCCCTTGTTGCAATGAGGTATATAGCTCACCAAATGACAATGGCGTTGGATTAGCGCCCATGACGGTCAGCATTTCAATCGCCGTTTTACTTGGCTGCACGCGGATCTTCATGCCTTTTAAATCAGCGGGTGATTTAATTGGTTTTTTAGCATAAAAACTACGCGCGCCACCATCGTAATAAGCAATCCCGATAAAGCCTTTAGATGCTGAAGACGCTAAAATATCTTTACCAATCGGGCTAAACAATACTTTGTAAAAGTGGTTGCTATCGTTAAAAATATAGGGGTAGTTAAATACACTATATGGTTTGTGGAATGATTCTAGCTCAGAGGCATTGGATTTTGCTAAAGCAATCGCGCCATTTTGTACTTGCTCTAATGAATCTTTTTGATCGCCCAATGAGCCATCAGGATAAATCCGAATCTGCACATCGCCGTTAGAAAGGACTTTGGCGCGATCGGCAAAATACTTCATCGAGACATGAACTGGATGCTGCACACTTTGGTTGTGACTTAATTTCATTCTCACTGCCGACATTGCTGGCGCAGAAACAAAACCCAAAATTACAGCAGAGGCGATCATTTTACTTAATAATGTTTTTTTCATGATTGAATTACACCCTTAATTAAAGAAAACCATTCCAACTATCAAAATAACTAAAAACCTAAACCAGCAATCAACCCTGCATTTAATTTTTATTAGTGATCTATCGCAGGTGATTGGCTTTTTTTATAATGAGAAATACTTTTTGGCATTGTCATAACACACACCACGAATAATTTGGCTTAATGCCTCTTCGTCGTGTGGATATTCGCCAGATTCCACCCAAGCGCCGACTTGGCGGCACAATAAGCGGCGGAAATAATCATGTCGTGGGTAAGAAGCAAAACTACGCGAGTCGGTCACCATGCCAACAAATGCACCAAATACGCCGTGATTAGCCAAGGTAATAAATTGCTGCAAATTGCCTTCTTTATGATCGTTAAACCAGGCTTTGTTGCACAAATCAGCGGCGCAATGCTGCTGGTAGAATAGCGATATAGAATAGCGATATGAGCAAACCAGCACCCCACAAATACAAAACCACCAACTGGCCAAGCTATCACGCAGCTTTGAAATCGCGTGGCGCATTAATGATTTGGCTTGATCCAGCGCTGAAATGGGCTGCTGAGCCCACTGGCAAGCGCGGACGAAACCCCACTTTTAGCGATGCTGCCATTCAATTCTGCCTCACCATCAAATGCCTGTTTGGCCTCGCATTGCGCCAAGCAACCGGCATGGTTGAAAGCCTACTTCGGCTCGCCAACTTAGATTGGAACGTTCCTGATTCGAGCACGATCTCTCGTCGACAAAAAACGCTGAAAGTCACGATTCCGGCCCGTCAAAGTCAGGGTGGACTGCATTTACTCGTCGATAGCACAGGCATCAAAATGCTCGGTGAAGGTGAATGGAAAACCAAAAAACACGGCGCTGAATATCGTAGGCAGTGGCGTAAAGTTCACCTCGGCATTGATGCCGAAACCCTTGAAATTCGTGCCATCGAGGTCACCGATAACAAAACAGGTGATGCGCCCATTTTGCCGGAATTGATGAATCAGATTCCCGAGTCTGAACAGATTGCGGCGATTTACGGTGATGGCGCTTACGACACCAAAGAATGCCACAATGCCATTGCGGCAAGAGGTGCGGCAGCGATTATTCCTACACGGAAAAATGCACAATTTCGGAAAGAAAATACGGCCGGAGCGAGAGCGCGGAATGACATCTTACGGGCGACCAAATACTTGGGTAGGGCCATCTGGAAAAAATGGTCTGGGTATCATCGACGTAGCTTGGTAGAAACCAAAATGCAATGCTTCAAACTATTGGGTGAACGAGTGATGGCGCGGGACTTTGATCGTCAGGTGGCTGAGTTGCAAGTGCGTGCAGCGATCTTAAATCGCTTCACGCAACTGGGTACGCCAATGACGGTAAGAGTGGGATAAATCCGTCTGGGGTTAGGGGTGACTTACCCTCTAGTTGATTTGTGCAACAAAGCCGTTAAACCACCAAGCTGGGCCAAATTGCACTTTGCCGGCAATCGAGCCATCTTGATAACAGCCCATTAAAGTCGATAGCACTTCATTTAAATTGGGATTTAAACAAAACAGCATGGTTTTAGGCAGGCATTGCTGCGCATCGAGCGTATCGAGCAAATGCGCCAAACCCAATGAAACATCCATACCAGAAATCGCGTCATAACCGGTATCGGCACCGAGTCGTATCAACTGGCGTTGGTTATTATTGCGCTGCGCACCAATGTGTAAACACATCGTCCATTGCTGGGCGGCATAATGCGGGGCTAATTGCGCCAATATGGCAAATAGATATTGCGATTGCGCGGCGGGTGATAGCAGCTGACCAGCTAAACGCTGCTGGAAAATCACCTCTAATTCGCTATCACTGATGATTTGATGCGGCAAAGCTAAATCGACGGCATGATCGCTAATTCGTGCGCCGTGCAAATGGAAAAACTCAATTCGCTTAGCTAGCGCCAAAATTAATTGCTTAAATGATTGAATCTCAACACCGCTGCATTGGCTCAATTTGGCCAAATAATCGATAAATCCAGCATCATTAATGCGCATGGCTTTATCAGGGCGAAATGCCGGTAATACGCGGGTATTTAACGACGAATTGGCTATGTGTTGATGATCAAGCAAATCATCAGCGGGGTCATCGGTGGTACAAGCGATTTCAACATTGGCTTGTTTAAGCATCGACCAGCTATCCATCTGGGCTAATTTTTGATTAATGTCAGTCCAGAGTTGCGGGGCATTTTTGGCATTAATTAGGGTATCAATACCAAAAATTCGGCGTAATTCTAAATGCGACCAGTGATAAATTGGATTGCCAATCGCTTGCGGCAAGGCGGAACAAAAGGCGTTGAATTTTGCTTCATCAGATGCGTTACCAGTAATGAGCGATTCATCAATCCCAGCACTACGCATTAAGCGCCATTTATAATGATCACCACCGAGCCAAAGTTCGGTCATATTGCGCCAAGACTTTCGGTTGGCGATTTCATCGGGTGGCAGGTGCGAGTGGTAGTCAATAATCGGTAAATCGGCAGCGATGTCGTGATAAAGCTGCTGGGCAACCCCAGTGTCGAGCAAAAAATCCTGATCCATAAATGATTTCATCATGCTTTCCTTTTGCCACTGACCCGCGGTATTCCAGATCAATGCCTTGCATGGGTTTATTGCCAAGTAAGCGCAACGCGAATCGTTGCTACATCGTGCTAGGCGCGCTCTGCGCCAAACTGACAGCGATGATCTCAAACCTTACTCACACAACAAAACCATAATATTTACAATTTCAAACTTTAATCACAGGGTATTTAGATGTGAGGCATATTTAAATTGGCCTGCATCTAAATACCACCATGATGTATCGCAAAAATTTAAACGCCTGAATACGCCGAGAAGCCGCCATCAATGGCAATCACCGTGCCATTGACAAAACCAGACGCTTCTTCGCTGGCGAGCCAGAGCAAAGTGCCGACCAATTCGTGCGATTCACCAAAACGGCCCATCGGGGTTTGCTGAATGATTTTTTGCGCGCGAGCGGTGAATTCGCCGCTGTTTTCATCAATCAATAATTTATGATTTTGCTGCGTCAAAAAGAAGCCCGGCGCCAAAGCATTCACCCGAATACCGGCTTTGCTAAAATGCACTGCTAGCCATTGCGTAAAATTACTCACCGCGGCTTTGGCGGCGCTATACGCTGGGATTTTGGTCAATGGGCAAAATGCACTCATCGAAGAAATATTGATAATGCTGCAGCCGGTACGGCCCAGCATTTGCCGCGCAAACACTTGTGTTGGCAGCAAAGTACCAAGAAAGTTGAGGTTAAACACGAACTCAATGCCAGCGGGGTCTAGATCAAAAAAGCTGGTTAATTCTGGGTCGTCTAAACGATCAACATCCAAATACTCTTGCCCGGTGGTGCCTTTCGGGTGATTACCACCAGCGCCATTGAGCAACAAGTCACAAGGGCCTAACTCAGCCAACACCCGCGCTGCCGCAGCATCGAGCGATTCACGCTGCAACACATTGCACGCCACGCCGATCGCCATCGCACCCAAATCACGCATTTGCTGCGCAGCGGCTTCTGCTGCGGCAAGGTTCAAATCCAAAATGGCGATTTTTGCGCCATTTTTGGCCAAGGCCGCCGCCAATTCAGCGCATAACACCCCTGCGCCGCCGGTCACGACCGCAACTTTATTGTTTAAGTCAATTTCAAATGGCAATTTCATTGTGCTTGCTCCTGTTTGGCTTTCTCAATGCCTTCCCATAAACCATTCAAATACACCGCACCCAAGGCGCGATCATATAAGCCATAACCCGGTTTGCCGGTTTCGCCCCAAATCATTCGGCCATGGTCTGGACGCACATAACTTTCAAAACCCGCTTCATAATAAGCACGAACAATTTGCCCCATATCTAAAGACCCATCGCTCGATTTGTGACTGGTTTCGTGAAAATCTCCTGCTGCATTGACTTTAACATTACGTAAATGCGCAAAATGAATTCGGCCACGACCGGCAAATTCGCGAACTAATTCAACAATATCGTTATTGCAATCCGCACCTAAAGAGCCTGAGCACAGCGTTAAACCATTGGCTGGCGTATCAATAATCGCCAACAAACGTTGCAAGTCAGCGCGGTTTTTAATAATGCGCGGCAAGCCAAAAATCGGACGCGGCGGATCATCCGGATGCATCGCCATTTTGATGCCCACTTCGCTGGCGGTAGGAATAATGCCGTGCAAGAAGTAGCTCAAATGTGCCCACAAAGTTTCTTCATCAATCGGCGCGTATTCAGCCAACAGCGCTTTGAGCTCAGCTGGGGTGTAGCTGCTATCCCAACCCGGTAAAGAAATGCCTTGGTCTGGATCGATCTGGGCGACTTCGGCCACGCTAAACGCCAACGTATTTGAGCCATCGGGCAAAGGCATACTGAGCGTAGTGCGAGTCCAATCAAATACCGGCATAAAGTTGTAGCAAACAACTTTTAAGCCGCACTGCGCCAGATTGCGTAATGTTTGGGCGTAATTGGCAATCAAACGATCGCGACTCGGCTTACCCAATTTAATGTCTTCGTGCACCGGCACGCTTTCGATCACTTCAAATTTAAGGCCGTGCGACTCGATGGTTTGCTTTAGCTTTTGAATATTTTCCACCGGCCAAACTTCGCCGACCGGAATGTCGTACACCGCAGAAACAATGCCATCCATGCCAGGAATCTGACGGATATATTCCAAAGAAACCGGATCGCTTGCGCCGTACCAACGAAAAGTCATCTTCATTACTGCACTCCTTTAAATAGCCTGATGGCCTAGTGGTCAGACCAATTCTTGATGAAATCGATTATAATGATTCGAACATTCACCGCAAGTAAGGGATATCCTCTAGTGGATCCCACTTGTTTTATCGATACAGTGGCGCCGACTCCACAAGGAGCAGCCAAAGCATTCGCGCGACGGAGAAGTAAATGCCTTTACCTATTATTAAAGCAGAACGACTGTACCAAAAAATCTCTAAACTATTGATTCAACAAATAAAAGAAGGCAAGTTCATCGCTGGGCAAGCGCTACCCGCCGAGCGCGATTTATCTCAGCAACTAGGCGTGAGTCGCTCATCAGTACGCGAAGCTTTAATCGTTTTGGAGATCTTAGGCTGGGTTGATATTCGAACCGGTAATGGCGTTTTTGTTAAAAATTTACTACCCGCCCAAGCCGAACCGAATGAAATTGATGAAATCAGTGTTGAAGAATTACTCAAAGCGCGTGAGCTGATCGAAGGTGAACTCGCTGCGCTGGCCGCCATCAATGCCAGTGACGCGCAATTACTCGCATTGCAGCAAGTGATGCAGCAAATGCAAGACAACACCAAAAACAGCAGTGAATTTCATGATTTAGACATGAAGTTTCACTTCTTAATCGGCGAGCTCACTGGCAATACGATTTTAGAAAAAATCCTCAAAGACTTATGGAATCAGCGTTACAGCGCAATATTTACGCGCTTTGAAGCGCTTTGCGCGGATGACGTTTCGGAAGTGATGCTACTGGACCATCAAAACATCACCGCAGCGTTAGTCAATCGCGATGCCAACGCCGCCCGCCAAGCCATGCGCACGCATTTACAACATGTATACAGTAAATTATTCAAACCCAACTTCAGCTAACTGCTCCCGACTCAATCGATGAATTGGCCAAACCCGCGTCAGCGGGTGGCCAAAATCGACACCAACCCTAAACACCAAGCCCCAACTCAAAATACAATGCCTGACGACTCAAGGCGTTAGCTGTCTATTTGACTTAAAAATTTAGCATGGCTGCTGCGCCAGATTGAATGATGTCGCCTGCTTGCTGTTGCAAAAATGCCGATACCGCCGTTAGGATCAGATGAAAGTTTCGGTTCAGAACCCACTTTATTGACAGAATGTAGTCCATTTTTAATCCTCAGTTTCTGTGGACAATTTTGTGGGGAAGTGCTAAAAACGGGGCCAAAAGCGTGGTTTTGGTTTGATTTGTTTAGTTTGCCTAGATTTTAGGCAAAAACAATAAATACATACAAATCAACAACTTAGCACCAACAAATGAACTACAACTTTAAAATATTATGCCAAATGGCTTAGATTGGCGATTTTGTGGATTAATTAAGGCTGGATTCGCGTGAAAACTGATTTGTCAATAGCACAAAGTGCTGTATTTTCTGTCACGCAGCTGAATAGAAAAGTACGCACGCTTTTAGAGACTGGTCTGCCGCAACTTTGGGTGGTGGGCGAGATTTCTAATTTTAAGCGTTACGATTCAGGGCATTGCTATTTCAGCCTTAAAGATGCGGGCGCGCAGGTGCGCTGCGTGATGTTTCGTAATCGGGCGGGTTTGCTCGATTTTCAGCCGCGCGAAGGTTTGCAAGTTGAAGCGCGGGCGATTGTGACTTTGTACGAAGCGCGCGGTGATTTTCAGCTCACCATCGAAGCGATGCGCCCGGCGGGTTTGGGGGCATTGTTTGAGCGCTTTGAAGCGCTTAAAAAGCAGCTCGCGAGCGAAGGTTTGTTTGATCAAGATAATAAACGCCCACTACCGCAATACCCCAAGGCCATCGGCATTGTTACCTCGCCGTCGGCAGCAGCGCTACGCGATGTACTGAGCACCTTGGCGCGCCGTACACCCAATACGCCGGTGATTTTATATCCAACGCCAGTGCAAGGGCTCGATGCTGCGCCGCAAATTGCCAATGCCATTCGCACCGCCAGCCAGCGCGACGAAGTGGACGTACTAATTGTGTGTCGCGGCGGCGGCAGCTTAGAAGACTTATGGTCGTTTAATGAAGAAGTAGTCGCGCGCGCCATCGCCGCGTGCAATATGCCGGTAGTGAGCGGCGTTGGCCATGAAACCGACTTTACCATTAGCGATTTTGCAGCCGATTTACGCGCCCCCACCCCAACTGCTGCGGCGGAACTCGTGAGCCGAAACCGGCAAGAACTCCTCAATTTATTACACCACCAGCAGCAACGCTTGGTTAGAGCGTTTGAGCGCGAGCTACACAATAAAATGCTGCAAGTCGATCAGCTTGGTCGCCGCCTACAACATCCGGGGCAAAAACTCGCCCGCCAGCAAGCGCAACTACAATTACTGCGCAGCCGATTTACGCATCGCTTTCACAGCCAACTGATTGAGCGGCAAGAAGCGCTCAGCCGCTTGGCGCTGCGCCTTAAGCATCAATTACCCAACGTGCAACGCCAACAACTGCGCCTAGCGCAATTGCGCGAAGCCTTGCAGCGCGCCATGCACGGGCAAATTCAAACCCAGCGCCAGCAAATCGAGCAAGCCACGCTCAAACTCCAGCCGTGGAATCCGCAAACAGTGTTAGCACGCGGCTACGCGCTAGTGAGCCGAACCGATGGCACCCTCATTCGCCAAGCCAGCGAAGTACGCGCCGGTGACACGCTCAACGTGCAATTTGCCGACGAAAAAATCAGCGTCAACGTCAACCAAGGCGTGATTGAGCAAAAAGAGCTACCAATTTAACGGGAATTTTGGGTTTGGCGCGGATACCACGCCGCCGGAACGAGGCTTAAAACCTCGCTCAAGCGCACCGAGCGTGAAGTGAAACCATCAAGGAACAATGCGCGCAAGCGTAGATTCTTATCGATTGATATCGATTGGGCTTGACTGACTCGCCCCGAAACACAGCGGAAGGTGTTTGTAGCTTGGTGCAGAGCTTACGAAGCCCAACAATCGCGGTGAACGTTGGGCTGTATTTCGTTTAACCCAATCTAAGCACTATTTCAATAATTGCCTGAGACCAAAAAACAGCAACAACACACCAAAGAATGATTCGAAATACAACTTCGTTTTTCTAAAAATCAAAGACGACCTTTTATTGGAAAGAACAAAAACGACAATAGAAAACCAAATGGTCGCCACAACGACAACCGCAAGTAGCATGCCAAATAACAATGGCCAGCCAGCACCAGACGGAGCAGCCGTAGATAATGCAGACGCATAGTAAATTGCCGCTTTAGGATTGGCCATCGTGGTGGATAGGCCTTTGGTGAATGCGGCCAGCAAATGAACGTTCTCTGTGCTAATCCCTTCTGGCAATGGCGTGCGCGCATTTTTCAATAGCTTATAGCCCAGCCACATCAGATAAACAGCACCAGCGAATTTGATTGCTAAGAACATCGACGGAAATAATTCAAATAATAGCCCCACCCCAAGCAGCGCTGCACCTGCCCAAAAGCCATTTCCTAGCACGACGCCAGCGGCCACTAATGCCGCTAATTTTCGATTGCCAGTCACCGCCGTATAGGAAACCGCAATAAAATCCGGCCCCGGGCTTAAAATACCCACAGCAGAAATGGCCGCCACTGTTGCTATTGCAGATATCTCATTCACGAGTCGCTCCTTATGCAATTAATCCATCAGCTTAGCGCTCAATTGTCACTTTTTCTCGATTACATGCTGTGGCTTGGTCAATATTGCTAACCGATACTTATTGAGGGTGGGCATTTATGACTAAAGCATATTCTTCATGAATTCTGCTGTGAACAATTGTGCGGCAGGCACTTCAAACCCTTAGCACGTAAGCTAAATATCAGCCACAAAACAGGGGTATTTAATCCAAGATTATGTTAAATAAAGGCTAGGATTCAATACCCCAAACTTTGCCGCACAATCCTTGCGCCAGAACAAACTCGCTAAGCAAATACCCCGATGCTGGCATGTACAACTGCCGATACAATCGACGGCACTATTTTTGTTTTTTTGAGGATCGTCATGACCAGCAATCGCGATTGGGTACACCAAGCCATCCGTACCATTGAGGCTGATTTTAATCGCTCAGCCGACACCCATTTAATCCCGATTCATTTGGCCGCCTACCCCGATATTGATTTCTACCTCAAAGACGAATCAAGCCATCCCACCGGCAGCCTAAAACACCGCCTAGCGCGCTCTTTATTTTTGTATGCGCTCACCAATGGCTGGCTGCACGCCGGTAGTACGGTGATCGAGGCCTCTAGCGGATCAACTGCGGTGTCTGAAGCGTATTTTGCTCGCTTGTTAAAATTGCCGTTTATTGCCGTGATGCCGGCCACCACCAGCCCCGAAAAAATCGCGGCGATTACTTTTTATGGTGGCCGCTGCCATTTAGTGGCCGACCCAACGCAATTGATTGCCGAATCGCAGCGCCTGGCTAATGAAACGCAGGGCCACTTTCTCGACCAATTTACTTATGCCGAGCGGGCCACCGATTGGCGCGCCAATAACAATATTGCCGAATCGATCTTTGCGCAGATGAGCTTAGAGCGTCACCCTATTCCACGCTGGATCGTGGCCAGCGCTGGTACTGGCGGCACCAGCGCCACCTTGGGCCGCTTTGTGCGCTATCGCCGTTATGCCACGCAAATTGCCTGCGTTGACCCAGATAATTCAGTGTTTTTTGATGCTTTTTGCAGTGGCCGCAAAGACCACACCTTGCAGCAAGGCTCCAAAATCGAAGGCATTGGCCGCCCGCGTGTTGAAGCGTCATTTATGCCGCACGTGATTGACACCATGTTTAAAGTGCCCGACCGGATGAGCTTGGCGGCAACGCATTGGTTGTCTAATTATCTGGGACGCCGTGTTGGCGGCTCAACGGGTTGCAACTGGATCGGCGTGTTAGCGCTGGCCCACCAAATGCAAGCGCGTGGCGAAGCAGGCAGTATTGTCAGCGTCTTGTGCGATAGCGGTGATCGCTACGCGCATTCTTACTACAACCCAGAATGGCTAAAGCAACACGGCATCGATATTGACCAAGAGCTCGCTGAGCTCAGCGCAAAAATCGGGCAAGCGGGCGCACTGAGCGACTTGCAGCGCCAAGACAAAGACTAAATCAGTAGCGTTTTATTCTTAGCCATATAAAAAACGCAGCCATGGCTGCGTTTTTTATATTCATCGCGATATCGCCACTTAGCTTGGCAAACCTGGGGCCTGGTGCATTTGCAAAACGAGCTGCTCAGATGGCACGGGTTTACTAAATAAAAAGCCTTGCAAATGCAGATCAATTCCTGCGTAGCGCTGGCGCAAATAATTTAAATCATCCAAATTATCAATGCCTTCGGCCACCATGCGTAAATTAAGCTCTTGGGCAATCCGCACCATACCATCAATAATACTTTGGCAACGCGGCTCGCGATGGATGTTTTTAATCAAGCTCATATCAAATTTAAGCTCGGTCATTGGTAAATCTTTGATCATATCCATAGTGGTATGGCCAACGCCAAAATCATCGATCGCTAAACCAAAACCGCGCAATCGTAAACGCAGCAAGGTCGTCATGGTTTGCCCGAGATTGGCAAACGCCGAATTTTCAGTGATCTCAAGCACCACCTGTTGCGGCGACAAACTCCGCAGCAATAGTTGGCTATGAATCCAATCGAGCAACTCGGCGTCCTCTAGTTGAGTTCGCGATAAATTTATCGACAAGCGCATCTCAGGCGAAAACTTAGCGCGCTGCATCATATCAAAACTGGCCTGTACCACTCTCCTAGTGAGCAAGGTTAAATAACCCTCTTGATCAAGCCGATCGATAAATGCGCCGGGAGCAAGTAGACCGCGCTGCGGATGCTGCCAACGCGCCAGTGCCTCACACTGCACAATTGCGCCGGTTTTCAGACTTAAAATCGGCTGAAAATACGCGGTAAATTGGTTTTGCGCCAAAGCGCTCACAATCTCAATCAGCGGCACCTCAGCATCACTCACTTGTTGATGGGTTTCTAGCTTGGCGCTCAGTAATAACTCGGTCACCACGCGCTGCAATGCTTCTGGCTGAATCGGCTTGACCAGATACGCAATCGACGCAATACCCAGCGCTTTGGCGGCTCGCCCACAGTTCTCAAGTAATTCAGGCGCGTAGCCACTAATTAAAATCACCGCAGGGATCTGGGCATGCTTGGCCAAATGCTGCAATAACTCAATGCCATCCATGCCTGGCATATTTAAATCCACCACCACCAGATCAACATTGCCCAACTCATAAATTAGATTCAGCGCTTGCCTGCCATCGGCCGCCTCAAAAATTTGCAAGTCGGGTAGTTCGCTGCAAATAGCACGCATCAACTGCCGCTGTACAGCGCTATCGTCGACCAGCAAAATTTGTGGCACTTGATCCATCGGCGACATGAATAAACTCCTTTCTCTCGCTGAAATTTAAGCACATGCAGAGCAATAAACCACTGAAACTTTCTTTAAAATAAATACATGCTGACCAATTGATTATAAAAACAATATTAAAAATCAAAACACGCAAACCCATACCAACATAAAACCGCCACGCGAGGTCAATCAATATCAGCAAAACCGCCAAAAAAAACCTTGATCATTACACTGCAGGTCTGGCAAAGTTAAAGCCACGCGCTTTAACCCACATCATCGATCGATATCTTGTATTAACGGCCTTTAGCCCCATATTTACACAATATCGCTCTACATTTAGGCTGGCATTTTGTTTGAATCTCCTCGCGCTTTTTTAAGTGCCTTACCGCGTTTTTCCCAATCAGCTGACACCTTTGAGGCTTTAACCTCGAGCGCTCAATTTCGTGAGCAATTACTCGAGCACATCGCCAAAGCACAACGCCGTATCTACATTGCCGCGCTGTATTTACAAAACGACGCAGCGGGCGATCTGATTTTGTCGGCGCTCTATGCCGTCAAAGCGCGGCAACCGCAACTAGAAATCGCCGTTTTGGTCGATTGGCATCGCGCGCAGCGCGGCCTAATTGGCGCCAAGGCCGAATCAGGCAACGCCGCTTGGTATCAACAACGTGCGCAGCAACAGCATCTGGAAGTCCCCATTTATGGCGTGCCGGTGCAAAGCCGCGAATTACTTGGCGTATTGCATCTAAAAGGCTTTGTCATTGACGACACGGTGATCTATAGCGGCGCCAGCCTGAATAATGTGTATTTACACGTTGGCGATCGCTATCGCTACGATCGCTACCATGTGCTGCACAACCCCGCGCTCGCCGAGAGCATGGTGCAGTTTTTTCAAACGGCGCTACTGAGCCAAACCGCAGTGCATCGTCTTGATCGGCCTAATATTCCCAACACCAAAACCATTCGTGGCGAAATTCGCCACTTCCGGCAGCACTTAAAAGCGGCGCGCTACTCACTACAAGGCAGCAGTAATACCGAAACGGGGCTGGCGATTACGCCTTGGGTTGGCGTTGGCCAGCGCAATCCGCTTAATCGTTTAATTTTAAAATTGATCAGTGCCAGCGAGCGAAAAATCGTCATCTGCACGCCGTATTTTAATTTGCCACGCAGCGTGACCAAGGCGCTCAACAGCCTGATCAAACAAGGGGTGCAGGTTGAAATAATCATTGGTGATAAAACAGCGAACGATTTTTACATCCCGCCGAGCGAGTCATTTAAAACCATTGGCGCGCTACCGTATTTATACGAAGCCAATTTGCGCCGCTTTGCCAAAGTGCAGCAAAAAGCCATGCAAGCTGGGCAATTGAATATTTTACTGTGGCACGACATCGGCCATAGTTTTCACCTCAAAGGCATTTGGGTCGACGACGATTATCAATTGATCACCGGCAATAATCTCAACCCACGGGCGTTTAATTTAGATTTAGAAAACGCGCTCTTAATTCACGACCCACACGGCGAGCTCAGCACCAGCACCGCTGCCGAGCTGCAACACATCCGCCAACGCACTCGGCGCATCGCGAGTTTTACCGAGCTAGAAACCTTGGCTGACTACCCAGAAAAAGTAAAAAAACTCCTCACTCGCCTATCGCGAATCCGAGTCGATCGCTTACTTTCGCGCTTTTTATAAGCAGGTATTGCCCTAGGCAGGACATTCATAAACAACCAGCAAGCTATACCCCACAAGCCCAAACGTAGGGTGGAATAAACGAAGTGCATTCCACCTGACACCTCAGAACAGGTCGCCAAACATCGGGTACTCAGGACAAAATACAAATACTGATTGCGAAATAATGCTGGAGCGGCACAAGTCTTATTGCACGAAGCCGGTGGAATGCGCGTTGCTTATTCCACCCTTGTATCTTTCTCTCCGTGGTGGTTAGCTACTACCACATGAGGCGAAGTGAGTTTGGTTCCACCCTTAAGGCATCGACCTTGCCATGTAGATTAAACCCTTCGTCCTCACTTCTTTCGCCAAATCAGACACTGAACGGTAGCCAAGGGCTTTGACCCTGTATGCACAAGGCAAGTGGGCGAATTAGGCATTTTTACAGGAAGAATCTTCATGTTTTATCTCGGTATTGATGTTGCTAAAGCTAAGCTCGATTGTTACTTGTTAACTCAACTTGACCCACTCAAAGGCAAGGCCAAGGTCGTACCCAATACAGCCAAAGGCCTTGCTGATTTGCTGGCTTGGCTGACTAAAAATCACATTCCGCATGACCAGCTGCACGTCACGATGGAGGCCACTGGCGTGTATCACGAACTGGCCGCCACCCTACTGCATGATGCAGGCGTTTGCGTGTCGATTGCCAATCCCGCGCAGGTGAAGCATTTCGGCCAAGGCCTCGCAGTGCGCACCAAAACTGATGGCGTCGACAGCCAAGTTCTGGCGCGTTACTGCGCGATGATCAAGCCTGCTGCGTGGCTGCCACCTCCGCCTGAAGCCCGCATTCTAAAAGGACTTCTGGCTCGTCGAGAAGCGATTTTGCAAGACTTGCTCCGCGAAAAAAATCGGCAAGAAAAAGCTGAATCTACGGTGACGACCGAGCTGATTCATCAATCGATTAACGACAGTATTGTCTTTCTAAATGCTCAGCTCAAAAAGCTACAAAGCCAAATCGACGACCATATCGACCGTCATCCTGGCCTGAAAAACGACCTCAATTTACTGCAAACCATCCCAGCAATCGGCCCACAAAGTGGCACGCAATTATTGGCGGTGATGCATACGCATCAATTCAATACGGCCGAACAATTGTCGGCCTATTTGGGCTTGGTGCCCGTCGAGCGGCAATCGGGGTCATCGATTCTTGGGCGCGCCAAACGGTCTAAAGCTGGTCCTGCAAAGGTTCGCGCCGTGCTCTACATGGCGGCGGTCGTCGCGACTAGGTACAACCCCCACGTTAAAGCTTTATTTGAACGTTTACTGGCCCGAGGCAAGAGCAAAATGTCGGCGCTCGGTGCTTGCATGCGCAAATTAGTTCACCTGTGCTTCGGCGTGCTGAAAACGCAGAAAAAGTATCAAGCTGAGTATCAAAATGCTTGACCGGCAAGACGGTATCTACAGGGCTCGCTTTTATATGCAGGTATTACTATAGAAGCCTCACTAAAAAACAACCACATAGCCATACCCCTACATTTGTTTAAATTGTGCGGCGTGGCTGCGGCTTAGCGGCAAGATGGCGAAATTGTTTTTTAGATAGATTTGCTGGCGCCCGAGTAGGTCTTTTTCGATTTTGGCAATGGCGGGCAAACTCACCAAGTAGCTGCGGTGAATTTGGGCAAAAAATTGTGGATTGAGTTGCGGCAATAAGTCTTTGAGCGACGTGCGAATCAAAAACCGCCCGCTCTCCGTCACCACTTCGGTGTATTTATCGGTTGCCTGAAAATACCGCACCTCGTCCACTGCAATCAGCCGGGTGCTATCGCCTAGGCTGGCGGTGAGCCATTGCAAATAAGTCGGTGGCGCGGGCGCGATCAGCTCACGACTGAGCTGGCTCCAATCAACGCTGGGTTTAACCTCACGCTGCAAGCGCAGCACGCATTGCGCCAACCGCGCTTCGCTCACTGGCTTTAATAAATAATCCACCGCCGATTGCTCAAAGGCCGCCACCGCGTATTCGTCATACGCGGTAACAAAAATCACCCGCGTATCGCGCCAAGTAGCTGCGACTTGCAAGCCATTGAGCCCCGGCATACGAATATCCAAAAAAGCAAAATCGGGCTGCCATTGGCTCAGTAGCGCCACCGCTTCAACGCCATTTTTGGCCTGCGCTACAATCTGCAATTGCGGCCACACCACAGCAAGGCGACTGGCAAACGCCGCCATTAAGAGCGGCTCGTCATCGGCAATCAGGGCAGTTGGCATCGTTAAAATTGACCTCAGTTTGTACACCTACAATTAGGATGGTGTGGTTTCTAAAAAACCACTCAACCCAACTACTCGGCAAAAGGAATCCGCAATTCGGCCACCACACCCGACGGGGTATTGCCAGCAATACTGAGTGTAGCTTGGCCTTCATACAAATACATCAAGCGATCGCGTACATTGGCTAAACCGATACCGCTTTGGCTTGGCGCATTCAAATTCAGGCCCATGCCACTGTCGATCACCCGTAGGCAGAGTTGCGTGCCGATTTTTTCGGCTTCAATCTCAATCACGCCGCCGGCGATGGCCGGCTCAATGCCATGCTGCAAAGCGTTTTCCACCAAGGGCTGCAATAATAACGGCGGCAACTGAGCGCCGCGCAAAGCCGCCGGCACGCGAATTAGATAGCTTAAACGCTCACCCAAACGAATTTGATTAATCGCCAATAGCGCGCTGACTAAATCGAGTTCTTCAGCCAAGCAGGTTGTCGATTGCCGCGTACGCTTAAGACTGGCGCGTAAATAATCATTGAGATGCTCCAGCATGATTTGCGCCAAAGCGGGGTCGCGCGCAATCAGGCTGTGTAAATTGGCCAGCGTATTAAATAAAAAATGCGGCTCAATTTGCGCTTGCAGCATCGCCAATTGCGCGGCGGTTTGTGCTTGCTGCGCCTCGGCGGCATGCCGGCGCTGCACTTCTAATTCAGCGCGATCACGCTGCGCGCGAAATAAGACCCAAAAAAAAGCACTGGCAAAGCCTGAAATCAGCACCGCAATCGCCACCCAGCGCCAAGCTTGACTGGGCGCATGCAGCAAAATCGCGATCACATTGGATGCGCCCAAGGCTGCAGCCAGCGCAAAGCCTGCCAACAAACCCAGCGGCGTACTAATCAACATCCGCCAAGGCCGTGGCCAAGCATCGCCCATCATGCGATCCATCGCCCAATTACACAGCCAAATACAAAAACCGATGCAGTTGGAAATCACCAGATTATCGACCAGCGCAGTTCGCTCGTCGATTAAGGTCAATAGCACGGCAATCAGCGCATTCACCAAGAGTAAAATCGGCAAGTCCTGTCGGTAGCGGCATGAGATGGTTTTGGCTTGTGCTTGCATCAATTGATCACTCAAAAAAAGTATTTCACCACAGCTTGTACGCTATGCCGTTGTGGCAACGCGCCGTATTGACTACCCGGTGCGCCGTTTTGATACTGCCATTGCAGCGCCCAATCCATGCGCTCAAAATGGTAACGCGCTTCTAACCAGCTTTGCCAGCTTTGATCGACTAAGTCGCGCCGCAGCATCCAATTTAAATCCAAGGCCTTCAATCCCGCGTCGCGCCACGTGATAAAACTCATTGCCGCCTGTTGTGTGGGCAAGCTTTGTGCATTAAACACCGCACTGCGATACGCCCAATAATCGGCAGGGTTGCGCCACAAATCGCGCCATTGGCTTTGATTGAGCGCCGCGCCATCATAGTGATATTCCAAACTCAGCGATAAATTATTGGCAAAGGTATACGTGCCGCCAGCGGCCAAGCGCGAATGCCACGTTACGGGTGCAGCAGGCAACAAGGTTGCGCTGCGCCCACCACTGTATTCGGCGTAGAGGGTTAAAGCGTCACCCGCCAAAATCGATGCATTCATACCCACCTGTGGCGACTGCCCTTGTTCACCCAAAAGTAACACCTGCGGCGCAAAGCCCGGCAATAATTGCACACTACTAGTCAACAAATACCGCGACACCGAATTACTCGCACCCCAATCAGGCGAAAACGCTGCGCTTTGCCGCTGATCTGCCAATTTAGGCGCAAACACCGCATTGACTGCACCGCCTTCCCAAACCCACTGCCCGCGCAGCATGCCCACGCCGAGGCGGTTTTCACGCAAACTCGATGGCGCAATCGACACCACCGAGCGCAAAGCGCCGACTTTAAAATAATCGGTTGGGTTGTAGCCCAAGGCCACACCACTGCGTAAATTAACCCGCCCCAGATCGAGCGCGGCATTGGGGCTGGCTTGCCAGCTGACATAGCCTTCTTTAAAGGTATTCACCACCTCATCCTGCCCACCTTGCCCCAGCCAATCAACACGATTGGCCAGTGTAAATCGCCACTCTGGATTAATCGCCGTATCGAGCAACACATCCACCGAGGCACGACCAATGCGTATATCGTCCAAAGGCGCACGCTGATTCACATGCCCCAGCATACCCTCAGTAAAAATCTGCCAGTCCGATCTAGCTACCGCTGGCTCTGACGCTTGATCGGCCAAAGACAGCGCATCGGCATCGCTCGCCCAGCACGGGCTAGCAAGTAGCGCGATAAACACGGCCACCATCCCCGCCAAACTGGATTGCTTTTGCGCCTGCGCATCGCGGCCAAACGCCTGCTGCATCACGCGAGTGTTGCTCATGCCATGCCAGTACACCATCATTCGGCCTTAAAGCGGGGCAAAAAATCCCGCTGCAGCCAGCTCTCGGGTACGTCGCGAAACGCAAAATCACTGCTGCGCAGCACCGTGACCCACTGCGGATCTAGCCCATCAATAATCACCGTTTCGGTGGGTCGCGACACGCCAAGCTGCTTTTGAAAGCGGCGGTAATACGTCGTTTTTAATAAATGATCGCTACTGGAATAAAACTTGGCTTTCACCGGCTGATTATTATTGCGGTCGATCCAATAATCGATGCGGTGATAGGTCACATCCGGCGTTTTAGCATTGAGCTTAAGCAAATACGTGTCGCGATTTTGCCGTTCACCATCGGCAATCGTTTCTTCACCAAGCAAACTTGCGGCATAGTCCACCGCCAAATTCACCGTCACCACATCGCCATTGGCCGCTTGGCCCAGCAAACGCTGCTGCGGCGAAATCCGAATACTGGCCTTGCTGGATGGATCATACAGCCATAAATCATTGCCATTTTTCAGCAGCAATTTACCAGCATCGCGTTGCGGTGCGACAAAGCGAATTAAATTGCGAAACTGCCCGCTCTGCGAATCAGCGCGCGCATACACCGCCAAGGTGCTGGTTTCCACTTGCTTGCCATTGCGATATTCAATCAAGGTGCTGGTAACGCCAAAAGGTTGCTCAGGATTACGTATCGCGTCGCTGGCGCTTAAGATTTGCTGCGCGCTCGGTGCCGCACCCACTGATGCGCAGCAGGCCAGCACTACACTCGCACCTAATACCCGGCACAGCGTTTTAAGTGAGCGCTGGGCGGTGTTATTAGCCGCGCGTTCACCTGCTGCGGGCATCGTCGCCCAGCTTTGCTGCATCGCTTTATTCATCTTTGTCGTCCTTGTCTTTCGGGCGGCGAAACAATAAATTCACCCCCACAATAATCAGCACCAAGGGCCACCACAGCGCCCACATTTGGCCAAAGCTGGGTACAAAGCCAAAGTTATGCGCCAAAAACAACAGCCCGAGCGCAACCAACAGCAGCGCAGAAAAATACTTATGTCGCATCATTCTATCCTTCTGGTATTGACACATGACGGCTTACACATGACGCAATGCATCGACAATATTCATTCTGGCAGCACGGCGCGCTGGCCACCAAGCCGAGATGGCCGCCAATACCACCAACATCAATCCCGTACCAAATAACATCCGCGTTTCGCCCCACACCCGCACTGTGAGTGGCACCGGCTCAGTATTGCCCGGCGGCAACCAAGTTAAACCGGCATGATTAATTACCCATGCCAATACCAGCGCCAATACCACCCCGAAAATCGCGCCAATGGCCCCTAGCAAAGCGCCCTCGCAAACAAATAAGCGCCAGATGCCATTACGCCGCACGCCCATCGCCCGCAACGTACCGATTTCCACCGTGCGCTCCATCACCGCCATGCTCATGGTATTGCCAACAGTAAACAGCACAATCGCCCCGATTAGCAGCGAAATAAAACTAAAAATCGCGGTAAACATGCCAGTGATTTGGCCAAAAGAAGGATTCAGCGTGGCATAGTCATACACCGCCAAGGGCTGATCTTTGAGCGTAGTGGTCAATAGCGTATTGATCCGCGCCTGTGCTTTAGCTAAATCAGCGCTGTGCTTAAGCTGCAACACAATCGCCGTCACTTGTGGTGTTTCTTGGCCGTACACCAATTGCTGCGCTTGCGGTAAATGCAGCAGCATTGAAATGTCATCGAGCTCTTTTACGCCAAAGCCTTGCGCTTTCACCACCGCCAAAGTCGCCACATTAGGCGCGCCGTGCACATTAGCGGCCAACAACTCAATTTGCGGTACAGCGCTGGTTTGTTGTTTTGGATTTTCGGCATTGGCTTGCTGCGACAAAGCGCTGATATCATCGGGCGCCGCAGGGCCATCGTTGACTTTGGCTTGGCTGGCCGGGCAATCTTTGAGCTGCAACGGCGCGCATAACTGCAGCACCCGCGCTACACCATTGCCAATCACCACGGCATTGCCCGCCGTGCCGGTTAAGGCCAGCGTTTTGGCCTCGCCGGGAAAATCAAATTCATTCCAGCGGCGCATTTGATTTTGATCGCTCACCCATACCCCGGTACCGATCACCGTGCGCGACACACCAGCGCTAAAGTTGCCGGCAATACCCCCTAGGCTCAGCGTTGGCGTTACCACCGTCAGCAGCGGTTTTAACTCTGGATCATGGCGTAGCACTTCAATCAAACTGGCGTAGTTTTTAATGCCATACGCCGCTGGATTGCCGCTGCCGTATAAAAAATAGTCTTTATGCTGAATCTGCAAATGCCCGGCGCTGCGCACAAAGTTGGTTTGCAAACCCAAATTGATATTGCCGCTATAACCGCCAAAAATCAGAATCGCCACCGCGCCAATCATCATCGCCAGCAAGGTGGTTAAAGAGCGACGACGATTGCGTAATAAATTTCTTAGCGCCAACGTTATAACACTCATAATGCCACCGCCATTTTGCGTTCAATCGCCACAATACGGCCATCCCGAATCATCACCGCATCATCCGCTGCGGCCAAAACTTGTGGGTCATGCGAAGAAAAAACAAACGACACCGCCAGCTCGCGCTGCATTTGCCGCATTAGCGCAATAATCGACGCGCCAGTATGGCTGTCTAGATTGGCCGTTGGCTCATCGGCCAACACCCACTGCGGCTGCGTCGCCAAAGCCCGTGCTATCGCCACCCTTTGCCGTTGCCCGCCCGACAGTTGCCCGGGTAAATGCTGGCTTTTTTCGCTCAAGCCGACGGCGTCGAGCAGCATTTTTACCCGTTTATGCCGCGCTGGCCGCGCCACTTTGGCCAAAAGCAAAGGGTATTCGATGTTTTCAAACGCTGATAACACCGGCAATAAATTAAAGTTTTGAAACACAAAACCAATATGGCGCAAACGAAAGTCCGCCAAAGCCGAATCGCTCATTTGCTGCACGTTTTCACCGGCCACCGTAATCTCACCGCTATCGGGCAAATCAATACAGCCAATCAAATTAAGCAAGGTGGTTTTGCCGCTACCCGATGGGCCGGAGAGCACAGTAAACCGCTGCGGCAAAATCTCTAAATTAATATCGGCCAAAGCGGGCACTGCCACACTGTCGAGCTGATAGCGTTTATTCACTTGTTGTAAGGTGACTGGCAACATGGTCGTTCTCAATTCAAGGCAGAGAATTACACTGTATGCCGTTTGGGTAGCGCTGCGTAAATTTGCGATAAAGCGGGGTTTTGGCGCTTGAAATGCCGGATTTTTGGATTAATTGGTGAGCCCACGATAAAGACTGCGACCCGAGCCGCCGCAACCGCTGCCCGATTGGCCATCCCAGCGCAAAAAACGCCCCTTTCACGGCGAACTTTGCCAAGGCAATGCAGTCAAATCGGCGGATTAATCAGTCAAGCAGTCTGGCAGTAGAAAGCCATTTGTAAGCGCGGTAAGCCGAACGGCAAACCCCTTGCATTTTCTTATACCAAGGCTTAGTTTTTCTGGTATCTTCACAGCCCCCTTTGTTTACAAGGGTTTCATGCCAATACCATATATCGGTATGGCACCCATCGTTTGCTCTGCAAGGTATTACCCATGATGGCCCGGACCCACATTGCATTTGCCGCCTTGATGATGGTGGCCTGCAGTGTTGGCATTTTGCAGCGGATGCCGCAAGTGCATGAAGTCGCCCTCGCTGGCGCAGCCGGCCTACTGCCCGATTTGGATCATCCCAAATCGACTTTTGGCCGTATCGTGCCGTATATATCGATACCGATTGCCAAAGTGTTTGGTCATCGCGGCTTTACGCATTCTTTTTTGATGGTCGCATTGATTATTTGGCTGTTGCTCACCTATCGCGAGCAGCAAAACATCCCCGTTTTGCCCTTGGTCATCGGCTATTTTTCGCACATTATCGGCGATTTGCTCACCCCATCAGGCGTGCCACTGCTCTGGCCCATCCGCAAAAAATTCTCTTTAAATATTTTTAAAGCCGATGGCCCAATGGAGCATTTTATTTATCGCGGCTGCTGGCTCGGTGTAGGGTATTTTTTATGGGTGGCGCTACAAAGACCGGGCGATCTATGGATTCGCCCTGCCCATATGGCGGTCAGCAACTGGTGCGTTGCCGCGCTTGAGCAAAGCGCTACGATGCTGGTGCATCTACTGCGTATCATGGCCTAACGGAGCATCGGATAAGTCAGCAAGGTAAAATGCAGCGCATTGAGGCCAAAATGCGCTAGCATCGCCGCCAGCAAACCACCATAGCGATACGCTACGCCATAGGCCACGCCGGCAATGGTTGCCAATACCACCCAAAGCCAACCGCCCGCCATATGCGCCAAGCCAAACAATAACGCCGCCAAACCCAGCGCAATACCCGCACCATAAGGCCTATGCGCCAGCCAGCGACTTAAATGGCCTTGTATATAAGCGCGAAAAAACACTTCTTCGGCCATACACACCAGCAAAAAATTATTCAATAACCACAGCGCAGTAATATCTGGCCATTTAGGCTGCCATGCCAGCACCTGCCAACTCAAAGCCACAGGCACAATCAATGCGATAGCCGCAATCAACGGAATAATCGCCGCGACTAGCGTTCGCCCTAGGCCCATTCGCTGCGCCAGCAGTGGAAAACACAGCAGCAAACCAAAACCAATCAGCGGCTTATCTAGGTTTAAATACAGCGAAAACGGCAGCGCATCGACCGACAAGGCTTGCGGAGCAAACACCAAGGGGTTTTTAAATCCAGCAAAGCGATGCAGCATCAAACCCAGCGCCGTACCGACAAAAACGAGATGCGCCAATAGCCGAATCGATCGCCGCGTTCCGCGCATACCCCAGCCCGCCAAGCCCAGTAAAACCATAGGCAATAAGGCCCACGCATCAAGCAAACCAAGCAGCGCCGCTGCGCCATACGCCAACACCAACAAAGGCAGGTAATAACGGCAAGTAAAGCCCAAAATTGCCAGCAAAGACGCAGCAAACAGCGCGGCAAAAGGCAAGAAATACAGGAGTGTCATCGCAGCAATCAGCAAAAAGAGTGCTGAATTTTACCGCAAGCCAGCCATCATCAACGCGCAAGCATTGATTTAAACTGCCGTTTCAGACGCAAAAAAGCCTGCTTGAGTTAACCCAAGCAGGCTTGCGCGCAACAATACTGATTAAGTCAGCTGAAAGTTTTTCATTTCCATACTCAATGATTTTGATAGCTCGCCCATGCGCCGCGAAATACTCGCCGCCCGCTCAACCGCCGTACAGCTGGCGCTGGCCATTTGCGTCACTTGCTCAATATTATTGGCCACTTGGTTGGCCGTTTGTGATTGTTCGTGTAAAGAGCTGCTAATTTCATCAATCACGCCCATCACATCATTAGCATCTTGCCGGATTGAGCCAAATGCGCCGCCTGCTTGGCTGGCCAAGTCCACCCCAACTGCGACTTTACTCACGCCGGTATTCATAAACACCGCAGTCGACTCGGTACCCGACTGAATGCTGCGAATTTTTTCGGTGATTTCTTGCGTCGAGAGTGCCGTGCGCTCGGCCAACTTACGCACCTCATCGGCCACCACCGCAAAGCCCCGCCCTTGCTCACCAGCGCGCGCTGCCTCAATCGCGGCATTGAGCGCCAATAAATTAGTTTGATCGGCAATATCGCGAATCACCTGCACAATCTGCGAAATCTGCTGCGTTTGCCCAGTGAGCGTGGCGACGCTATTGGATGCATCTTGCACCGAGGTGGCAATCACTCGAATACTATCGACCGTATCGCTAATCACCCGTTCACCGCGATCCAAAGCTTGATTCGACGAGCGAGTTCGCTCTGAGGCACTGCTGGCGTTGCTCGACACATGATTAATACTGACCACCATTTGCTCAATCGCCGCGCTCATACTCGACATTGAATCCGTTTGCCCTTGCACCAAATGCTCGGCTTCGCTGGACGCCGAACTAATCTCTACCGCACCTTGCTCAATCTCACGCGCAGTCATCGTCACTTGCAATACGATGCGGCTGAGTTTTTGCTGCATCACCGCCATCAAGGCCATAAAGCTGTCGCTAGCGCTGCCCTCTGGAACAATCGGATGAGAAAAATCCCCCTCAGACAAATAGGCAATGTGTTTTTTGGCTTCGCTCACCGAGCCGCCAATCACATTGATTAAGCTGCGATACGTGAGCCACAGCATCAACAGCGTTGCCAAACCCACCACCAAAAAACCCATTTCAATCATCGAGGCGACAAAAGCGGCATCGGCCACGGCTTTTTGCGTGCGCTGCTCAAACAACTGATAAAAATCATCAATCGGCTGCATGATTTTGGCTTTATTACTGTGATACGTCGCGTCGTGCATCATCGCTCGCGCTTTGGCATAGCCTTCTTCGGCGCCCTCACCGGTTTTTTTCACCAAACCCATCGCTTCAACTTCGGTATTGACCAAACCATCGGAGTTTTTCTTTGCTTCATTGAGCTTGGCAAATTCAGCCTCGGTAAAGCCCAGCGATTTCATCATGTCCAGCAATGGCACTTTCACCGACGAATCAGGGCGTGGTGCTTGATTGTTGGCGGCAACAAAGTCCCAATAAATCCGGTTATACGCCTCGGGGCGCGGCTTTTCGCCATTGCGAATCGCCAAAATATCCATATATTGCTTTTCATAATTTGGGTCGCGACTCACCACATACGTTCGCGCCAAGCGCGTTAAATCGTCCGACGATTGCCGCAACTCATCAGCGAGTAAATACGATTGATAGCGCAGCTCATTCTCACGATCGACTTTGTTTTGAGCAACAACATAAAAGGCAAACAACAAAGCCAAGGCAATCAAGCCCAATACTGAGCCCAATAGATTCCTTTGAAAAGCCGACATTTTTCTCACCTCAAATTGTCATTAACATTACTAACAATAGTGGTTTTTATCTGCGCATACAACACGATTTAACTGACGAATACTAAAATAAATCAAACGCCTAAACCCCAAACACCATCACGCCGCGCATTGCCTTGCCAAGCAGCGAAAATCCCACGCCAAACAAAAAAAGATCGCACGCTGTGCCAAAGCCTAAACCGCCTTTTCGCAACGATATCGACAACATAATTCAATGCGCAAGCGCCAATCGATGACTAGGTATTGCTACTGAAGCAAAAAACACAAAGCGCTACAGCGCAATACCCCTCAGCAAGATTAAGCCCGTCGCCTTGCGCCAACAATCCATGCCGACGCAGCGCATAAAAAAACCGCCAGAAAACGAATCGGGCGGTTTTATTCGGTGAAAGATAAAGCAGCGCGCCAAGCAGCAGCACGCGCTAAGGATTAGGCGAAGCGTTGTTCTAAGTATTGAATAATACTTTTCGATTCATACAACCATTGCACTTGGTTGTTTTCTTCAATGCGCAAACACGGCACCTGCACCTTGCCCCCCATTTTTGCCAACTCGGCTTTATGCTCAGCTTGTTTGGCATTGATGGTTTGAATATTTAAACCTTGGCGGCGCAGTGCGCGGCGCACCTTCACGCAAAACGGGCAAGCCTCGTATTCATACAGCGCCAACGATTGAGTTTGCTGATCCAACCATGCTTGATGCTCAGCCGGATGCTGCGCTTTTTTCGGCGCAAAAATCGCATTTAAAATCAAAATCAATCGCCCAACGATCCAGCGGAATGCTTTCATAAGTATCTCGAATTATTTAATTATTTTTAAGCCGGCGATTTTATCCAATCGCCAGCATTTGGGCTATGGCTTTGTGCAACCGCGTAAGGCGCGATCAATTCAAATCGTGAGTAAGGTGCAATAATGCGTAGGGTTTGAATAATCGCAGTGCATTCCACCTTGGGCATCACGAAACGGTGGAATGCGCGATGCTTATTCCACCCTAGCTGCCACGGGGTATTTCCATCAAAGCATTAAAATAAAAAGCCCACAAAGCAATACCGCCGCAGGGTGTGCATTGCCTTCAGCTTTTGCGCACCAAATCACGACACCAGCCCTCTCAAAGCCTATCGGCGCTCGCCAACCCTAAGCCATGCTGGCGCTAATGGTATTGCAGCGTTTAACAGAGCCAGTTTGTAAGTAATATACCCGATATACCCAATAGCCTTACTTACGGTAGATGGACACAATCTTGCTACGACTAAAAAACCCTCTAGGGAATTAAACAAATGCAAGATTGGGTCAACCTGATTAACAGTTACGTCTGGAGCCCGGCATTGATTTATCTTTGCCTTGGCGTGGGCGTGTATTTTTCAATCCGTACGCGATTTATGCAGTTGCGACTCATCCGCGATATGTTCAGCTTGTTATTTGATGGCAAAGCCTCAAGCGAAGGCGTGTCTTCGTTTCAAGCTTTATCGATGACACTCTCGGGCCGAGTCGGGATTGGTAATATCGCCGGCGTTGCCACCGCCATTTCCTTTGGTGGCCCGGGTGCGATGTTTTGGATGTGGATGATGGCCTTTTTGGGCGCCAGCACCTCGTATGTAGAATGCACCTTGGGGCAAATTTACAAACAACGCATCGACGGCCAATTCCGTGGCGGCCCGGCTTATTACATCGAGCGCGGCCTAAAAATGCGCTGGTACGCCATTGCCTTTGCCTTGGCCACCATCTTGGGCTGCGGCCTTTTGCTGCCCGGCATGCAGGCCAACGGCATCGCCAGTGGACTGAGCAATGGCTTTGGCATTCCACCAGAAACCACCGCCTTTGGTGTGGTTCTGGTCTTGGCAACGATCATTTTTGGCGGCGTAAAACGCATCGCCCGTGTTGCTGAAGTGGTGGTGCCTTTTATGGCTTTGGGTTACATCCTGATGGCGCTGGTCATCATTGCACTCAATATTCACCTGGTCCCCGAAGTCATCACGCTAATCGTAAGCTCAGCACTGAGTTTCCATGCTGGCTTTGGTGCCATGATTGGCCTAGCGATTATGTGGGGCGTGAAGCGCGGCGTGTATTCCAATGAAGCCGGTCAAGGCTCTGGCCCACACGCGGCAGCGGCGGCTGAAGTGTCTCACCCTGCCAAACAAGGGATCGTGCAAGCGTTTGCGGTGTATATCGACACCTTGATCGTATGCTCAGCCACAGCGTTTATGATTTTGATCACCGGCAAATTTAATGTGGCTGATCCGAACAAAGAAGGCGGATTCTT
This sequence comes from Deefgea piscis, assembly GCF_019665785.1. Taxonomy (NCBI): domain Bacteria; kingdom Pseudomonadati; phylum Pseudomonadota; class Betaproteobacteria; order Neisseriales; family Chitinibacteraceae; genus Deefgea; species Deefgea piscis. The sequence continues at coordinate 2,435,603 of NZ_CP081149.1, forward strand.
GTTTCATGGTCTACCGGATATCGCCGCTGGCACGGGCTACACGCAATCGGCAGTAGAAAGCGTTTTCCCTGGCTTTGGCGCAATGTTTGTCGGTGTGGCACTGCTGTTTTTTGCCTTCACCACCATTATTGCCTACTACTACATCGCCGAAAGCAATGTGACCTACCTGCTGCAAAAGCGCCGTGGTAGCGGCACTGCGCTGTTCTTGCTCAAATGTATGCTACTCACTACCGTGGTTTACGGCGCGGTACGCACCTCTGATCTAGCGTGGGGCTTAGGCGACATTGGCGTGGGTATGATGGCGTGGCTCAATATTATTGCCATTTTGCTATTACAAAAACCGGCCCTGATTGCACTCAAAGACTACGAAGCACAAAAAGCGCAAGGGCTAGACCCGACGTTTGACCCTGTTAAACTCGGCATTGCCGATGCTGATTTCTGGGTAACTCGTGAAGCGGCACAACAACCTGAAACTGATAAGCGCAAATAATCACCGGATTGTTTAAGCCAAACTCAGCCCACCATCATGACTGATCGGTGGGCTTTTTACTTCCTGCAAACCTGCGCCGCCCACGCAAGTGCGCCGCATAAAACAAAACCGCTAGCATCAATTTGGCGGTTTTGATTTCACAGCGTAGGGCGTGGTTAGCCAAAGGCGTAACCCGCCAATCCATATCCGACAATAGTAACGTCAAACCGTAGGGTGTATTCGACGCGCAGCGGCAATACACCAGCCCCATTGATACGGCGTAATGCCTTCGAGGATTACGTAAAATTAAAAATAGACTGCTCATCACTTTCGAGTGGTATTACTTCATGAATAATAAGAGTAGGCCTTTTCTCTGCAACAAATTTTTCTTTTATATGTCTAGAAATAATACCAACCACTCTGCACCTAAGAAAAAGCGCCGATTTAAATTGCCTTACATTACCAACAACAGGCACGCAATTTATGATATGCCCCTTATACTCCAAACCAAGACTATTTGTTTTTTCACTACCTCGAATTAATTTTCCCTCTAGTAAAACATTATCTCCTTGTACAAACTCAGGAAATAAAAATTCTTCATCCTCATCTACTTCCAATGATTGATCAAAGTAGATTTTTTCAGTATTATCAACTGACACTTGATCGGGACTATCCCCATAAACTCCAATTGTAAGCACTCTGTTTTCTTCAATCACTGACACCATTTTATTTAATGATTTTTGTGGCAAATGCTGAAACCACTCATAATAAGCATATGGAACCATTAGCTCTTTATTTTCATTATTAACAATAACTACAAAATCCTCACTCAAGGTTGGCTCAATTTTTTCAACATCCCAATTTTTTACTCGCTTCGTATGCTTTACAATTTTTACTAAATACAACAAAGCCGATATTGATTTAGACATAACATTTTTCAAACCTATGTCTTTAAAATCATTCTCAGCCATTTTTTCACCTGCTTTTTTTTGCATATCCCAATGCAAAAGCACCACCAATAGCGGCCCCTCCAGCCATGAGTATTGCCACCCATGAGCCAGCTTCAGTTTTAATCGGAACATCATATTCAATTTTATGAAATGCTGGAGATTGTCTTGAATTAAAAAACCGGATAACCTCATCAAGACCAACAAGTGCTTTACCTGCACTTCCTGCATCTATAACTCCAGATGGATGACGCGAACCAGAATATTTAACAAAGCCAACCTGGCTATATTCTTCATTATCCACCGGAAAACCTTTCTTTTTAAGTAATCAACATCCAGATACTAAATACTATTTGATTTAATTACAATAAAAAAAGCCCTGCAAAGCAGGGCTTATATCAAACATCCGGTAATCCCCCCACTTTTAAGCTCACTTAAAAGTAGAGGTCAGGCATGTAATGCCAGTTTTTGTTTCGGGGTGATGCCACCCAAACCCATGTGCGGGCGCTCGTTGTTGTAGCTCCAAAGCCATTGCGTGGCAACCTCTTGCACTTCAGCAAGACTTTCAAAGTCATCGCAAGCCAGCCATTCATGCCGCACGGTCCGATTATAGCGCTCGATATAGGCATTTTGCTGGGGATTGCCCGGCTGAATATACGCCAATTCAATTGAATGTTGTTCCGCCCAGTTTTTTAGCAACTGGCTAATATATTCAGGCCCATTATCTGAGCGAATCCGTTTTGGCTTGCCTCGCCATTCAATGATTTGATTCAAACTACGCACCACGCGCTCGGCCGGCAAAGAGAAATCAACATCAATCGCTAAACCCTCCCGATTAAAATCATCAATCACATTAAACAGGCGAATGCTGCGGCCATCGGCTAATTGATCGTGCATAAAATCCATCGACCACGTTTCATTGATTTTCTCAGGCACTGCTAATGGTGCTGGCGTTGCACGAATTAAGCGTTTATTAGGCTTAATTCGCAGATTTAATTCTAAATCGCAATAAATCCGGTAGACCCGTTTGTGATTCCAAGACTTTTTCTTGACGTTTCGTAGATGCAAAAAGCACAGACCAAAGCCCCATGTGCGATGAACTTGGGTAAGTTGCAGTAACGAATCGGCAATTTTTTCATTTTCTGCGTCTAGTTTTGCCACATAGCGATAACAAGTCGTGCTGATCATAAAGCTAGCGCAAGCTGCACGAATCGAAACGGCCTTTGATTCAACGGCCCAGCGCGCCATCTCACGCCGCTGAGATGGCTTCACCACTTTTTTGCCATGGCTTCCTTGATGATGTCTGCCTGCATTTGAGCTTCGATATACATCTTTTTAAGGCGCTTGTTTTCATCTTCCAGCTCTTTCATGCGCGTCATCATCGAGACGTCCATGCCGCCAAACTTAGCGCGCCACTTATAAAAAGAGGCCGAGCTCATGCCGTGTTCACGGCATAAATCAGGAACAGTGGAGCCGGCTTCGGCCTGCTTTAAAATCGCCATAATCTGGCTGTCAGAATAACGTGCTGCTTTCATGTAGAAGCTCCTCAAAGACTGCGAGAAAATTCTACTTAAAAATGAGCTGGTTTGGTGGGGGGATTACCATCCGAAATGTAAACCTTAATCCCAGCTCAACGCCCCACCCGTCTGATATTCAGTCACCCGAGTTTCAAAGAAGTTTTTCTCTTTCTTCAAATCAATCATTTCACTCATCCATGGGAATGGATTGGTGACGCCGGGGAATAATTCATTTAGGCCGATTTGTTGCATGCGGCGGTTGGCGATAAAGCGTAGGTATTCTTTAAATTGCGCAGCATTTAGGCCCAATACACCGCGTGGCATGGTGTCTTCAGCGTAAGCGTATTCAAGCTCAACTGCGCGTTGGAATAGGCCGACCAATTCAGCTTTAAAGCTTTCGGTCCATAATTCTGGGTTTTCCATTTTAATGGTATTGATTAAATCGATACCAAAATTGCAGTGCATTGATTCATCGCGCAGAATGTATTGATATTGCTCAGCGGCGCCAGTCATTTTGTTTTGACGACCAAGTGCCAAGATTTGCACAAAGCCCACATAGAAGAACAAGCCTTCCATAATGCAGGCAAAGACAATAATCGAGCGCAATAATTGCTGGTCGGTTTCTAATGTGCCGGTTTTAAATTCGGGGTTGGTCAATACATCAATAAATGGGATTAAAAAATCGTCTTTATTTTTGATTGAGGCCACTTCGTTATACGCATTAAATACTTCGCCTTCGTCTAGGCCGAGCGACTCAACGATGTATTGATACGCATGCGTATGAATGGCTTCGTCAAACGCTTGGCGTAGCAAAAATTGGCGGCATTCTGGGCTAGTAATTTGGCGATACGTACCGAGCACGATGTTGTTGGCAGCCAAGCTGTCGGCAGTAACAAAAAAGCCGAGGTTACGCTTAACCAGACGCATTTCGTCTTCAGACAATTGGCCGGTTTTCCATTGCTCGATGTCGCGCTGCATATTCACTTCTTGCGGCATCCAGTGGTTTGCGCATTGCGCGAGGTATTTTTCCCACGCCCATTTGTGCTTGAATGGCACCAATTGGTTGACGTCGGTGGTGCCATTGATTACGCGTTTATCGTCGGCGCTAATGCGTTTGCTGCTCGCAGCCGGGGTCGCGGCGGCAGTGGCACGGGGGCTGGCGATTACTTCGTCATCAAAATTAATCATTATTTTTCCTTTATTGACTCAGGCCGCGATTGAGCGGCTGTATTGCGATATTGCTAAAATTGCTCACACCATGGCGGGCTTGCAGATCAAAAAAATCTCGGGCGCGATCATTACTCAAATTCACGCTCGAGTCATAATTCATATTCAGGTGCACGTCGCCCAAATACACCACTTCACCGGCTTTAACTTGAAATGGCAGATTGAGCGGCACGGTCACATATTGGTACATATTCATCATTAAATTGGCGCTGTCTTGCCGCCATTGCCCATCGGCAGCGACAACTCGATATTGGCCCGGCAGCAAAGGCACGACAAATAGTTTGCCTGTTGCATTCGGGGTATCGCCCGGTGCACGAATAAAATCGGTCACTAGCCGCGTATACAGGCTGATATTACCACTTGGGCCTTGCAGCACTAAATTGGCGCTGGCGGTGTCGTTATTAAACGATTGCGCCGTGAGGCCAACAATCGCCAAGCCTTGCCCTGCCGCTGGCGTAAGCTGGCCATTGACCACTGGCAGCTGCAGATTGGCGCAGGCGCTTAATAGCAGCACCAGCATGGCACTCAATATTAATTTGAACGATCTGAACATGGCCGTCTCCTTACTGCGCGATGCGCAAAGGTTCGATCAAAATATTGCGCGTATCGGTCACGCCATCACGCTGTTTTAAATCATAAAAATCACGCGCTGCGGTGTTGCTCAAGCGCAGTGTCGAAGCAAAATTGAGCGCCACATTCACATTACCCAAATACACCACTTGCCCAGCCACTACGCGAAAATCCGTATTCAGTGGCAAAGTCACATAACGCGCTTCGCCCGAATGCACGCCAACAACAACAAAGCTACCGCGCACCTGGCTGGTGCGATATTCCCCTGCCGGCAAAGTCAGCGCAAAGAGTTTACCCGCTGGGTTTTCCTCGCTACCGGGCGCTTGAATCATATCGCTACCCAGCCGCGTAGTGAGTTGTTGCGGTGCGGGGCCAGTAATATCAAGGCTCAGCGATGCGCCCATTAAATAATTAGCTTGCCCAGTTAACGACAACAGCACCATGCCCTGCCCTGTGGGTGGATTTAACCGCCCGTCTTGCAGCGGCAATGGGCTGGCACAAGCGGTGAATAAAACACAAACAAATAGAGCAAATAGACGGCGCATGGCTTAACTCCTTTGGCTCGTAGCTTGCGCTACATTTCAATGGGTAACGAGTTCGCTACTCAATGCCAGACTTAGATCTGCGCCGACTAGCAAAACATCAGCAAGCACCTGCCAGTCTCAACAAGCCGCCGCATCGGCGATGGCCAACACTTTTTGCTGCCAAGCGGCTTTTTGCTCAGCGCTGAGCCAACTGGCTTCAAAGCTATTTAAAATCAACTGCACGATTTCAGCTTTGTTTAAATCCAGCGCCGCGCGGCAGGCGAGCAAATTGGTGTTCAGATAACCGCCAAAATAAGCGGGGTCATCCGAATTGACCATTGCGCACAATCCGGCATCCAGTAGCGTACGTAGATTATGCGCCGCCAAATCATCCACCACGCACAGCTTTAAATTCGATAAGGGGCAAACGGTGAGTGGCACGCGATCAGCGGCCAAACGCGCCACCAAAGCGGCGTCTTCGGTGCAGCGAACGCCGTGATCAATTCGCGTTGATTTGAGTAAATCCAGCGCTTCCCAAATATACGCTGCCGGACCTTCTTCGCCAGCATGCGCCACTGCGGGCAAGCCCAGCTCAGCACAACGGGCAAACAGCGCAGCAAATTTACTTGGCGGATGGCCCAATTCGCTCGAATCCAAACCCACCCCGTCGATTTGCGCCAAATAAGGCATTGCTTGCTCTAGCGTGGCAAAGCCGTCGGCTTCGCTTAAATGGCGCAAAAAGCACAAAATCAATTTGGACGTCATGCCAAATTGCGTTAAGGCATCGGCCAAAGCGCGGCGAATCCCCGCCAGCGGCACAGCAAAATCAATACCACGCGCAGTATGCGTTTGTGGATCGTAAAAAATCTCGGTGTGAACAATATTGTCCGCGTGAGCGCGCAGCACATACGCCCAAGTAAGATCGTAAAAATCTTGCTCAGTAATCAATACCGATGCACCGGCGTAATACAAATCCAAAAACGATTGCAAACTATCAAACTGATACGCCGCCCGCACCGCATCCACATCGGCATACGGCAACGCCACGCCGTTTTTTTGCGCCAAGGCAAACATCATCTCCGGCTCAAGCGAGCCCTCGATATGCAAATGCAATTCAGTTTTTGGCAAAGCCATAATCAATTGGTCGAGCGGGTGTTGGTTCACAATCATTCCTATTTATTCTCAATACGGGATCACCGATATTTAAATGCACTGATCAATCCATTTAAATATCGGCACCGCAAAGCGGCACCGAGGGTATATTGCTCAAAGCTAATTCTAAAGACATCTACAAACAGATACTCACCAATAAACATCCGCGAACTGGTGGGGCCAACCTCTACGACCCGGTGGGTACGCGGCCTTCGGCCTAAGCCATCCTACAGTTAGTGACTTTACACAAGCCTGCTGTGCCGCGCTCGTTGGTCTGGGGCTTAAACCCCGTTAAAACGAACACCGAGCACGAAGGGAGACAAACAGCCCTATCGTTTGGCTCGCGCCACGCGAGGGAACGGCGGAGCCGGGTTCGTATCGGGTCGCCTTTCTTTGATACTTTCTTTGGCGACGCAAAGAAAGTATCCCCCGCCGCGGGTAGCGACACCTAAAAACAGGTGCCGCAGGCACTTAAACCCATTTCACCCATGGTGGGTAGATAACCCACCCAGTTTTATTGGCAAGCTTCGCAATCTGGATTATCAATCGAGCAGAACTTCGCATCCGTCGCTGGGGTGTTATCCACTACTTCCGCCGCTTGAGTCACTGGCGTTGGGTGGCTGGTGCCATCCACGGCGACGGCGTTTAATTCGCCACCGCGACCGGTTGATTTCTCTGCCGATGTGGCTGCCAAAGTGCGGAGGTAATACGTGGTTTTTAGGCCGCGTAACCAAGCGAATTTATACAACTCGTCCAATTTTTTGCCCGATGCACCGGCCATATAGATATTGAGCGACTGCGCTTGGTCGATCCATTTTTGACGGCGACTTGCCGCTTCAACCAACCATTTCGGGTCCATTTCAAACGCCGTTGCATACAGCTCGCGGAATTCTTGTGGAATACGATCGATTTGTGCCACTGAACCGTCGAAGTATTTCAAGTCAGAGACCATCACTTCGTCCCACAAACCAAGGGCTTTTAAGTCACGCACCAAATGCTCGTTGATGACGGTAAATTCGCCGGACAAATTCGATTTCACGAATAAGTTTTGGTAAGTCGGCTCAATACACGCATCCACGCCAACAATGTTTGAAATCGTTGCTGTTGGCGCAATCGCCAAGCAGTTTGAGTTACGCATGCCGTAGGCGGCAATGCGATCACGCAACATCGTCCAATCCAGACGTGAGCTGCGATCCACTTCTAGATAGCCGCCGCGTTCTTCTTCGAGTAAGCGCAATGAGTCTTGTGGCAAGATGCCGCGATCCCACAAGCTGCCTTTGTACGAAGCGTAAATACCGCGCTCTTGCGCCAATTCAGTTGACGCCCAGTAAGCGTGATACGCCACGGTTTCCATTGATACGTCAGCAAATTCAACCGCCGCTTGCGAAGCGTATGGAATGCTCAATTCGTGCAAGCAATTTTGGAAGCCCATAATGCCCAAGCCCACTGGACGGTGCTTCAAGTTCGACGTGCGTGCTTTGCGAACTGGGTAGAAGTTAATGTCGATGACGTTATCGAGCATACGCATCGCCACTTTCACGGTGCGCGAGAGTTTTTCGGCGTCGAGCTGACCATTTTTTAAATGGTTGTATAAGTTGATCGAACCGAGATTACATACGGCGATTTCTTCTTCATTGGTGTTCAGCGTGATTTCAGTACACAGATTACTTGAATGCACGACGCCAACGTGTTGCTGTGGGCTACGAATATTACAAGGGTCTTTAAAGGTGATCCATGGATGACCAGTTTCAAACAACATGGTCAACATTTTGCGCCACAGGCCCAGCGCCGAAATCGTTTTAGCAACGCGCATTTCACCACGTGCGGCTTTGGCTTCGTAGGCGGTGTAAGCGGTTTCAAAGGCTTTACCGACTTTGTCGTGCAAATCAGGCACTTCAGATGGGCTAAACAAAGTCCATTCGCCACCATCCATCACTCGTTTCATAAACAAGTCAGGAATCCAGTTGGCCGAATTCATATCGTGCGTGCGGCGGCGATCGTCACCGGTATTTTTACGCAATTCAAGGAATTCTTCGATATCGGCGTGCCAAGTTTCAAGGTAAGCGCAGACTGCACCTTTGCGTTTACCACCTTGGTTCACGGCAACAGCAGTGTCGTTGACTACTTTAAGGAAGGGCACGACACCTTGTGATTTACCGTTGGTGCCTTTGATGTGGCTATTCATGGCGCGAACTGAAGTCCAGTCATTGCCCAAACCACCGGCAAATTTAGACAACAAGGCGTTTTCTTTTAGCGCTTCAAAAATACCGTCCAAATCGTCTGGCACAGTCGTTAAGTAGCAGCTCGACATTTGGCTGTGGCGGGTACCGGAATTAAATAGCGTTGGCGTCGAAGACATAAAGTCAAAGCTCGACAGCACATTGTAAAACTCAATGGCGCGCTCTTCACGATTCACTTCGTTCAGCGCCAAGCCCATGGCCACACGCATAAAGAACACTTGCGGCAGTTCAATGCGTTGATCATTGATATGCAAGAAATAACGATCGTATAGCGTTTGCAGGCCAAGGTAGCCAAACTGGTAATCGCGATTATGATCCAAGGCGGCAGCGATTTTGCTTAAATCGTACTGACCGAGTTTTTCATCGAGTAATTCAGCCGCAATCCCTTTTTTGATAAATTGTGGGAAATACGTGGCGTAGCGTTCAGCCATTTCTTCGTGGCTGGTTTCAGCGCCCAAAACTTCACGACGAATGGTATTGAGCAATAAACGCGCCGTTACCAAGCCGTAGGCTGGATCGTTCTCAAGGAAAGTACGCGCTGCCAATACGGCTGATTTACGCAATTCATCGGCAGACACACCGTCGTACACGTTTTTGAGCATTTCAGCCAAAATAACGGCTTGATCGGTGTATTGCTCAAGGCCGGTACATGCCGAGGCGATTAAGGCTTTGACTTTGTCTAAATCGAGCGGACGCAAGCTGCCGTCTTCAAATAAAACATTAATTTGGTGTTCTGGCTCGCTCTCGTGACGTGCAGCGGCGCGTTCACGCTGGCGTTCACTGCGATACAACACATAAGCGCGGGCAACGTCGTGCTCGCCTGAGCGCATCAAAGCCAATTCAACTTGGTCTTGGATGTCTTCGATATGAATCGCGCCACCTTCTGGCTTGCGACGCATCAAGGCCGACACGGCAGAATCCGTCAGCAGATGCACTTGATCGCGCACGGCGGCACTCGACGCGGCATGGCTGCCTTGCACAGCAATAAATGCTTTGCTTAAGGCGACCGAGATTTTCGATGGTTCGAACGCCACCACCGAGCCATTGCGGCGAATAATTTTATAATTTGCGTAGGCCGCGGCATCAAGTGTGATGTGAGAAAGTTTCGCTGTATCAGTCATTCGTTCACCAGTCGTGCAGCTAGCGGCTAAATCAAGCTCGCCACGCTGCTTGTGGATAATTTTGTGGGTTATTTGTGCAGAAAACACTACATCTTGTGTTGCCCTCTGCTTATAGACACAAATACTAGGGTAAAGAGGGGATCTGGTGCAAGTGGCCTGCTCTGTGCTAGTCGATCAATGGCGGCAATAAAAATCAAAATCCTTGTATGGCTTGATTTGATTGGCGCAGCAAACAAAAAGCATACAGACAGCGGGTTGCAAGTTTGCAACAAGAACAGTCCCGCCCACTCATTGATACTCATTGATAAATCAGCAGACACAAAAAAAGACAGCCAAAGCTGCCTTTTCTTCATTCATCACCAAATGATTTAAATCTTAGTGGTGGTGACCATGCGCGCCGTGTACGTGACCGTGCGACAATTCTTCGCTAGTTGCATCGCGCGAACATCAACTACTTAGCCAATAAATGGACTCATGCCGCCGTAGGTACAAAAAAAGACAGCCAAAGCTGCCTTTTCTCATTCATCACCAAACCATTTAAATCTTAGTGGTGGTGACCATGCGCGCCGTGTACGTGGCCGTGCGACAATTCTTCGCTAGTTGCATCGCGAACATCGACTACTTAGCCAATAAATGAACTCATGCCGCCGTAGGTACAAAAAAAGACAGCTAAAGCTGCCTTTTCTCATTTAAATCACCAAACCATTTAAATCTTAGTGGTGGTGACCGTGCGCGCCGTGTACGTGGCCGTGCGACAACTCTTCGCTAGTTGCATCGCGAACATCGACTACTTAGCCAATAAATGAACTCATGCCGCCGTAGGTACAAAAAAAGACAGCTAAAGCTGCCTTTTCTCATTTAAATCACCAAACCATTTAAATCTTAGTGGTGGTGACCGTGCGCGCCGTGTACGTGGCCGTGCGACAATTCTTCGCTAGTTGCATCGCGAACATCAACTACTGAAGCGACAAAGCGAATGCTCATGCCAGCAAATGGGTGGTTACCATCAACAGTGACAGTGCCGTCGTTGATTTCAGTTACGCGGAACAAAATCACATCGCCAGAAACAGGATCATCCGCTTCAAACATCATGCCCACTTCAACTTCTGGTGGGAACACGTCTTTGTCTTCTTCACGCACCAATTCTGGCTCGAATTCGCCAAAAGCGTCTTCAGCTGACATAGTTACTTCAACAGTGTCGCCAACGGCTTTACCGTGCAAAGCTTCTTCAACCAAAGGCAAGATGTTGTCGTAGCCACCGTGCAAATAAGCAATTGGCTCTTCGGTTTTGTCGATTTGTACGCCTTCTGCGTTGTACATTTCATAGTTAATGGTCACTGCGGAATTTTTTGCAATTTGCATTGTATTTAGTCCTGATAGTTAATGAATCTCGATCTGTTTGACGAGTTCTAGTATTTCAGCCGCATGGCCTTTGGGGGTCACGTGGTAGAAAGCATGCCGAATGATGCCCGTTTGATCAATCACAAACGTCGAGCGGTCAATACCGTATCTTACCATGCCCTTTGCTTCCCATCGGTGTTGCGCATGATACAAGGCAATCACTTCGCTCTCGGCGTCCGAGAGCAGCTCAAATTCAAGCCCGTGCTCATCAATAAATGACTCGTGCGCCATACAGTCATCTCGGCTCACACCGAGAATAACAGCGCCATATTTCGCAAATGCTGCAACACGGTCAGAAAACTCAATCGCTTCTAAAATACCGCCTGGCGTTTTGTCGCCATTAAAAAAATACAGGATAACAATTTTTTTACCCAAAAAATCAGCCAGTTGTACCGTATTCATTTGTGCGTCCGGCAAAGCGAACTGTGGTGCAACATCTCCAGAATTCAGCATAAATACTCCAGTCAGTGCGATAATTAGACTTCTTATTTTCCGTTATAGTCATCAGCCATGCGTAAAACACTATTAGGCGCCATCTCACCCGAAGAATTTTTACGTGAATATTGGCAAAAAAAACCTTTGCTCATTCGCCAAGCGTGGGCTGACTTCCCAGAAATCATCGACTACGCTCGCCTAGCCGAACTGGCCGAGCGCGACGATGTGCAATCGCGATTAATCGAATACAAAAATGAGCAATGGAAACTCGAAAGCGGGCCATTTACTCCGTCTCGCCTAAAGCGACTTGGCGAAACTGATTGGACTATTTTGGTCCAAAGCGTGAATCATTTAGTTCCGCATATTTCTGAATTATTGTACCGCTTTAATTTCCTACCTTACACGCGTCTTGATGACTTAATGATTTCTTATGCGCCGCCCGGTGGCACGGTTGGCCCACATTATGATTCGTATGATGTGTTTTTATTGCAAGTGGGTGGCAAAAAGCGCTGGCAAATTTCCAGCGATGATGCCAGCGGCTTTATCGAAGACGCGCCGATTCGCGTGCTAAAAGATTTTAACCCTGAGCAAGAATGGATTTTAGAGCATGGCGACATGCTGTATCTGCCGCCACAATACGCGCATTACGGCGTGGCACTTGAGCCGGGCATGACTTATTCGATTGGTTTTCGCGCGCCAAAGACACAAGAAATCGCCGTCAAATTTTTAGAGTATCTGCAAGACGAAATCTGCCTTGACGGTATGTACGCCGACCCTGATGCAACGGTAACCAATGTACCGGCAAGAATTGACGAGCAATTTACCGATCGCATCAGCCAAATGCTGCAAAACATTCAATGGAATGATGAGCGCGTGAAAGACTTTATTGGTCGCTACTTTACAGAGCCGCCACCGCATGTGTTTTTTGATCAAACCGAAGAATTGCTCGATTTTGATGATTTTGCTGCCGCAGTGGCGACATCGGGCGTGATGCTCGACCTAAAAAGCCAAATGCTCTACAGCGACGAGGCCATGTTTATTAATGGTGAATTACTAGAGTGTCCTGCTGAGGCAATTAATGAATTACAAACACTCGCAAATAATAGACAGCTTGAAGCTGGTGTTTATACTGAAGGTCTTATAGAAACCTTGTTCACTTATTATGAATATGGCTACATCACCCTCAAACCGAGCGGCACTGACACCGTTTGATCGCAAGCTGGATTATCAAACAGCACTGCTCAACGTTTTACGTTTAGCGCAGCGCGAGCTGATTCTTTGTGAGCGCGACTATTGCGAAAGCGATATTGATAGTCGCGCTTGCCATGATGCGCTGTGGGCTTTTTTTACTGCGCCCTCACCCGGGCGATTAAAAATCTTGGTGCAAAACGCCGATTTTTTGGCCACGCGCTGCCCGCGCCTATTGCAATTGCGTGATCGATTTTCACATTTAATTGAAATACGGCAAGTCACGACTTTTTCTTACGGGCAAGAAAAAGGCTTTGTCATCGCTGACCGACAATTTTTTATGCAAAGACATCATTTTTCGCACTTTCGTGGCGAGACTGGGGAAAACCCGCACGTCGTCGCGAATTTGCAACACGATTTTGCCCTACTCTGGGAGCAAGCTAGCCCTGCAGATAGCCTGCAACGCCTTTATTTATAAGGCTGTACACGCGGTTACACGAAGTAGCGAGATTCAATCTAAATACCCCCTGTTTTTGCCGCTTGGGCACTAGCCATTTTGTTCTGCAGTGCTTAGAATTCGTCCTGTCGGTTGTGTGAACAACTTAAGAAATTTATTTGAATCAAGTCAGCAAAATAGTTTGCTGTTTTGCTTTGAAATTACCCTCACTTTTTAGCTAAAAGGTCTTAAAAATGAAACAAACTCTACTCGTTGCTGCTTTGTTGGCTGTTGCTTTGTCTGCTTGCGGTAAAAAAGAAGAAGTAGCTGCTGATGCTGCTTCTGCTGTTGTTGAAGCAGCTTCTGCTGTTGAAGCAACTGCAGCTTCTGCTGTTGACGCTGTAGCTTCTGACGTTGCTCAAGCAGCTTCTGACGTTGCTTCTGCTGTTGAAGCTAAGTAATTAGCTCTTCGCAGTATAGAAAAACCGACCTTTAGGTCGGTTTTTTTACGTCTGTAAGAAATACCGCAATGCCTCCCCTGCACCATACTGCACGCGCGCGCCTAGGCATGCTACGATTCGCTATCTATTTGTTTTCACCAATCGCTTTGAATTTGCCGGCCAGTATTTAATCGATGCAATTGCCGACTGTTTGATATAGCTTTGGTAAGTATTGCTATCTAAGCCTCATAAGGAATACCGTTGTGACCGATACCCATATTAATGTCGATCAAGCTGAGATCGAGAAATTTTCTGCTCTTGCGCATAAATGGTGGGACAAAAGCAGCGAATTCAAACCCTTGCATGAAATCAACCCATTGCGCGTCGGTTTTATTGAGCAATACGCCGGCATCAAAGGCCTCACCATGCTGGACGTGGGTTGTGGCGGCGGCATTTTATCTGAAGGCTTAGCCGAACGCGGCGCCATCGTGACGGGCATTGATTTGGCCGAAAAATCACTTAAAGTCGCAAAATTGCATTTATTTGAGTCGGGTTTAAGCGTTAATTACCAAAACATCCCCGTTGAGCAACTGGCCGCTGAGCAAGCAGAAAGCTTTGATGTGGTCACTTGTATGGAAATGCTGGAGCATGTGCCATCGCCCGCCAGCATTATCGAAGCTTGCGCTCGCTTAGTTAAACCGGGTGGCTGGGTGTTTTTTTCAACACTCAATCGCAATCCAAAGTCCTATTTACTCGCCGTGCTTGGCGCTGAATATGTACTCAATATGTTGCCGCGCGGGACACACGAATATAAAAAATTTATTAAACCGTCCGAATTGGCGCGCATGACCCGCGCCGTGGGCTTAAATACCGTCGCCATTACCGGTATGACGTACAACCCAATCACCGACATTTACAAACTAAGCGATGACACCGATGTCAATTACATCGTCGCCACGCAGAAAAATGCATGATCCGCGCCGTTTTATTTGACCTCGATGGCACCGTGGCCGATACCGCGCCCGATTTGGCTGGCGCACTCAATCGACTACTACTGGAAGAAGGCCGTGAGCCGCAGCCTTATGCGGCGATTCGCCCCTTAGCCAGCCACGGCGCACGCGGCATTTTGGAGCTAGGATTTGGTTTTACACCGGATGACGCCGAATATGCGCCTTTACTCGCGCGTTTTTTCGATCATTACCAGAACTATGTTTGCCAAGACACAGTGTTATTTGATGGGATGAGCGAGTTAATCACGCAGATTAACGCGCGAGGTTTAGCTTGGGGGATTATCACCAATAAGCCGATGCGCTTTACCGACCCATTGATTCAATTACTCCCCTTACCTATTGCGCCAGAGACCTGTATTTCTGGGGATACGGTAGGCATACCCAAGCCAGCACCTGAACCTATGCTGCATGCTGCGGCCCAACTGGGCATTGATCCGGCCCATTGCCTATATGTTGGCGATGCCGAACGTGATATTGAAGCGGGACGCAATGTAGGCATGACAACGGTACTGGCCAATTATGGCTATATACGCGCGTCTGATCAGCCACAAAGCTGGGGCGCAGATATCCAGATTGAACACCCGCTTGAATTACTCAACTACTTACCGCCGCTACGATAAGCGCAATAGCGCTCGACTCAGCGGTGAATCAACAGCACCGCTGAGCGAAAGCCATTTAACGAATCAACTCACTCTCTTGCTGTGTGGCCTGCAATTGCCGCAGGCCAATCAGCACTGGTTGCAACGCATCCACCACGATGGCTAACTGCTTAGCAATCTGCTCATTGGATTGCTGCTCAATACACGCTTGCTCAAGCTCACCCGCGAGCTGTTGAATCTGGCGAGCACCTAAATTAACGGCCATACCTTTTAAAGAGTGCGCGCAGCGCATCGCCGCATTCGGATCGCTCGCCATTTGTGCCGTGGCAAAATCAGTGGCAAATTGACTAATGCTATTGGAAAACAACAACAATAGTTTCATATACAAGCCTTCATCGGACATGCAGCATGCCAAACCACTGGCCGCATCAATCCCCGGCAAATCATAAATGGTGCGTAACGGAGCCGTTGCAGCAGGAACAACCGCATCTTCCACCCCGGCAGGATCCGCCAACATGCGATTTTTTTGCGGACTAATCCAGCGCGCAATGGTGGCGAACATTTCGGCAATATTGAGCGGCTTGGCAATATGGTCATTCATCCCTGCAGCCAAGACCTTATCGCGATCCCCCGCCATGGCATTGGCCGTCATGGCAATAATTGGCAAATGCGACCATGCTGGTTGATTGCGAATGATTTTCGTCGTGGCGTAGCCATCTAGTATCGGCATTTGGCAGTCCATTAAAATCCCATCAAAGTCAGACTGTTTAGCCAAAATATCTAAAGCAATCTGACCGTTTTCTGCCAAGCACACCTCGATGCCGGCTTTTTCTAGTAGCGCAATCGCCAGCTCTTGGTTGAGTTCATTGTCTTCAACCAACAAAACCCTAGCGCCGTGCAGTTTTAGCATGGCCTCACTTTGCGTTTCGGCTCTTTGCTCTAAGCGCGTTTCAGCCAGCTGCCCTTTATCTAAAGCCAAACCTATGGCCTCTAATAAAGACGACCTTGATACTGGTTTACTCATCACTCCCCGCACACGCGCACCACACTGCTCTGCCATTGCAGTCACATCTTGACCATAGGCAGAGATTAAAATCATCGGGGGCAGGCCACTGGCAAACGCCGATTGCAGCTGCACAATACATTGCAAACCATCGAGCATCGGCATCTTGTAATCCATCAAGACCAAATGATAAGGCTGACCACCAGTCATTGAATTGGCGATCATACCAATCGCTAAATGACCATTACTCACTTGATCTATTTGCATGCCAAAACTACCCACCATGCGCGCCAAAATTTCTCTGGCAGTTGGATTGTCATCGGCAATTAACACGCGTAAACCAGATAATTCTTCAGCGAGAAACATCCGTTTAGGTATTTTTTGGCTCGCTTGTAAACCAAAGAAGGCATGAAAATGAAACGTTGTTCCGACGCCTTCTTGGCTTTCTACCCAGATCCGGCCATTCATTAATTCAACCAGTTTTTTGGAAATCGCCAAGCCTAAGCCCGTACCACCATATTTACGGCTGGTGGAACTATCGGCCTGACTAAACGATTGAAATAATTTGTCACACTGGGCGGCACTCATCCCGATACCCGAATCACGTACCCAAAAATGCAGCTCAATCAATTCACTGTCGGCACTGATTTTTTCTATCCCAACGACAACCTGTCCTTTTTCGGTAAATTTAACCGCGTTATTCCCCAAATTAACTAAAATCTGACCTAACCGTAATGAATCGCCCACCAAGGACATCGGCAAATCCATCGGCACTTCAAACAATAACTCAAGCCCTTTATCTGATGCCTTATCGGCAACCAGATTAGCCAAATGATCGAGCACATCCTCTAAACCAAAATCAGCTAATTCCATATCCAGTTTGCCGGCTTCGATTTTAGAAAAGTCTAAAATATCATTGATAATGCCCAGAAGATTTTCAGCCGCTTTATTCACCTTACTCACGTAATTACGCGCCTTGGCTTCGAGTGGCAACTCTAAAGCCAAATGTGACATGCCGATAATCGCATTCATGGGAGTACGAATTTCGTGGCTCATATTGGCTAAAAAATCACTTTTAGCGCGAGTCGCTTCTTCGGCAGCATCTTTGGCAATTTCTAGCTCGCCGGTACGCTCTTCAACCAAGGCTTCTAAGTTGTTTTTATATGCATCTAATTCTGCATACGCGGTTAGATTTTCAATCGAAATCGCAGCTTGCGCTGCGAGCCAGCTAATGGCTTGGCAACGTTTCACTGAAAAAACGCCCTCAACCGAACCATGCTCTAAATACAGTACACGCTGCGTTTTTCCTTGCCGACCAATCGGCATACAAAGCAAAGATTTAATTTTTCGGGCATGTATCTGTGGGTCATCGGCAAACTCAAGCGCTTGGCTGGCGTCTTCTAAAACAATTGCTTCACGCGTGTTGTTAACCAAGCGAATCACCGACTCGACCAAACCCGTATCTGCTGGCATGGAACCGGCAGATTCTTCGATAGACAAACGATTATCCAAATCTAAGACAATGCAACCTTGCTCGGCACCGGATGATTCCAAAATGATTTTTAACAATCGAGACAACAAGCCATCGAGCTTGCTTTCGCTGGAGATGGTCTGCACTGCGCGTAAAATGGCCAAGACATCAATAGCGTCCAAACCAAATTCATTGCTCACCGTATTGGCGGTTCTCGCCAATTCTATTTTTGGCGATAAGCGAGATTTCACTCGGTGCGCTAGCGCCAATGCTTGGCACTCAACATAGGCTTGTAGTGCTTGCTCTAGTGCTAATGTCGATGCGGCAGTATTGCGCCGACGCTGGTGCATTTGCGCCATTGTTTCATTGAAAAAACCCAGATTCAGCAAAAAACAATGATGTTGCGCACTATGAATCGCTTGCTGGCACAATGATATGGCTTGCTCTTCTTCGCCATCTAAATCCGCCAGTAAAGCACGCAAGAAAAACAATTTATCTTCAACATTTTCAGCGCAGCCTGCTGCATAAACCGACTGATAAAAATCCTCTATTTCTTTTAATTCAGATATTAATTGCGCTCGACTATTTGACTCAGCGGCTCTAGCGTTCCCTGCCAAAGCCACACCATGCCAAAACGGATGGTGCAAGCTCAACAAATACGTTGCCGGCCACGCAGTTCGTACGCTGGTATATAAACGAATGGCATCATCGAAACGCCCTTCCAGGGTATACAACATCATTCGACAAATATTGAGGCCCGCAATCGTAATCGGTACTGCTTGCCATGCTTCGATAAAAGCCGCCTCCGAAAAATCACTATGGTCCAATACACCTAAGCCAGCGGTATCTCCATGTAAGGCGGCGGCGGTTGCAGCAAATGGCAAACTCAAGCTACTCACAAAAGGCAGCTCATTACTGGCACAAAAATTGAGTGTTCTTTGGGCGGTGGATTGTAAATCTGTCACGTCTCGGCATAAAAACAAACTAACCCAAGGTATGCCGACCAACATATAGCCACCATACAGCGGATCATGCGCGCGCAATGCAACGCTATATCCTTCATTGAGTAGCGGAACAGCTCGCTGAGCAGGTTCGGCCCAATGCGTAATATTCCAACCGTGATAGGCTAAGCAGCGTTCATAGCCATATAAATCATAGGTTTTGCTATTGCTATTAAGTAAGCGAATACCCACATCGGCTATTTTGCAGGCATCTTGGTATCGGCGATGGTGCGCAATTAATGCAATACCCAGCAATGTAAAAAACATCGGTGAAACCCGCGTATAGCCATAGCGTATCGATCGATTAACACCAATGACCGCAATCACCGAAAAGAACGGGAAATTCACAAAAATAGCCGGCTCAGAAACCTGCGATAACACTTTAAGTACCGCATCATGCGCCGCATCGTCACTCACTGCCACATCATCAAGTGATGAATAAGATTGCGTATGCATCGTTGCTTCAAATTGCTCAAGCTCCTGCTGATATCTTTTCATCAATGCAGCAGCATCATTCAGCGGCGGAATTTCAATGCCAAATAAAGCCAAGGCTTCGCGACCCAACTCATTGATTTCTGCCAAGCGACTATCGTGATTTAAATTGGCAATGCGTAAAAAATACAGCTCGACTTGCTGCAAAGGCGTTTGAGCATATTGCTCAAGCAATTGAATATAATCAGTAAATCGATCAAATGACCCTGCCAATTCAAAAACTTGCGCCGCATTTAAATACAGCGCAAATGACAATTCAAAATTATTCTCCGAAAACGCGTCGCCCAATAAAGCAATGCCAGTTTCTAAATAATTAAGCGCAGCCTGATAAGCCATTGCTTGCCTAGCTTTCAGCCCAGCTTGGAAATTTAACTCTGCAAGCTGCAAACGTTCATTCGGCAAACTAATTAAATGCTGGGCTGCATTGAGGTGATCAACGATTTCAAATAATTTAGGCTCAATATCACTTGTTATCATTCGTTCAAGCATCAAACGGCCAATTCGCAAATGCAGCTCATTGGTATATTCATCCGACTCTAAAACATAAGCGCCTTGCTGTACTCGATCGTGCAAAAACTTAAATTCATGCTTATCTTTACCATCGGTAATGGGCAGTACAATTTCTTCTTGCAGCGCTGGTGCTAACATAGTCAAAATCGTAGCTTGATCGAACTCGCCAATCATTGACAGCGTTGCCAAATCAAAACGGTTACCAATACTCGCCGCAATATTCAAAATGTTGCGCGTTTCTGGCGGTAGACGCCGAATACGGCGAACCATTAAATCAATGACATTTTCAGTATGAGTGAGTGCTAAGGCGCGGGATTTAGACCAAACCCACCAGCGGCGCTGCGGATGAAATGACAAGATTTTTTCATCATACAACTCCTGCAAAAACTGCCGTAAAAAGAACGGATTACCTTGTGTTTTACGCATTAACATATCGTAAAACAGTGGCAAATCATCTAAGCCCGGAAAACTATCACAAACCAATTCAGCCAAATGTGCAGTAGCAAGAGGCCCTACGCTTACGGTTTGAATCGCCACGCCTTTCTTTTTAAGTTCAGCAAACATCAAAGCCAATGGATGCTGCTCATCGACTTCGTTGTCGCGATAAGCACACAAGACCAATAAATGACCCACATTTCCTTCAGAAAGGCAGCTTTGAATCAAAGCCAAGGAGGCAAAATCAGCCCATTGCACATCATCTAAAAACAATACCAAGGGATGATTTTCATTCGCAAATGCCTTTAATAACGCGGTAAATGCCATATTAAAGCGATGTTGACCTGCTAGCCCTTCCAAAACGCAAGGCTTAGCTTGCGGACCAATAATTCGCGTAATATCAGGAATTATTTCAGCAATCACGGCGCTATTTTCACCAAGCGCCTCAAGCAAAACCTCTCTCCATCGCGCTAAATGCGCTCGATCGCCCGATAAAATTCGCCGCAATAAAGCGGTAAACGTTTCGATCAGCGCAGAATAAGGCACTTGTCGACGAAATTGATCATGTTTACCCTCCACCATCGCACCGCGCGATGCGGCAACAGCGCCCCGCAAGCTACGCACCAACGTAGTTTTACCGATACCCGAATAACCGCCAATGGTGCATAACCCCCCCTTACCTTGGCAGGCTTGCTCAAAAAGTTGCTGTAGTTGTGCTACATCAGCATCACGTCCATATAACTTGTTAGAGATAATAAAACGGCCTGATTCATCGTGCGTACCCAGCAAAAATTCCTCAACCGAACCCGATTGCATGCGCTGCAAGCATTCACGTAAATCAGCACTTAATCCCGCAACAGAGGCGTAACGACCCATCGTTGGTTTTTCAAGCAGCTTTAGTACTATGCGGCGCAATATTGGCGGCACAGCCTGAGCATTGGGCATTGTTGCAGGTGGTAGCGCCAGATGAGCATGTACTAACGCCAGTAAATCATCAGCAACAAAGGGGGGAGCATCATTAAGCCAGGTATACAGTAAACAGCCCACTGAATATAAATCACTGCGCGGGCTGACTTTATCCCACATCCGCCCAGCCTGCTCGGGCGATGCAAAGCATAAATCCTCAACACTAATTAGCTCAGATCGCATTGCCGGCGGCGCAATCAAACCAACTAAACGATCCCCATTAAAGCGCAAATTAGCCAAAGTAATCGCACCGTGAAAATTGCCATCGGCATGATAAACACTCAGATGCTCGAGTAACTCAAGCGCATTTTCAAGCGCCAAAATAATCTGCTTCATAAGCCACCTATGGCATGTCAAATATCAAATCACACGGCAAAGCGAATAGCACCACCACCACTTAGTTAGTGTAGTCAGAATTTGTCACTTTTAAAGGCAGCAATACAACAAGACCTAGTCAACAAACGCAAAATTAAAGTAAGAAACAAACAGAATTGACCTCAAGAAGCACAGAACCTCGGTTCCATTCGCAATGAAATGCACATAAACAAAGAAATAAACCTTTGATATCAACGCCCCTAGGCTTAAGTCCAATCAGTTAGCGCGTGAACTGCTAGCCCAAAGCAAGCATAAGCAGGTATAATCGCCCTTCTTCTTGTCCAACTTGAAGACTACCGATCGGGGGCGCCATGGTTTCGACGGGGGTTGCAAAGCGGGTGAGGGCATGTCGGGATCGCAGATTCCCGTTAAACACTGTATTTATATAGTCGCAAACGACGAAACTTACGCTCTAGCCGCTTAATCGCGCTAGACTCTACACCACAGGGTCCATCGGGTGGGCTGGGTCAAACCAGCAGTAGAGTCATTAAGATGGAATCGCCTTAACTCGGGTTACTTGGGTTGGGGTTAAATTTAGGTAACTCGCTCTCCTCAAGCCTGCCCATCGGCGTGAAAGGGAGTTAAAATCCAAAAGATAAGGCTAAACATGTAGAACTCTTCGTAGAGTGCTTCCGGACGGGGGTTCGACTCCCCCCGCCTCCACCAAACACTCGTTCCACCAAGTACGTAAAAGTCCTGAAACCCGCATAAAGCCTAGCTTTAGCGGGTTTTTTGTTACCCACCACATCCGAACTCGTCCGACCCAACCCAGTTGTTTTAGGGATACGTTTAGGGGTACAGTATGCCAATACCCCATTCAATAGCGAGGCCGTACCCCTATGGCACGTCAAACTAAACCCCTAAGCTCAACAGAATGCTCTAGCGCTAAGGCTAAAGAAAAAGACTATCGCCTTTATGATGGCGGCGGATTATTTCTTTTAGTCAAAAGTAATGGCTCAAAGATTTGGCGCTTCAAATACACCAAGCCTAATGGTACAGAAACCCTGATGTCTTTCGGCGAGTTCCCCGTTGTAACTCTAGCCAATGCCCGTGGCTTTCGTGAAGAAGCCAAGTCATTGCTTGCCAACAGCCTAGACCCCATTGAAGAACGCAATAGAAAAAAAGAAGCGGCTCGAACAGAAAATATTTGTAGCTTTGAAATTATCGCTCGTGAGTGGTTTGAAAGAGCGATGGCTGCCAAGTCTAAAAGCCATAGAGACCGTACAATCAACCGCCTTGAAAGTGATATTTTTCCTTGGCTTGGCAAAAGAGAGATATCCACTATCGATGCTCCAGAACTACTAGCATGCTTGCGCCGCATAGAAGAGCGCGGAGCTATAGAAACGGCGCATAGGGTACGCTGTGTTGAGGCGTACTGAATTTTGACCAGCGATGCGCGTTGAATTTTAACCAGGCGTTAGCGTCATCCACGGCATGGATGACTGGTTTTAGCGTACTGCTTTTCTCCTCTTTTTTACAAGCTTTAAAATAATTCGTCGGCGCTGCTTGGCTGCTCTTTTTGTCGCTCTCTTTCCTGTATTTTAAGTTTGGCACTGGCGCTACTTTGCTTAAAGCGCCATGACTCATTACCTGTTTCGATGATATGGCAATGGTGCGTCAGCCGATCCAGTAAGGCCGTGGTGAGCTTAGCGTCGCCGAACACATTAGGCCACTCCGCAAAGGTCAAATTGGTGGTGATGATCACGCTGGTGCGCTCATACAATTTGCTCAGCAAATGAAACAGCAGCGCACCGCCCGCTTGTGAGAAAGGTAAATAGCCCAATTCATCCAGAATCACCACGTCCATATGCATCAGGCTATACGCCAATTTACCTTGCCTACCTGCAGCCTTTTCTTGCTCAAGTCGGTTGACCAATTCCAGCGTGGAATGGAACCGTACCCGTAATTCTTGTTGTTGGATGCCTGTGATGCCTAGCGCCGTCGCCAGATGCGTTTTGCCCGTTCCTGTACCGCCAATCAATACAATGTTATGGGCTGCTGCGGCGTATTGACCTTGGGCGAGCTCACGAATTAAGCTTTCATCAACTTTGGATTGGCTAAAGTCAAAGCCCGCCAAGTCACGATGATGTGGGAAGCGAGCGGCTTGCATTTGATAGCTAATCGAGCGCACATGCCGATCGGCATGTTCGGCGCGAATCATCTGCCGCAGATAAGCATCAAGGGTATTGGCCTCATGGCTAGGGCTGGATTGGCGTATGTCGGTATACGTCGATGCCATGCCGTGGAGCTTCAGCTGTTTTAGTTCAGTGTGGATGTCGAGCTCCATGCTACACCTCGCTATTTTGGTGCAGCTGATCGTAACGCCCACTATCCGCAAGCGGCGGGTCTTTCAGTTGCAACGCCGTTTCTAATGTCGCTGGCTGTGGCGCTTCGTGTAACCGCGTCAGTACATTGAGAACATGCTCGGCACTGACTTGCCCCGTTTCCAGCATTAACTCAACGGCCACTTGCAACGTAGTGAGGCCATGCCGAGGAATACAGCCAAGCACTTTGGCCATGACTCGATCCCCGCCGTCATGTCGCAACAAGCGCCGTTGCAATTGTTGCAAATAGTCAGGCATTTCGCTGAATGGCGCGCCATTGCGCAATGCGCCTGGCTTCTTCTCAACCAAAGGAACGTAATGTTGCCAGTCATAAAAGATGCGGCGGCGATCAAAGCTACGCGGATGCTGTGTCACTGGATCTTGATCGGCATAGATGACGATGTGCGTTGGATAGAGTCGAATACTCACCATTTGATTGGCTAAATGGCACGGCACTGAATAGCGATTGCGCTGAAAGGTGATCAAACAGGTACTCGAAACCCGCGCTAAGATTTCGGTATAACCATCAAACGCACCTGGAAACGGCATCATCTGCACTTGTTCGTCTTGCAGCAACTCAGCCAAAGTGAGTTCTGGATAGTCGGGGTGATGCATCTCTTGCCATGCGGCGCGACAGCGCTCGGCGAGCCAGAGATTGAGCTCATCAAAGTTGGCGAACTGTACTTGCTGTGCCGCCTGCCAAATTTGCCGCCGCCGATCTTGCACGTTCTTCTCAACAATGCCTTTCTCCCAACCGGAAGCGACATTGCAGAAATCGGGATCAAACAAATAATGCGCCGTCATGGCATGAAAGCGCGCATTCACGACCCTTGATTTGCCTGGCAAGACTTTATCCACGGCGGTCTTCATGTTGTCGTAGATGCCGCGAGTCGGCACACCGCCCAGCATTTGAAACGCACGAGTATGTGCATCAAACAACATCTCGTGACTTTGGGTCGGATAGGCCATCAAGGCAAATGCACGACTAGCGCACAGTTTCAGATGCGCCAACAACACCTTGCGATGAATGCCGCCAATCAGCAGCGATTCCTCGCTCCAGTCGAATTGAAACGCTTCACCCAGTGCAAACTTGAGCGGTACAAAAGCGGATTTCAACGAGGGCCCCATGGTTTCTAAACGCCACTGGCGAATAAATGCGGTGACGCAGGAATAATCGCCATCAAAGCCAGCGAGAACGAGTTCTTGGAACAAGACTCTGGCCGTGCGACGGTCGCGTTTCGGGCGATGCAAATCGGTTTGTAATGCCTTGATGAGCTGCGCGTGAAACGGCGTGAGTTTGGTATTAACGGACTTGCGTTGATAACAGGGTTCAGTGCTGGACTCGGTACGAATCCATTTCTTGACGGTATTACGAGTGAGTGAAGTGCGTCGTGCAATCTCACTAATGGAGAGCCGATCGCGGAAATACATGCGGCGGACTTTAGCAAATGTGGCCATGGGGTAATCCCCCCACTTTTAAGCTCACTTAAAAGTAGAGGTCAGGCATGTAATGCCAGTTTTTGTTTCGGGGTGATGCCACCCAAACCCATGTGCGGGCGCTCGTTGTTGTAGCTCCAAAGCCATTGCGTGGCAACCTCTTGCACTTCAGCAAGACTTTCAAAGTCATCGCAAGCCAGCCATTCATGCCGCACGGTCCGATTATAGCGCTCGATATAGGCATTTTGCTGGGGATTGCCCGGCTGAATATACGCCAATTCAATTGAATGTTGTTCCGCCCAGTTTTTTAGCAACTGGCTAATATATTCAGGCCCATTATCTGAGCGAATCCGTTTTGGCTTGCCTCGCCATTCAATGATTTGATTCAAACTACGCACCACGCGCTCGGCCGGCAAAGAGAAATCAACATCAATCGCTAAACCCTCCCGATTAAAATCATCAATCACATTAAACAGGCGAATGCTGCGGCCATCGGCTAATTGATCGTGCATAAAATCCATCGACCACGTTTCATTGATTTTCTCAGGCACTGCTAATGGTGCTGGCGTTGCACGAATTAAGCGTTTATTAGGCTTAATTCGCAGATTTAATTCTAAATCGCAATAAATCCGGTAGACCCGTTTGTGATTCCAAGACTTTTTCTTGACGTTTCGTAGATGCAAAAAGCACAGACCAAAGCCCCATGTGCGATGAACTTGGGTAAGTTGCAGTAACGAATCGGCAATTTTTTCATTTTCTGCGTCTAGTTTTGCCACATAGCGATAACAAGTCGTGCTGATCATAAAGCTAGCGCAAGCTGCACGAATCGAAACGGCCTTTGATTCAACGGCCCAGCGCGCCATCTCACGCCGCTGAGATGGCTTCACCACTTTTTTGCCATGGCTTCCTTGATGATGTCTGCCTGCATTTGAGCTTCGATATACATCTTTTTAAGGCGCTTGTTTTCATCTTCCAGCTCTTTCATGCGCGTCATCATCGAGACGTCCATGCCGCCAAACTTAGCGCGCCACTTATAAAAAGAGGCCGAGCTCATGCCGTGTTCACGGCATAAATCAGGAACAGTGGAGCCGGCTTCGGCCTGCTTTAAAATCGCCATAATCTGGCTGTCAGAATAACGTGCTGCTTTCATGTAGAAGCTCCTCAAAGACTGCGAGAAAATTCTACTTAAAAATGAGCTGGTTTGGTGGGGGGATTACCATGGTAATCACCTTCAATTTCCTAGCTCGTTGAACGAGTTTGGAGATTAGTTACCCTGGTCAAAATTCACTGCGCAAAATGGCGTTTTGCTGGTTAATATTCAATGCGCCTCAACATACCTCTATCCTCTTTGGTTTCAAGAGTAGGTCAAAACTATTCAAGCAGAAACAACCAACTCAAAAAAGCATTCTCCGCCAATATAAATATAAATTAGTGACAATCTTCCAAGAAGCTACTTCAAACACCTACAACTCTGCGACATAGCCTATATCTCTCAACGCAATAGCCACTACTAGATCGCAGCTCACGCTGCGATCTAGTGCCATACGTGTTATGCCGTGCAAGTGCTGGCCTGCTCTAGTTCAAAACCACCCTTCATAATGAAGTCTTGCAGCAATTTATCGACTTTCATATTGATCTGAAATGTCGTAAAAATTGCGCCTTCGGTCTCTTCGAAATGGGCTTTGGCTTTAGCCTTATCGACGTAGCTTTTTAACGTATCTAAGCGCCCAAACTCATTGATATTGGCAGCAGTGATTCCAGCATTCATCATCCGGTTTAATTTGTCGGTAAACACGGCAATATCTGTCGTCTTACTCAGCAACTCAACAAGCTCGGTAATTTGCTCATTTTTTGCGTTAGCTAGATATTCAGTAATGTAATCTCGAAAGGTTTTGCCTTCTTCTAGCGTGGCATCACCGCGTTGCACATCATTCAGAAAAATATTGGCAAACTTCTGCTCTTCTTGGGTCAAGGTAGCAAAAGATTTATGTAGTTCATCCATTGTTTTTTGAATGTCTGCAGCACCTACACCATTCCGCTGAATCGTCTTCAGGTATTTTTCAAAGCGCGAATTCATGTAATCCGCGTCGATTTTTCCGGTATCGATTTCGGTTAAATGGCCTGATATATCAAACGGCACGTCACTAGTGCCGCCGCCCCCACCGCCGCCACTGGATAGTTCTTTGTAACGAAGCGCCAAGGCTAAATAAGTATTTTCATCAAGCTTTAGCGTGATTTCAATTGGGTGTTCAGCACTCGGGTAGCTTAATTTATCCCAAGTAAAACCTTGAACTTTGGCCGCTTCTAAATGCTGATTCAGCTGTGCAAACAGCTTGGCAAATTGACCGCATACCGATTTATCAGCGGGTAGTTTTTCAAAGTTAGCGACGCCTGCATTGCGAAATAACTCAGCAATGTCATCATAAAAGTCGTTAATTTTTTTCAAGTTGCTTGGCAATTTATCGACAAACAGCCCGATTGCTTTGTCACCTGAATACAGCTTGATCGCCTCTTCAATATAGCGTTCCATGCTGTGCGGGTAGCGGTAGTAGCGTATCGTGCCAAATGGTTTTTCGTGTTCTAGATACAGGCGATTGGTACGTGAAAAAGCTTGAATGATATTTTCATATCTCAATACCTTATCCAGATACAAGGTATTGAGCCATTTTGAATCAAAACCCGTGAGCATTTGATCCACCACAATCAACAAATCAATTTGTTGCTCTGGATCTTTTTCTAGGCGCAAGTAAGGACGTTTATGGGCGAGCCGAGCGGCAAGGTCTTTTTTAAATTGAGCATGACTGCCCAAGTTAAAATCCTGCCCATACTTCGCGTTATAGTCGGTGATAATTTCAACCAAACCGGCTTGTTTAAACGCAGGGCCATCTTCATAGTCACTGTCTTCATCAATATAGGGATCGAACAAGGCACTGATTTTCAATGTGGGCGCAGCTAGTTTTAAGTGGCGATAATACTCAATGGCTTCTTTAATGCTGCTGGTGGCAAAAATAGCGTGGAACTTGCTGTTTTGGCTTAGGTTCGTCCAATTGGCAACAATATCTTTAACCACTTCTTCTTGATGTGTGGCTTGGGTGTATTGCGACTTAGGCAATTCATCCTCAATGCCTTTCACATAAATGCCATTGTCTTCAAAGTAACCCGCCATAGTGACATCACGCATATAGCGGTTAAACACCGCCTTTTTCTTTGGGTCGGCCAAGGCTTCGCTTTCTGTTTTCGCTTTGGCTTTGTGCAGCGCCACAGCTGTTTTTAAATCTGTATCTGTATAAGTCATCACCTTGTACGGATCAAAGCCAAGTACATTTTTATCACGGATGCCATCGGCAATGCTGTAGCGGTGTAATTCATTACCAAACACGGTTGCTGTCGTATTGAGATTTTTTTGGTTTTCATCTTGAATCGGCGTGCCGGTAAAGCCAAAAAAGATCGCCGAAGGAAAGGTCTTTTTAATAGTGATCAGCATATCGCCAAAGGTCGAGCGATGCGCTTCATCCATAATAAAAACGATGCGCTGATTATTGATCAACGCAATATCATGGCTTTGTAAACTCACGCCATCGTCATTAGCCTCGGCGCTGATGTTACTCATTTTTTGAATTGAGCTAACAATCAAGGTATTCGCTGGATCGGTGCTTTTAAGTTTACTGATCAGCACGCCAGTATTTTCAGTCGCCTGTACTGTTTCACCCTCACCAGCAAAGCCTTTGTATTCTTGCAAGGATTGCACTCCCAGCTCGATTCGATCCATTAAAAAGATCACTTTATCAGCGTCTTTTGAATGAGCAATCAGCTGTGCTGATTTGAAGCTGGTCATCGTTTTGCCGGAGCCTGTGGTATGCCACACATAACCACCTAAACGATCTCGATCAGCCCAGTTGGTTTTGGAAACCTTGTCTGATATGGCGTTGGCCGCGTAATACTGATAACTACGCATCACCTTCAGCACACCATCAGAATGATCAGCCACGGTGTAAAAACCAATCAATTGGTGCGCCATCGGAATAGACAGAAAACGCGATGCGATCCCTTTCCAATCATTCACTGGCTCGTTATCAAAATCAGCCCAATGAAAGTAAAAATCTTTGTTAAATCGGCCATCCATGCCAGGGTTGGCAAAGTAAACCATCTCAGACGGTTCCATAGCTACAAATACCTGAACCAAGGCAAACAGACCAGTAAATACGCTCTCAGCAGAATATTTTACGATTTGGTTATAAGCATTACTTACCGGCTTACCGCTGCGCTTGAGTTCGATATGAATCAAGGGCATGCCGTTAATCAGTAACAGCAGATCACCACGGCGGTCATTTAGGATTTTGGACGATTTAGCAAACTTGGGTTGCTGCACAATTTGGTAGCGGCTTTGCCCTGCGGCAATTTCGTGACGGTCGTAGATTTTTAGGCTAATTTCTTTGCCAAAATGTAATGGGTCTTTCGGGTTGTCGCGGGTAATCGATACGGTTTTGCCATTGATAAAACCATTGAGCTTGAGCGGTGTTTTTAGCTCGCGAATTTGCTCAACAATTTGCTGCATTTCGCTATCAGTCAACGGCACATCATTTAGTCGGTCGATATCGCGGTTGTTCTGAAATAGAATATCTGCCCAGTTTTGCAGCAAATCCGCTTCAGTCGGATTTCTTAAGACTTGATCTTCCCAACCTTTGTTTTTTAACTCATTGATTAAGGCGGTTTCAAAAGCGGCTTCGGTAGTAAAGGTCATGCTTGGTCACCTTCATCTTCGGTTTTGTAGAGGGTGCAGCCCTCGTAGTAATAGCTGGCATCAATGCCTTTCATATAAACTTCGGCATTATTGATTTGATCACTCAGCGCTTGCTGTAAAAAATATTTGATTTCAATGTCTTTTACATGGCTGCGCTCCATCTCCATTAAACAATCATCTTTATCAGCTTATGGGCTTGTGCTTTACTAAATTTTTCTTCAACGCGAGCCAGCTCGACTACATCGGTGATGCAAAGTTTATTTTCTAAGGTCATTCGTATGCTCCATCGCTTTCAGGGTATGGCTCAAATAGACTTTACGCTTCATTGCGGCGCAAGCCATACATCATGGGTATTTGATTGTAGCAACTTAAAAAAAAGCCCCGCAATCAAATACCCTACTTAACGCAATCCAACTTAAGTTAAACAAACATTTTCTCCAAGCAGGCTTGCTTGACGCTATTGAGTTTATTTATTTGAGCTTGATGTTGGTTAATTAATGCATCTAGCTGCTGAAAATAATGACCAATATTTTCTTGTTCCTTTTCTGATGACGGAGTAGGAATTATCACCTTAGAAATTTCATTCATATTTATTTTTTTTGGAAATGCAATATGTAAAGTTCTGTGCCAAATATCTTTCCTTACCCGTTCTGAAGCTATGCTGCTCTTTAAGAAATATGGATCAAGCACTTTATGCTTCAATAAAGCTAATGTCACGTAATAAGCTTTCGGCTCATCTGAATCAACCACATTTGCCGTTCCAACATCTCCAATACGTGTCATTAACACATCGTTTTTCTTTGGAAAAACTTTGAATCCTTTCTCAAAATCCTCGTTTGAAATATATTTATTTGACTTCAAATCTTTAATATTTTCGACAGAAAGAAACATTACACCAGAACTTGTATATTTAGGTGTTTGGTGTGTTCCGTCATATAAATCAGCAACATCCGCTAACGCCTGATCTTCCCATTCCCCACTAAACCCCTTAAATCGAATCTCTGGCTCCTTTTTACCTTGCTTAGGAAACATCTTTTCGAGCAGGGATATTTTAAGGCTTAACAATTTATCGTGCTTTTGCTGATGCTGGGCAACTAACGTGTCTATCTTTTGAAAAAAACGGCCTATTTCTTTTTGCTCTTCAGATTTAGGTTTAATTATTTCAATACTTAAAAACTCACCATTTCTAATGTGAACTTGAGTTGAACCATTTTTTTCACTAGAAATTATTTTTCTAAATACTTCACTATTCGAATATGAAATTAAAAAATATTCATCGATACCATCTTCAAGATCTATCTTATAAACGCCCTGCGGCATTAAAAAATCTTCTTTAGGGGTTTTAACCTTTACGATTCTTCCCATATTGGGAGCTGTAGGGACTAGATCACGTAAAGATGTTACCAAATCTCCAGAGGAAACTTTACTTGAAATATTCTTTTCATAAAAATCAAGTGATACATACTTGCTGCCAGACAACTCTGCTATTCCCGTAGAATTAACAGCTCCTTTTGGAATTGTCCTTATTCCTTTATCTTGGTAATCACTCGGTGCAATAGAAGCACCGCCGGACAAGTTAGCTACAATATCCTTGAATTTTTTTTCTTCCCATTCCCCACTAAATCCTTTGAAACGAATCGCAGGCACTAAATTTTCTGCGCTCATCTTACTTGCCCACCAAAAACGCTTTTAATTCGGCCAAGCCTTGCTGGTCAAACTCGTTGCCTGTCAGTTCGTCGATTAAACCAGCTAGTAGCTGCTCGGTTTGTTTAATCTCTTTAGCGACGTCGGCATAAGTGGCGGCGTATTTATCGGCCAGGGTTTGTACTTGGCGGCTGAGCTGCTGGATCAAGTTGCTAGGCAACTGGCTTAACTCGCTCAGCAAAGGTGTAATCCATTTCAGTTCGAGCAAGTGATTCACCTGATCGTCGCTTAACTGTTCAATCGTGGCCTTGGTCTTAAGGTGTAGAGCTTCAGCGGCGTCTTTAACTGCTTTTTTCAGTGTTTTCTCTTGGTTGATCAAGAAATCCACTTTGATGATTTTTGCTTCGTAGCTCTCTTCATCAAAAACTTTGGCGGTTTTTGCCGCTGCTTTGAGATCTGCTTTCAGACGCTTGGCGGCTTTGGTCACGGCGGCATTAACAAAGCCATCACCATTATCGTTAACAGTGTCGAAAGATTTTTCTTCTTCGGAAAGCGAATCGAGAACACCTTCAATTTCCGCGCTGATTTCAGCGAGGCGGTTTTCTTGTCGCTGTAGCGCTTGTAGATCGTCGTTTAAGTAGGTGGTTTGCACCAAGGCAAACGGCATGATGTGACCAATCCAACCATCTTGAATTTCTGCTTCTACGCCTTTGACCTTTTTGATGACCATATTTGGGTCAACCTGCTTGCAAGCAGCAAAGCCTTCGGTTTGCATCATTTCCAAATCAGCGGCGATGTTTTGCCAGTGGTTATTGAGCAGTTGGTAGGCTTGGTATGATTGATTAAGGCAACGCCATTAAGTGCCGTATTGGCTAAACGCGCAACAAGCGCGTGGCTCAAAAGGCTTTCTTGTTTAGCGATACTGACTGCTTGCCATTGCGTAATCAGTTCGGTTTTTAGATCAGTATCAAAACCTGCAAACGCGTTGATATAGGTCTGCGCAAAGGCTTTCACTTCGCTGTGTTGCGTGATGGTAGCTTTGACGTCACTGGCGGCAATGGCCAGCTGGGCATAGTGGCTGTTTGTGTTACTGAATAAAGCAACGCGTAATGCCGGAAAGGCTTGCCAATAGCGTTCAAGTTGATTGATTTCGCTCACAGGAATACCGCCCAGCATGGTGGCGTGTAAATCCCAGCTTTCAGCGGCTTCGGCAGAATCAACGTAACGCGGAATATTCAGGTTGTAGTCGTTCTGGCGCAGTGTTTCTTTGCTAACCACCTGTGAGAACTTTGGATTGTTGCTGCGATGAATTATTGCATCGGTAATGCGTTTGATGTCTGAGGCTTGCAGCTTATTGTTTTTACCCACTTTGATGAAGTGCTTAGACGCATCGACGATGAGCACATCGGTCGGCTCACGTTTTTGGCGGAGTACCATAATCACGGTAGGAATGCCGGTGCCAAAAAAGATATTGGCAGGCAAGCCAATAATGGCATCAATGTGGTTTTGTTCAATCAGTTGCTTGCGGATTGCCCCCTCTTCACCGCCACGGAATAACACGCCATGGGGTAAGACAATCGCCATGATGCCGTCGGGTTTGAGATGGTAAAGATCGTGCAGCAAAAAAGCATAGTCGGCTTTGGTTTTAGGCGCTAATCCAAAGCGCGAGTAACGCGGATCGTTTTCTTTGTGATCAGAATCCCATTGCTGTGAATACGGTGGATTGGAAACCACGGCATCAACATACAAGGGGTCGTAATCCGTTGGGTTATTCTCATCGAAGTAAGGCCAATCGTCTTCGAGTGTGTCGCCATTGCGGGTAATGATATTGTTGGGTTTAATACCGCGCATGACTAAGTTCATACGCGTTAAATTGTAGGTATTGGCTTTGAGTTCTTGCGCAAAGTATTTAATTTTGTTGTCGCCATCAATGTATTTGGCGACGCAATTACCGATATTGATCAGCAATGAGCCTGAGCCACTGGTCGGGTCATAAATCTCGATTTTTTCTTTATCTTTAACGTGATGCGCAATGATCTCGGACATCAATAGCGAGACTTCATGCGGCGTATAAAACTCACCGGCTTTTTTACCGGCATTGGCTGCAAATTTTTCAATCAGGTATTCGTAGATATACCCCAGCACGTCGTAGTCTTGCTTGCCATCCATAGGGATGACTTTGATCAGTTGCAGCAAGTCACTGATGGCTTTGGTTTGCTTGGCGGCGCTCTCACCTAATTTACTTAAGCCAGTTTGCAGCGTATTGAAAATGCCGTCGAATAGTTTTTTGTGGTTCTCGTGGATCAGACGCTCAAACGCAGATAAGGCATCACGCACATTCGAAACATCAAAATCACTGCCTTTAGCCAGCCAAGTAGAAAACAAATTATCGTAGGCAATAAAGTAACCCAACTTTTCGCTGATGTAGGCAACAATTTTTTCTTGCCCCTCACTCTCACTCAGTGCTGAGATTTCAGCATCGGACATGCCTTCCTGCTTGGCGAATTGGACGAGCTGATCAGACAGGTATTTGTAGAAGATAAACCCCAAAATGTAGTCTTTGTATTCATTGGCTTCAATTTTTGAGCGCATCTGATTAGCAGACTCCCAAATTTTGGCTGCTAACTGTTGTTTATTCAAAATACATTTCCTTTTCGTATTCTTGTGGGGCTAAGCCATCACAGCCGTACGCGGCTAGGCGTCGGCGGCTTTAACAGCGATGGTTGTTTTATACTGATCTTGTTGAGTCGCAATCCACAACTCTAACTCTGAGCGTTTGAAACGCCAGGAATTACCCACCTTAAACGCGGGGATTTCCGAATTACCGGCAAGCCGGTAAATCGTTCGCTCATTCACTTTCAAATAGTCAGCAACTTGCTTAATCGTTAGGATTTCATCAGTCACAGCGCCTCCTTGCCTAAACGTAATGTGCCACCGAAGGGACTGGATGTCGAAGAAGTACAATGGATTACATTGTACGCTGACCATAGAAAAATTGAACGACAACTGCGTGTAATTATTCATGCCGAATCTGACTCAAGTTTTCCAAACAAACTCATCGAACGTCGATACTCGGCTTGCTAATTTAGTGTCAAAATCAGGTATCCGCTCATCATCACACAGCTCGTACCCCAATTTACAGACCTCGCACAATGTGGAACCTATATGCAAAAAAATATTTCATTTGATACACGCGATGAGTACCAGCGCCGTCCAATCGCAGAAAAGATAATTCAACTACTTGCTTCTGATATCGTAGTTTCACCAATGATCATTGATGGCAGTTGGGGTACAGGGAAAACTGAGTTCTGCCAAAAGTTAATCACATTGGTCGAAAGTAATAATGAAATAGCACCGTTTCTACCTGTCTATATTGATGCATTTCGGTAAGGGCTTAGCCGTTCCACCTCAATTATCGTTTTAATTCAGGCATGCTGCGCTTTTGATTTTTTGGAGCGCAGCATGGGACGGTGGATTGATGCTTTGCAATGGGTTCAACGTTGGCAGACTAGTGGTTTAACTCAAGCCGAGTTTGTCCGAGTGCACCAGCTTAAACGCACTACTTTTTCCAGTTGGCTGCGCCGTAGCCGCCTCGAATCTGCCGACGCATCTTCAGCTGCAATCACCGAACCGCAGATCGCTCCGAAACCATCGGCTTCAAGCATCGTGCCCGCACAATGGCCCGCACCCGTTGCGGCGCAGTTGCAGTTGAATTTCCCCTCCGGCGTGACCCTGACTTTGCCTGCGGCGACCGATCCGGCTTGGGTCGCGGCGTTATTGCGCGGTTTGGCATGATGCCGCCATTCACTTCGCTGCAATTGGTCGTCGAACCGGTCGATATGCGCCTTGGCATCGAGGGTTTGTCGGCCAAGATTCACGCCTGTTTGCAGCGTTCACCCGTCGAAGGTGCAGCGTATGCGTTTCGCAATCAGCGCAGCAATCGCCTCAAAGTGTTGCTGTGGGATCGCTCTGGCGTCTGGTTGGCGCAACGGCGTTTGCATCACGGTCGATTTATTTGGCCACAATCGGGCGATGCTGTGTTTACGCTGGATGCGGCGCAGTGGCAATGGTTGGTGAGCGGTGTCGACTGGCAGCGATTAGCGCCGCCACCGCTGCCAGAATATGTCTACTAATTCACGCTGCGGATGGATAAAATAGTTGTCGCAGTATTACCCTATAAATCATGAAGGATATGATTTGTATGGCAATACCCAGTAAAATCAAAGCATGGATCTCGCTCAAGAACTCGCCAATTCAAACCTACCCGCCGCAGTCCGCGCGGCGATTTTGGCGCAGTCGGTACTCCTTGCTCAGCATACTGAATTAGTCACTCAGCAAGATCAACAACTCAAACAATACGTCTCCGACATCCAAAATAAAACGCAAACCATCGAAGCGCTAACGATGGAATTGGCCTATCTGCGCCGCATGCGTTATGGCGCTAAGACCGAAGTGATGAATCGCGAGCAGCGAGATTTGTTTGAAGAAGCCCTCGATGCCGATATGGCGGCGCTGGAAGCCAAACTCGCCGCCGAGCAAGCCAACAACACCCCCGAGGTCAGCGATAAAAAGCCACGCATTCGCGCAGGTCGCCAAGCCTTACCGGCGCATTTGCCGCGTACCGATATGGTTCACGAGCCTGAATCATGCAGTTGCGGCCAATGTGGTCAGGGTTTAGTTAAAGTCGGCGAAGACATCAGCGAGCAACTGCATGTGCAACCGGCGGTGTTTAGCGTGTTGCGCCACATTCGCCCGCAATACGCTTGCCGCAGCTGCCAAACGATGAGCGCTGCGCCGATTCCGGCGGCGATCATCAATGGCGGTTTACCCACTGCGGCCACTTTGGCGTGGGTGATGGTCAGCAAAT
Source organism: Deefgea piscis (assembly GCF_019665785.1). NCBI lineage: Bacteria > Pseudomonadati > Pseudomonadota > Betaproteobacteria > Neisseriales > Chitinibacteraceae > Deefgea > Deefgea piscis. Next base: position 2,472,145 of record NZ_CP081149.1, read on the forward strand.
ACATTGATCATTTACCGCTGTATCGGCTACGACAAATCGCTGAACGCAGCGAAGTGCCGTTAGCGGAAACCACGCTGGCCAGCTGGGTAGGCACCGTTGGCTGGTGGTTGCAGCCATTGGCGGATCGATTGCGTGAACGATTGAAAGGCGAAACGGTGCTGCATGCCGATGAAACGCCAGTCAAACAGCTTGATCCGGGCAAAGGCAAAACCAAAACCGCGTATTTATGGGCGTATCGCAATACGCCTTTGAGTGGCAGTGCGCCGATCATTTTGTTCGACTATCAAGGTGGTCGCTCGGGTCAACACGTCCGAGATTTCCTCGCCGATTGGCAAGGTCAATTGATGGTCGACGACTATGGCGGCTACAAAGCGCTGTTCAAAACCGGCGTGATTGAGCTGGGCTGCTGGGCGCACGCACGGCGCAAATTCTTCGAATTGCATCAAGCCAACGGCAGCCCGATTGCCGCAGAGGCACTGCGTCGAATTGGCGAATTGTATGCACTAGAAGCGCAGGCCAAAGATTTAAACCCCGAACAACGCCGAGCGCTACGGCAGCAACAAGCGCAACCTAAACTGCTCGAATTCAAAATTTGGCTGGATGAAACCGGTAGCAAAGTTGCGCCCAATAGCGCACTCGCGAAAGCGATCATTTACAGCCAACGGCGTTGGACGGCGCTTGAACGCTACGCCCAAAGCGGCATCGCGCCAATCGATAACAATCCGGTCGAAAACAGCATTCGGCCGATTGCGATTGGCAAAAAGAACTGGTTATTTGCGGGGAGCGAGCGCGCCGGTCAACGCGCTGCCGCAATTCAAACGCTACTGGGCACCGCCAAACTCAACGACCTTGACCCGATGGCCTGGCTCACCGACACCCTAGAAAAGCTCCCCACTTGGCCGAACAGCCGCATCGACGAATTATTACCGCTAAGAGCGCTAGCAGAAACTTAAGCGTCAAGGCGGTGGAGCGGCTGAGCGCTTACGCATTTCGTGCTGATCATGCTGATCAGCCATTAATGACCCTACTAGCGGCCATTCTGTCTCTGTTGCCAGAGACAGAAAGACCCGCTTTAATCAGCAAGGCACTACCCGCATTACGCTTCGGGATGAAAACCGCCGGTAAGGCATTGATTGGCTGGGCGCTCAAACAAGATGCAGTGGAACTTGGAGAGGACTTGGAAGATGCTCTGAAAACGACAGGAGAAACTATTGTAGACAAAACAACAGAATCTTTACTTCAAGATCACATGAAGGCAGAGCAAAGCATACGCACTCTGCAAGACGCACTTGCTGCAATAGCTGCTGATAAACCCATCGTCCTATTCATTGACGAACTAGATCGTTGTCGCCCTGACTTTGCTCTATCAATGCTGGAAATAATCAAACATATTTTTGACATTGATGGGGTGCAATTTGTGTTAATCACGAACACTCAGCAATTAAAGGCCGCAATCAATCATTGCTATGGCAACGAGGTCGATGCACAGTGAATCGCACCGGGTTTCGCGGAGGCACTAACTCTTGAGAGAATAGTGCCATGAAAAAATCTACCCCATTTTCCCCTGAAGTCCGCGAGCGGGCCGTTCGCATGGTCATTGAGCACCTTGCCGAATATCCATCTGAATGGGCAACCCTCGTTTCCATCGCCAGCAAAATAGGCTGCACACCCGAAACGCTGCGCACCTGGTGTCGTCGACAAGGTGGCGATAGCGTTCAAGCCAACAAAAACTCCGCAGAGAGCGAACGCATCAAAGCCTTAGAGCGCGAAGTGCGCGAGCTTAAAAAGGCCAATGAAATTCTGCGCCTGGCCAGCGCGTATTTCGCACAGGCGGAGCTCGACCGCCGCTTGAAATCGTAAGAGGATTCATCGATACCCACCGTGAGCAGCACGGGGTCGAGCCGATCTGCAAGCTATTACAGGTCGCTCCGTCTGCTTATCGACGGTATGCCGCTCGGTTGCGTAATCCCGCATTGCGTTGCCAGCGCGCCATTCGTGACGAGCAACTGAGCGGTGAAGTTACGCGCGTCTGGCAAGAGAATCACCAGGTGTATGGTGCCGTCAAAGCCTGGCGGCAACTCAAGCGCGATGGGCATCTTGTCGCGCGGTGTACCGTTGAGCGTTTGATGCGCAGCCTCGGTTTGCGCGGCATATCGCGTGGTAAAACGGTGCGCACCACACGTCCAGACCCTGCTGTTGCGTGCCCGCTTGACCATGTAAACCGACAATTCGTGGCTGAACGACCAAACCAGCTCTGGGTGTCGGATTTTACCTATGTGTCGACTTGGCAGGGCTTTGTGTATGTGGCGTTTGTGATTGATGTCTTCGCTCGTTATATCGTGGGCTGGCGAGTTAGTCGCAACATGCAAACCGAGTTTGTGCTGGATGCATTGGAGCAAGCCCTTTGGGCGCGCCAGCCAGAGCGCGAAGCATTGATTCATCACAGCGACCGTGGCTCGCAATACGTTTCGATTCGCTATACCGAGCGATTAACCGAAGCGGGTATCGAGCCATCAGTGGGCACGACTGGTGATAGCTACGACAATGCGCTGGCCGAGACGATTAACGGACTCTACAAAACTGAAGTGATTCATCGTTTGGGTCCTTGGAAAAGTTTAGAATCTGTGGAGATAGCGACATTAGAATGGGTTTCGTGGTTCAATCAGCATCGTTTGCTTGGGTCGATTGGCCACATTCCACCTGCGGAAGCAGAAGCAAATTATTATCGTAATCAAAGCGAGCAGGCCATGTTGGTCTGACTCAAACCAAACAGCCTCCGCGAAACCCGGTGCGATTCACAGCGCTACCTCGACAAATTTATCGCTTTCAGCTTCAGGCTACCAGCTGAACATAAAGACCCATATCGAGTTGATAAAGGTTTGGCTGCGCAAACCCATTTTGTAAACTTGGTACTAGGCAGTAAATTGCTGCAGGACAGCGGGATAGCTGAAGATGGCGTCCTGAATGTAGTTAAAAGTCTCATTACGGCTCGTGAACAGTCACTTCGCGAAGTAGAAACGTTTGTCAAATATTTAGAAATATATCAGGTACTCACCAATAACAGGGGGTTAGGCAACAAGGATAGCAAAATTATTTTCGGTTACCTATTGCTATATGTTTACGCGATTTATTGTGCTTGCTTCCTTCTTGCGCTAGCCCAGAGTTTTCTAAAGGGGTCATATTCACCAGAGGCTGTTGCTCAATCGTTAGGTCATTTTAATTTTGAAGATTTTGCAAGCGACTTGCCGTTTGGATCTCAGGCTCTATTAGCCATGTTAGTGATCGATGCGCCTAATACCCCTAATGCGTTCCGCAGTATGGATGACAAAATCAAAAAAAGGTGGGGCGAAATAACTACAGGGGCATTTGAGAGCGGTTTTTATCGGTTGAGTGATAATTATAGGGTTGATGTTATTAACAATACTCTTCGCACCTTATCAATGGGAAGTTCCAAATAAATCTCTCAATCACTATGCGACTGCGGTTGGATCCCGTGACCCATGTTGTCGATAAACTAGCTTAGGCAGTGGGTCGGGGGTCTTCAAGTTGCTAGATAAGTACGGTCGCCTCACTCAGTTTGAATGATGGCAACTGCAAGCCCATGATTTAAATAGGCTTGTTGTTTTCTACAGTCAAACGATCTGGAGGCGATCCACTTAGTTACTGGTGGCGAATCGGATAAATACGAATGGCTATCCCTTCAGAAGTACGTAATTCAGCTCAGATTTGATTAATTTGTACACCATTAGCACCCTGCACGAGACCGATGAATTAAGTTCTCAATCCAAGCCTGAACTTCATGCTCGATCCACATAACCCGACTGCCATCTTTGATTGGTTTTGGAAAAGTGGCATCGTAGCGTTTTGATTTTTCATCAAGTTTGTCATACAGCGTAGTGCGCCCCATGGATACCATTTTCAAAAGCTCTGGCAAACGAATAAAGCGAATAGGTTGGTTGATCTGAGCAGACATAGCTCTCTCCTTACAGGGGTTGATGGAGAGCGGCTTGCAAGCGGCCAAAGCGTGTTTTCACGCGCTGTTTTGGCTAGCTAAAAACGAATTGCAATACCTCTCAGATCATTCCCCATGTCAGTATTTTTTATACTGCCTCAGGCTCTTGCTGCTCTTACCTAGGGCGTCCTTGATTCGCGGCCCTACTTGAAATTTCACCTCGACCAAAAGTACGTACCCCCTCGACACCTTCTGGTAATGCTTGCCGTAAAAATTGATCAATTTTGCAAAGATACGCTGCAGCTTGCAGCAGCTTTTCGCGCTTTAACTCATCTTTGTAATAAACCATGCCAACACCCAACGTTTTAAATAACTCATAACGCTCCTTGTGGCGATTGCAATTCCAATACGTTCCCTGTCCTTTTGTAATCGCATTCATCCAGTAGCTTCCGATTTCATCACCCAGCGTAATGTCTTGCCGACTTTTCGAACCATCAAAGAAAAAAATGCAATGGTAATGCCAGCCTTTCTTTTCGCCGTACTCCAAGCGCCAGATATAGCCAACCTGATTTTTAAACAATGAGTTATGTTCTCGATTATTCAGCATCCGTTGAAAGCACTCCCGACACTGAAGAAGATCTGATCTCAGCTCGCTACCCACCCGAAAACCAAAATCCAATCGAATAACCAACAAGCGTGCATATCGTTCAAATAAATACTCGATATACGTCTTTGTGCTGCGAAAACTATTACTTGACTGCGTAAACCACTGATCACAGCGTGTTTTGAAGTCAGCACGCTTCACATATTCACGTAAATCGAAAAGCGATTGATTAAATTTTTCTGCAGGGTAATCCCCCCACCAAACCAGCTCATTTTTAAGTAGAATTTTCTCGCAGTCTTTGAGGAGCTTCTACATGAAAGCAGCACGTTATTCTGACAGCCAGATTATGGCGATTTTAAAGCAGGCCGAAGCCGGCTCCACTGTTCCTGATTTATGCCGTGAACACGGCATGAGCTCGGCCTCTTTTTATAAGTGGCGCGCTAAGTTTGGCGGCATGGACGTCTCGATGATGACGCGCATGAAAGAGCTGGAAGATGAAAACAAGCGCCTTAAAAAGATGTATATCGAAGCTCAAATGCAGGCAGACATCATCAAGGAAGCCATGGCAAAAAAGTGGTGAAGCCATCTCAGCGGCGTGAGATGGCGCGCTGGGCCGTTGAATCAAAGGCCGTTTCGATTCGTGCAGCTTGCGCTAGCTTTATGATCAGCACGACTTGTTATCGCTATGTGGCAAAACTAGACGCAGAAAATGAAAAAATTGCCGATTCGTTACTGCAACTTACCCAAGTTCATCGCACATGGGGCTTTGGTCTGTGCTTTTTGCATCTACGAAACGTCAAGAAAAAGTCTTGGAATCACAAACGGGTCTACCGGATTTATTGCGATTTAGAATTAAATCTGCGAATTAAGCCTAATAAACGCTTAATTCGTGCAACGCCAGCACCATTAGCAGTGCCTGAGAAAATCAATGAAACGTGGTCGATGGATTTTATGCACGATCAATTAGCCGATGGCCGCAGCATTCGCCTGTTTAATGTGATTGATGATTTTAATCGGGAGGGTTTAGCGATTGATGTTGATTTCTCTTTGCCGGCCGAGCGCGTGGTGCGTAGTTTGAATCAAATCATTGAATGGCGAGGCAAGCCAAAACGGATTCGCTCAGATAATGGGCCTGAATATATTAGCCAGTTGCTAAAAAACTGGGCGGAACAACATTCAATTGAATTGGCGTATATTCAGCCGGGCAATCCCCAGCAAAATGCCTATATCGAGCGCTATAATCGGACCGTGCGGCATGAATGGCTGGCTTGCGATGACTTTGAAAGTCTTGCTGAAGTGCAAGAGGTTGCCACGCAATGGCTTTGGAGCTACAACAACGAGCGCCCGCACATGGGTTTGGGTGGCATCACCCCGAAACAAAAACTGGCATTACATGCCTGACCTCTACTTTTAAGTGAGCTTAAAAGTGGGGGGATTACCGCGGGCTTTGACTTTAGCCAATCCAAAGTTGATGAAAGCTTAATTCGTGAGCTCGCCCAAGGTCAATACGCCGCAGCAGCCCATAACATCGTATTGATTGGCGGTACAGGAACGGGCAAAACGCATCTGGCGACGGCGCTAGGCATCACAGGCATCCAACAACAAGAATTACGGGTACGGTTCCATTCCACGCTGGAATTGGTCAACCGACTTGAGCAAGAAAAGGCTGCAGGTAGGCAAGGTAAATTGGCGTATAGCCTGATGCATATGGACGTGGTGATTCTGGATGAATTGGGCTATTTACCTTTCTCACAAGCGGGCGGTGCGCTGCTGTTTCATTTGCTGAGCAAATTGTATGAGCGCACCAGCGTGATCATCACCACCAATTTGACCTTTGCGGAGTGGCCTAATGTGTTCGGCAACGCTAAGCTCACCACGGCCTTACTGGATCGGCTGACGCACCATTGCCATATCATCGAAACAGGTAATGAGTCATGGCGCTTTAAGCAAAGTAGCGCCAGTGCCAAACTTAAAATACAGGAAAGAGAGCGACAAAAAGAGCAGCCAAGCAGCGCCGACGAATTATTTTAAAGCTTGTAAAAAAGAGGAGAAAAGCAGTACGCCTCAACACACGTGAAAGCTGAATTTATCTGCCAGACCCAGGTTGATTAACACACCGTTTTACGGGCCTGCATATACAAAGCGCCTTAAAAATATAGCAGCGCCAAAAGTGGTCCCAAACTAGGGAATACTCATGAATATCTCTTCTGAACGGCTACAAGGCATCCGGGCTTTCATTGAGGTAGCCCAATGCAGCAGCTTTACTGCGGCAGCCGAGCGTATGGCGCTCACCCGATCAGCTGTCGGTAAAGCTGTCCGTCGCCTTGAGGAACGTCTTGGCGTGCAGCTACTGGAACGCACCACCCGCTCAGTGAAGCTCACACAGGAAGGCGCCCGTTTTTTCCAGAGCACGCTAAAAGCACTGAACGAACTTGAAATGGCCGAAGCAGCGCTACTGGATAGTAAAAACGGCCTGACAGGGTCTTTACGTATTGCCCTTCCTACCTTATTTGGCAGGTGTTGGATTCTCCCCGCATTACTGGAATTAGCAAATACCCACACTGGCTTACAATTAGAATTGCAGTTTTCCAATGAACTGCAGCATTTACAACAAGATGGTATCGATCTCGCAGTTAGAATTGGCCAGCTACCCAACTCGGCGCAGTTGATCGCCCGACCATTGGGAATACAAACCGTGCAGCTGTATGCATCTCCTGCATTTTTAACTAAACAATCACCGATTCTTTCGCCCAAACAGCTAAGTGAAACCCGCTGCATCGTCAGCCATCCGGGCCAGCACTGGCTGTTATGCAATGAGTATGGCGAATTAGAAGATTTCCCCTTGTTTGAAGCCTTGGCACTGGATGACGCACAGGCCATTCTAGACGCCGCAGTGGCTGGCTTGGGCGTCGCTCGCCTGCCAACTTGGCTGGCAGCAGATGCTATCGCAACTGGCCAATTACAGCCCTTGCTGACATCAAGCACACCCCCAGGTCGACCGATTCATCTACTTTGGATCGCTCGGCCCTACCTGCCTGCCCGACTAAGATTAACCATCAATCATCTCATTACACATTGCCAGGCAAACCCTTGGTGAATCAGCGCAAATTAAATCCTAACTAGGGAATTTAATTCCTCAATATGGGAAATAAACTCACTTCTTAAGAATCAATCAACGCATTAACATGATCTTTCCCCTTATGTCTGGAGAAAGTCATGACCTCAACTACTTTACACAATCAAACCATCGTCATTATCGGCGGCAGTTCAGGGCTGGGGCTGGCCACCGCACACGCGGCCATTAAGTCAAAAGCTCGGGTCATTATTGGCGGTGCAGATAAGGAAAAACTGCAAGCGGCACTCGCCGAACTTGGAGAGCATGCCACTGGACGTACACTTAATGTGCTAGACCCCACATCAATTCAACAATTTTTTGCTGCGATTCCGTCACTTGATCATTTACTAATTACTGCGGCAGTTATTCGACCAGGGCGGCTACTCGATGCCCCTATTGAAGCACTGCAAGCCAATCTGGATAGCCGTTTCTGGGGCAGCGTACACAGCTTACGAGCCGCAGCGCCACGTCTTGCCAGCACGGGGTCTATCACACTGACTTCAGGCATGGTGACCCAGCGCCCACAAGCAGGAAAATCACTGGCAGCGGTCGCTGCTGGAGCAGTAGAAACGCTAGCGCATAGCCTAGTTAGTGAAATTGCCCCCCGTCGTATCAACGTAATCAACCCAGGTCCAATGCATACCCCCTTGCTCACCGACATGCTTGGCAACAACCGCGAATTAATTAATGAACTAGCAAACGCCCAACCCTTAAAACGCCTGGGCATGCCTGAGGATTTTGCTGATGCGGCTTTGTTTTTAATGCGCAATCCAAATATAAACGGTGAAGTACTGCATCTAAATGGTGGCAGTTCATGGGCATAAGTACGTACAAGAAAGCTTTAGGATTATTGTGTTTCTGATTTTTGCGTTGCCCGAGCAGCACAAGAATTCATCACAAATCATTAAGGCCGCAACCTGATAGATTGCGGCCTTTCGATTTTTAGCCTTGGCATCGACACTCCAGCCGTAGCTGATATTTTAGTGATACGCGAAATTGTCGACCAGAGTTGGTACGTTCATACATGCATTGGAGAAGACCTGCTTTAGAGCAAGGTGCTCGAAAAAAGACAACATTTCTTAATTAAAATTAAGCCGGCTTTGGTTTTTTTAAGTTCAACTATTCAATTTGGAAAACCACCATGCAAATAAAACCGATAAATAATTTGGCAGAAATTACGCAACTACTGGCGTCTTGCAATTTAAAAAGTGGTGATATCTCGGCAGACAATCCACCTTTTTTCTATGGAATACAATACAGCAATGAGTTGATTGCACTTATTGGTTTAGAGTTTTTCGATAAGGTAGGCCTGTTGCGCTCGTTGGCCGTCGCCACAGACTTTCGTGACAAAGGATTGGCTAGCTCACTTGTCTTATACGCTGAGGATCTAGCCCGACAGCAGGGTGTAAAAACGCTCTATCTGCTAACGAATACGGCTGAGATGTTTTTTCTTAATGCCCGCTATCAGGCCACTGAACGCAATATGGCTCCACTAGATATTCAGGCCACAAGCCAGTTTTCTGGTCTTTGCCCTTTATCCTCAGCCTTTCTATCAAAGCAACTAACACGCTGAGTGATATATATTTGCTACTTCATTTTTCGGCGTGTTTGTATCGGCATTAGCCGATGCTTTAATGACAACGTTCGAAAATAAATGGCCGCAAACCCTGAGGTCGCGGCCTTCATCATGGTGCGTCTCTGTCCGAGTGACTCGGCCTTCGAGGACATCTAAGCGCTTAAGTATCCGTATTTAGCAGCACAGTTCATCGTTTAAATTGTTGAATGCCGAGGCAATCCCAATGAAATGAGCGCAGCTAAGGCAATAAAAGCCGCCGATATCCAGAGGCACGCTGCCAATCCCGCCGTTTGGTAAACCCACCCCGACAACACCGTGCCAATCAGCCGCCCCATTGCGTTGGCCATATAGTAAAAACCAACGTCGAGCGATGCACCGTCCTCTTTGGCATAGCTGACAATCAAATAGCTATGTAATGATGAATTAATCGCAAACAGCACGCCAAATAATAACAGCCCACCAAGCAGTATGACCTCCAAGCCATGATCTGAATTAACGCCCAAGGCAATACCTGCAGTTAATACGGCTAGCGGAATCGCCCACAGCATGGCAGCGCGGCCATCGGGTACTTTGCCAGTTTTTTTACCTGTCAAATACGGCGCAATCGATTGCACGACACCGTAACCAATCACCCAGCAGGCAAAAAACGTCCCCACGGCCCAATCAGCCAAACCCAAAGTCGTCGCCATAAACACCGGCAGCGCCACCACAAACCACACATCGCGTGCGCCAAACAAGAACAAGCGGGCTGCTGACAAAATATTCACCGCACGGCTACTCGAAAAAATATCACCAAACTTGGGTTTATTTTTTGCCTTACCCAAATCCGCTTTCAGGCTCAACAGACTAGCAATCCACACCATCAACAGCACCAGCGCCATCACCCACATTGCGCCCGCAAAACCCAAAGTCGCTAGCAACACGCCGCCCATGAAAAAGCCGACGCCTTTGAGCGCGTTTTTAGAACCCGTTAGCAGCGCCACCCACTGAAACAATTTACCCTCGGCCGCAGCGCTGCCAGCCGGAATCAACGCTTTAATACTACTTTTCGCGCTCATTTTATTCAGATCTTTAGCAATGCCCGATAAAGCCTGCGCCGCCATCACCCACGGCACAGTGAGCATTGCGGTCGGTACCGTGAGTGCCAACAGTGCAATCACTTGCAGCCCAAGGCCAATATTCATTGTTTTATTCAAACCGATGCGCGCACCCAGCCAGCCACCGACCAGATTCGTGACGACGCCAAAAACCTCATAAAACAAAAATAGCAGCGCGATATTGAGCGGACTAAAGCCGAGCTGATGAAAATGCAGCACCACCAACATCCGCAAAGCGCCATCAGTCAGCGTAAATGCCCAGTAGTTGCCGGTGATGATGAGGTATTGGCGGATAGCAGGCGAAAGGCTGGAAAGCATGATGAGAACCCAAGTCATGTGATGGGTATTGCTCTGTAGTCTTTTATTTAAAATAGATACAGGGCAATACCAGATAGAATATTTGCTACAACTTATTGATCAGCTAAGCCAACTTGTCGAACAAGCTCGGCCGTACGATTCACATAACCCCATTCATTGTCGTACCACGCATACAGTTTGAGCTGCGTGCCGTTGATGACCATCGTCGATAGTGCGTCGATGATGCTTGATCGAGCATCGCCGCGATAATCGACCGACACCAGCGGGCGCTCTTCATAGCCCAAGATGTCTTTCAAATACGTTTCCGACGCGGTTTTCAGTAGGTCATTCACCTCTTCCACCGTGGTGGCACGTTCTAGCTCAAATACGCAATCGGTGAGCGAAGCGTTGGTCAGCGGAACGCGCACGGCATGGCCATTCAGGCGGCCTTTGAGTTCGGGGAAAATTTCGGTAATCGCAGTCGCAGATCCCGTCGAAGTCGGAATCAAACTCGTGCCACACGAACGGGCGCGACGCAGGTCTTTGTGCGGCGCGTCGATGATGGTTTGCGTATTGGTCAAATCGTGAATCGTCGTCATGCTGCCGTGGCGGATGCCAAGCTGCTCGTGAATCACTTTCACCACTGGCGCGAGGCAGTTGGTCGTACAGCTCGCCGCCGTGACGATGCGGTGAATGGCGTGATCAAACAAGTGATCATTCACGCCGACGACGACATTGAGTACGCCCGCTTCTTTCACTGGCGCGGTGACAACGACGCGTTTCACGCCCTGATCTAAGTAAGCTTGCAGCAGTTCCACCGTGCGCATTTTGCCTGATGCTTCAATGACCACATCGCAGCCCGACCAGTCGGTTTCGCCGATGACTTTGTTGCGCGTGGTTTTGATGCGCGAATTCCCAATTACAATGTCATCGCCATCCGTGCTGGCTTCATGCGCAAAGCGGCCGTGCACAGAGTCGAAGTTGAGCAAATGCGCCAAGGTTGCCGCATCACCCGCCGGATCGTTAATCTGCACAAATTCAATCTCTGGCCAGCCCCAAGCCGCGCGCAGTGTTAAACGCCCCATGCGGCCAAAGCCGTTAATGCCTACTTTGATGCTCATTTGTGCTGTCCTCGGATTTAAGTTGATACTGTTGATATTAACAATACAATATTTCAAACATTGTTGTATAGTTGAATTATGGAAAAAATAATTGCGACGACGATTTTCGAGTCACTTTCATCGGGTATCCGCTTGGATGCCTACCGTTTATTAGTGCGCCAAGGTCATGCTGGCATGGTAGCTGGCGAAATTGCGAATGCACTCGGTGTGCCGCCAACCAATATGTCGTTTCACCTCAAAGCCATGGCGCAGGCCAATGTGGTGACGGTAGCGCAAGAGGGCCGCTATATGCGTTACCGCGCCAATTTCAGCTTGATGCTGGATTTGATCGCCTATTTAACTGAGGAGTGTTGTGAAGGGCAGCCCGAACAATGTGCTGAGTTACGCAATCAATCGAGCTGCTCACCCGCTGCTTTGCCTTCGCTGTGCTGCCCCGAAGCTAAAACTGAGTAGTCTGTCGGCCGCGTTTCACAAATGCTATTTGGAGAAAAATCATGAGCAAGATACAAATTTTTGACCCTTCCTTGTGTTGTAGCTCTGGCGTGTGCGGTGAGGATGTGGACCAAGCTTTGGTGAATGCTTCAGCCGATGGCGTTTGCAGAAAATGACCTTGTGAAAGCTTTTTTAGTGCGCTCTGGCGCTGAAGCACTTCCTGTCGTTCTGGTCGATGGCGAAATAGCTTTGGTAGGGGCGTTATCCGACTCGGGCAGAGTTGGCGCGCTTTTCAGGTCTTGATTTACCTGAGACTACTGCTCAGCCGCCAAAAAAATGCTGTTCCGGCTCGCGAAGTTGTTAATGAATTAAATTGCTGGTGAATAAATATTGCCAGCAAAGAGGTAAAGTTAAATGAATGAGTGGGCAACGATGCTATCAGATGCATCAAACATGTTTGTATTTCTGGCTGTCGAGTTATCGGTTTTATTCTTAATCATCAGTGCTGGCGTCGCTCTGGCTCGCCAAAAATTTTTGAATGCAAAAATTCAGCAGGTACTAGGGCAACGTCAAGGTAAAGGTTATTTGATTGCGACCGCACTGGGTTCGCTGACCCCATTTTGTAGCTGTTCAACGATTCCGATGTTACGCGGTTTATTATCGGCCAAGGCGGGTTTTGGCCCCACACTGACTTTCCTATTTGTATCACCCTTGCTTAATCCAATTATCGTCGGCTTGATGTGGGTGAGTTTTGGCTGGGAAATTACGCTCACCTACATCGTTATTGCTGCAGGTGTATCTCTATTTGCCAGCTTGTTGCTCGATAAATTGGGATTTGAGCGATATGTGATTACTGATAACAAGCGTAAAACCTCATGCTGCACCGCACCCGCAGTACCTGATAAATCATCCGCATCGACTTCAAGATGCACTGGCAAGCCTGTGAAGGGTAACTCAATAGTAACTTCTAGCTCACAGAGTGAGCATAGCCAGCATCAAACCATAGTCGAGCATTCACGATTGAATTATCGCCAAGCGGGTTTGGATGCATGGCAGCAATTCAAGGAAGTTTTGCCTTATCTTGCACTGGGTGTGCTATTGGGTTCATTTATATACGGCTTTGTACCCGCTGAATGGATTGCCGCACATGCAGGCTCAGACAACCCATTTGCCGTGCCGTTGAGCGCGGTGATTGGAATTCCACTGTATATCCGAGCAGAAGCGGTAATTCCTTTAGCTTCTTCATTATTGGGCAAAGGCATGGGGATTGGTGCAGTGATGGCGCTGATTATTGGCAGTGCAGGAGCCAGCCTTACCGAGGTGATTCTGCTCAAGTCGATGTTTAAAACGCCAATGATTGCGGCCTTCCTAGCGGTGATTTTGGGTATGGCCGTTATGATGGGTTATCTGGTGACGTCTTTTTTCTAGTGCATATTCCTCCAAGGAACAGCCATGAACTTTTTACAAAATCCACCGCGTTTTCTATTTTTTACCGGCAAAGGTGGCGTTGGTAAAATGTCGATTGCGTGTGCCAGCGCAATTGAATTGGCGGCCTCTGGGAAGCGAATTTTATTAGAGAGTACCGATCCGGCATCCAATGTCGGCCAAGTATTCGGCATTAAGATTGGCAATCAAATCACCGACATTCCTGCAGTAGCCAACTTATCCGCGCTCGAAATCGACCCGCAAGCGGCGGCGCAAGTCTATCGCAATCGGATCGTTGATCAGGTGCGCGGCGTGTTTTGCCCAATGAGGTCGTGCGCGGCATTGAGGAGCAGCTCTCGGGCGCTTGCACGACGGAAATTGCCGCATTTGATGAGTTCACTGCGCTATTTATTGACTCGAAACAAACCGCTGATTTTGATCACATCATTTTTGACACTGCACCGACCGGCCACACGCTGCTATTGCTCGATGCCACGGGCGCGTATCACCGTGAAGTCGGCAAAAAAATGGATCAAGCCAAGCTGCATTACCTGACGCCGATGATGCAATTGCAAGACCCGAAGCAAACCAAAGTGCTGCTCGTTACCTTGGCCGAAACCACGCCCGTGCTGGAAGCGGCCAATTTGCAGGCTGATTTGCAACGCGCGGGGATTAATCCCTGGGCATGGGTGATTAATAACAGCATCGCATTGGCCGGCGCCAAGTCGCCCTTGCTACATCAACGCGCCCAAAATGAATTGCGTGAAATCGATTTAGTGGTGAATCAGCACGCATAGCGCTATGCCGTCATACCTTTGCTGAGAGACGAGCCTATTGGTGTGCCGCGACTTTTAAAGCTGGCTGAACACGGTCGCCCATCAACATCTTCTCTTTAATTCAAACTATTTGAGTATTCAGCATGAACGTTAAAGCCTGCGCCGATGAAACGACATCGCACAAAATGAGTTTTTTGGATCGCAACCTGACGTTGTGGATTTTTCTGGCGATGGCAGTTGGTGTTGGGATCGGCGTGGTTTTTCCACAAGTAGCGCAGTTCAATGAAGCGATGTCGGTCGGCACGACCAATATTCCGCTGGTGATTGGTCTGATTTTAATGATGTATCCACCGCTGGCGAAGGTAAATTACAGTCTTTTGGGTGAAGTCACTCGCGATAAGCGGGCGATTACGTTGTCTTTGGTGATGAACTGGATTGTTGGCCCGATATTGATGTTTGTGCTGGCGATTACGTTTTTGCGTGATCAGCCGGGCTATATGGTCGGGCTGATTTTGATTGGGCTGGCGCGTTGTATTGCGATGGTGTTGGTTTGGAATGACCTTAGCGGCGGTAGTAAGGAATACGGCGCTGCACTAGTTGCGCTCAATAGCATATTCCAGATTGTGACTTATAGCTTTATGGCATGGCTATTTATTACCGTGCTGCCGCCGCTGTTTGGCCTGCAAGGTTTTGCGCTCGATATTACGATTTTGGATATTGCGCAAAGCGTGCTGATTTACCTTGGAATTCCATTTTTTGCAGGCTATTTGGGCCGAAAATGGCTAATCGCCGCGAAGGGCGAAGCTTGGTACAACACAGTGTTTATCCCGCGTATTTCGCCAATCACACTGATTGCTTTGCTGGCGACCATCGTGCTGATGTTTAGCTTGAAGGGTGAAATGATTGTTGAGTTGCCGATGGATGTAATCCAAATCGCCATCCCGCTGGTCATCTATTTCATGCTGATGTTTTTCGTGAGCTTTTTCATCGGCAAGAAAATAGGATTGCCCTATGAACAAAATGCGTCGATCGCGTTTACCTCGACCGGCAATAATTTTGAGCTGGCGATTGCGGTGTCGATTGCGGTGTTTGGCCTAAGTTCAGATCAAGCGTTTGCGGGGGTAATTGGCCCCTTAGTTGAAGTGCCAGTACTGATTGCTTTGGTGAATGTGGCGCTCAAAATGAAACGTAAATACTACACATTAAAAACTTAAGCATGCAGACACTCTCAATAAAATGGAATTAGATTGGAAAATACGAGGGCTAGGCTACCTAACTTACCCAACATTCAAAATGGAAACATCAGGATCAGTGCCAAACCCAATCACACGGTGTTTTCCATGTATTGGGCTGGTAAAACGTCATCCACAATATCCAACTCACCAGTCAAACGACTAACTGCACTAACTCACCGTCGCGGCGAAAAGCTAAAAATTGCTGTACCGCCCCCGATTGAATTGCAGCCATCATCCGTTGAAATGCACTCTCAATTTCATCATGGGTCGGCGCTAGCAATCCTTTGCCACCTAAACCAGCCACAAACACCACATCCCAATCGGGAACGAGCTGCATGGATTCAGCAGTTAACGCCGCGAATGTGCTGAGTTCTAGCGGCGATTTATCCACATACATCAAGGGCGTTAACTCACCGGCTTGCTGGGTAGAAAACTGGGCAATTTGCTCAGCTGTCGCATTCTCAGGCAGGCCCGCACCCGTAAATACAAACAACAACCTTTGCGGTGTCGGCTGGGAACGAGCAGCAGTCAATAAATCAGTAAAGCTGGCAATATCCATCATATCCCCTAGAGTCTGTTGTGATAAAAAACGTTGCTAAAGCTTAATACCGAACACGGCTGTCAGCATAGTTTTGATCTTGGGTGAGTTTAATCACACCACACAGGGTGTGCGTTGATAAGCAATCACCGACAATGAACGCACGCCCTGTGCGCCGTGCACCAAAGTACCTTCGATATCGGCAGTGGCCGAAGGCCCGCTATGCAGGACTGCGTACTGGGCCATTTGAAACTCAGGGCGTTGATACGCTTGGTGCAAATTGCCAACAATCTCATTTACATCCAGTAGCACCACCAAATGCTGGGCAAGATACGCCAGCGCATTAATCACCAATTCTTGCTCGGTAAAGCAAACACTGCCGGTTTCAGCCACAGCAAAACGCGCGCGCACGACGGCGACATCAACCTCTGCCAAGCGATGCGGATCTTCGCCTTGCAAAACATTAAAATTACCAACAACTTCGGGAACGACTGAAGCAATAATTTTAGCTTGCGGAAAATGCTGGGCGAGCAAAGCGTTCAAATGCACACCTTCAGGGCAATCTAAAATTTGCCCCCCCATTCGTTGCAAGCTCGCTTGAAATTGCGGCCATGGGCTTGGCAAATCAGCATCAAACAACGGCACTTTGGGTAAATCACTCGCTGGCGGTTGATTGACGCGTACTTGCGCCAAAATAATATCGCGACTACTCATGATCTGCTCCTCGGTTTTTAGCCCACCACTGATGAAATGTGGCTTTCGGCGCATCGGGGATTTCACGCTGCAAGCCCCAAGCATTAAGCGGGTTATAAATCAGAGCCCGAGGAAACTCACGACTAATTTGGTCAACACCAGCAATGACACGACGAAATAATGCTGGACTCGCCAAGACTTTAGCCGCTACATCGAGCGCACCTCGACGCAAGAGCGGCAGCTCTTGTTTTTCACTGATAATTCGCCGCCACTGATAGATTTGCTCGTGGATATTAATTTTGACTGGGCACACGCTAGTACAACTGCCATTCATGGTGGATGCATAGGGCAAAGCACGGTAGCGATGTAAATCAATCGCAGGATTTAAAATCACGCCAATGGGCCCTGGATACACACTGCCATAACTCAAACCACCACTACGCCGATACACAGGGCAAGTATTCATACACGCCCCGCAGCGAATACACTTGAGTGAAGTCCAAAAGTCAGCCATCCCCAACCGCGCCGAACGGCCGTTATCGACCAACACAATATGCATTTCACCGCCATCGCGTGGTGCGCGAAAATGCGAGGTATATTGCGTAATGGGCGAGCCTAAAGCACTGCGCGACAACAGGCGAATAAACACCCCCAGATCTTCAATCCGCGGAATCAGCTTTTCAATCCCGACTGACGCGACATGCAAAGGCGGCAAATTGGCGCTAATATCGGCATTGCCTTCATTGGTACACACTACAAAACTACCCGTCTCTGCGATTAAATAATTGGCCCCGGTCATTCCCGCATCGGCAGCTAAAAAGTGCGGTCGCAGGCTTTGCCGACCTGCCTCACTCAACACTTTAGGATCGTCATTATTGGGATCAGAGTTGATGGTGCGAGCAAATAATTTGGCAACATCACCCCGCAATTTATGCACTGCCGGCACCACAATATGACTCGGTGGTTGATCATCATCCAATTGCTGAATACGCTCACCCAAATCCGATTCAATCACCGTAATACCGCGCTCGGCCAAATATGGTCGCATCTGGCACTCATCAGTGAGCATCGATTTACTTTTAATGACGGTTTTAACCTGCCGCGCCGCAAAAATCTCGCCAACAATGCGATTATGCTCTTGGGCATCTTGTGCCCAATGCACCTGCACCCCATTGGCCGTTGCGTTGCGTTCAAACTCTTCGAGATAATCTGCCAAATGCGTGAGCGTATGCGCTTTAATATCAGACGCGAGCTGGCGCAGTGTTTCCCATTCAGGAATATGATCTCGCTCTTGATCACGCCCTTTTCTTAAGTCCCACAAATGATGATCATGAAAACGTTCATGCTGCACATCGGCGATAAATACATCCGCAGCGGCCGACTGATCTACCGGTTTCATGCTGTATCTCCATTCAATATCTGGGCAATATGAATGTACTTTTGTCCATAACCCAAACGCTGCGCGCAGCCTTTTTGATGCATTAAGCAACTCATATCAGCAGAAACGATATATTCAGCCCCAGCTCGTCGTTGATCATCGACCTTGTCATACCCCATTTTGGCCGACACGCCCTCCTCAAAAACCGAAAACAAGCCACCAAAACCACAGCACTCATCGGCGCGCTCTAACTCAACCCACTCAATACCAGGCACATTGGCCAATAATTTTTTAGGTTTAGAAAAAGCCGGCCCACGAATTTCTGACATTGATGCCAACGGTGGCTGCAGACTGCGTAATGAAGTACAGCTATTGTGCAAGGCCACTTTGTGCGGGAATGATGCCCAAGGAAAATCGCGTATTTGCAATATATCGTGCAAAAATTCGACCAATTCATACGCATGCGTTCTGACTTGCGTCACTTCAGTGGTTTGTTCGATGGCGTCCAAGTGTTGCCGAATATGATGGATACAGCTAGCTGATGGACCGACGATATAGTCGTAACCTGCAAAGTTCTGCACAAATAATGCTTCACAAGCCGCAGCATTTTTTTGATCGCCCTCATTGGCGAGCGGCTGACCGCAGCAGGTTTGATTAAATGGATACTCAACAATACATCCCAAACGCTCGAGTAATTGCAGCGTGGCAACCCCGATCTCAGGAAAGCTTGCATCAATAAAACAAGGTATAAATAAAGCCACCCGTGGTGCAATCGGCGTCATCGTCATCACCAACTCCTTATTTCAATTGTGAGTGATGTTTAATCATCGTCCATGTTTACAAAATAGCCATCGCCGCATCACACCCACCTTTAAATTGATGAACGCGCGCGATCACGCTACCGATTATTTACAAAAAAAAACGATATTTAAAATAAAAACCGTAAACACATGCCAACTTTATACTTACGTTAGCTTTTGGTTTCAGTAATTAATGATGGTAATAATGAATACTGACGAATCAATAGCAGCACAGAGATCGCTCACAACATAGATTGGGCAGCGTAAATACAAGGGAGGTTTAGCCAAAAGGCAACATCGTGATGATCAAACCGTCGGGCACCAACGGTTTGATTTTTAAGCGGGCAAAACAAGGGATATAACAGAGATGAATTTAGCAGGCAGATGGGACGGGATACACCATAAATCAAGCGGCAATTAAGCGCGATCGAGTGGGCGGCCTAAAGTTTGCTGATGGCGTAACCGGCCATTGGCGCTATAGGCAATTTCCTGGTTTTTTTCTTGCGATAGCAAGCTTAATAAATGCCGATTGGCATCTTCATGGCATTGCACCAGTTGAGCATTGCTGCGATTGAGCACTTCCGCCAGCTTGGCTTGCTGTTGTAAATGCCACCATTGCGGGCCGATTTTGCTATCTACCGACAAATAATCATTCAGTTGCGATGCAGTATGTAAATTCAATTGCTGCGCGCATTGCATGCGAGATTGCGTTGCGATTTCTAATTGCTGAACTGCACGCGTTTTTAATGTGAGTAAATCATTAATTTGATCAAACTGACGCGTCGTCAGAATATCTTGTTCTCGTTGCATTAACGCCACAAGCCGCTCAACTTCGAGCAGCTCAATGGTGATGGCTTGGTCTAAATCACGAGTAGACATCATGGCCGCGCAAGCAGTGCTTTCACGCTAGACAATAAACCGTCTGCAATCGCTTCAGGCTTGATTGCAAAACGACCTTCGGCAATCGCTTGGCGAATTTCTTCGACTTTATTGGTATCAAAAGGGGAATCGCTTTTACCAACACCGGCAGCATTAGAGAGCTGAGCAGCCAAAGGATTAATGCTAACGCTGTTTTTTTCCGCAGTTTGTTCTGCTTTCGCTGCCGTGCGCCCTTCTAGTGGCCGCGTGGTCACGCTCGCCAGAGGCTTGCCAGAGTTGTCAATTTTCATGATTGCTTCCTATGCCAATTTAATGGCGCACACTCAATTTCTTCCATTATGCCAATTATCGACGCAAGTTTGAAATTCTTTAGTAATTCAATTGTTTATCAGTAAACGCTAAAACACAAGCCACCTGAAATTACAACAGCATAGACCCAAGCCAACCACTTTAAGAATGAATACGTTATTCTAGGAGTCTAGCCTTTCATATTCTTGGCGGAGCCCGTTAAATGCAAGTATATCCTAGCCGTTTTGGCCAAATTGAAGTCGACCCCGATACCATTATTCAGTTTCCGCTGGGCATTCCCGGCTTTGAAGACTGCAAAAATTACAAACTACTCCACGAAGAAAAGCCCGACCCTAAAGTACTGTGGCTGCAATCACTCGACGATGCTACCGTGTTATTTACTTTAGTAGAAACCGAGCGTTTGGGACTCAATTATGCCCTGACTTTGTCGGACGAGGAATGCCAGCAAATTGATTTAACCGCCGCCAATGATGCCAAGTTGTTTTTGATTTTGTCGCGCCCTGAAGGCCAAGCCATTAGCGCCAATACCAATGCGCCTTTGGTGATTAATTTGCAAAGTCGCAAAGGCTTACAAAAACTAGACGTGAAAGCCGATATTGTTTTTCGCAATGCCTAACACAGCACTGACGCCATCGGCAATTGACAACGACAAAGCCGCTGGCATCTTGGAGTGCGGCCGTGCTTGCTGTATGATTGCGCCATTTTACGCGCTGGCCATACTGGCTAGTTGCGCGCGTGCGCTATTTGTAAGTGGCGCTTCTGGAGTATGAAGAGCATGAAAACGACCTTCCTCGACTTCGAGCAATCTGTAGCCGAACTCGAAAACAAGATCGAAGAACTGCGCTACGTGCAGGACGATTCGGCAGTAGATATCTCAGTTGAAATTTCGCATTTAGAAAAAAAGAGCCAAGAGCTCACTAAAACGATCTACGCCAAACTGTCGCCGTGGCAAATTTCTCAAGTGGCGCGCCATCCGCAGCGTCCGTATACCTACGACTATATCGCCGGTATTTTTACTGACTTTCAAGAATTGCACGGTGATCGCGCTTTTGCCGATGACTTGGCCATTGTTGGTGGTTTGGCTCGCTTTAATGGTCAAAGTGTCATGGTCATCGGCCACCAAAAAGGGCGTGATACCAAAGAAAAAATCATGCGTAATTTCGGTATGCCACGCCCAGAAGGCTATCGCAAGGCATTGCGTTTGATGAAATTGGCAGAAAAATTCAACATTCCTGTCATCACCTTTATCGATACCCCGGGTGCTTACCCGGGTATCGGCGCCGAAGAGCGTGGACAGTCAGAAGCGATTGGTCGCAATTTATTTGAAATGGCCAAACTTCGTGTCCCGACCATTTGCACCATTATCGGTGAAGGCGGTTCGGGCGGTGCACTGGCGATTGCCGTCGGCGATATTGTACAAATGCTGCAATATTCAACTTATTCAGTGATTTCTCCTGAAGGCTGCGCCACTATTTTGTGGAAAACCGCCGAACGTGCCTCCGATGCGGCCGAAGCCCTTGGCATCACCGCAACACGCTTAAAAACACTCGGTTTGGTCGACAAAGTAATTAATGAGCCGGTTGGCGGCGCACATCGCGATTATCAACTGATGATGAGCGCAATGAAAAAATCAATTGCCGATGGGCTTAAAAACTTACAAGCCAAATCGATTGATCAACTTCTCGATGATCGCTTTGAGCGTCTAATGGAATATGGCAAATTTAAAGAAGAATCCGTCGCCTAAAACGACATTCAATCACGAGGGCTGGCTTGCCGCATCAGCCGCCCTTCGTGACTTTTGCTGCAACGGGGGCCAACGCCCCCGTTTTCAATCCAGCCCTCCCATCCGCTTATGCGTGGGTTTCTCGGCAGGATTGGATTCAAGCGTACTGCTGCACTGGCTCAGTCAACAACAAGCTGAACTGGGCTTTAGTTTAAGCGCCATTCATGTTCACCACGGTTTATCGCCCAATGCTGACGTTTGGGCCGAACATGCCCGCGCTTTTTGCCAAGCACTCCACATCCCATGCCAGATCGCACACGTCAACGTATCGCAAGATACTGGACTCGGCGTTGAAAGCAACGCCCGCACCGCGCGTTATCGTGCGTTTACTGAGCAAGCTTGTGATGCCATCGTACTCGCCCACCATCAAAACGATCAAAGCGAAACGCTGTTAATCAATTTGCTGCGCGGCAGCGGCCCAGCGGGCCTGTCGGCAATGAAATCCTTGCGGGCGCTGAACGCCAATACCGACGTGTTACGTCCCTTATTGCAGTTGCCACGCTCGGCCTTGCTGGACTACGCCAATACCCATCAGTTGGCTTGGGTGGAAGATGAAAGCAATCAAAATACGGCCTTTAAACGCAATAAAATCCGCCATGAGCTCATCCCTTTACTTGAGGGTATTAACCCCAAAGCCATAGCAACTATTGCGCGTAGCGCAATACATCAAGGCGATGCTGCAGCCATTTTATTAGAGCGTGCCCAAGAAGACCTCGTTCTCTGCATGCAAGAGCAAGCTTTGCAACTTGCGCCATTTCAACAGCTCAGCGCTGCGCGGCAACGCAATGCCTTACATCATTGGCTAGATACCCACGGCATCACGCTTGAATTACGTGCTTTTGATGAATTATTGCGCGTCACTTTTGACGCGGCCAGCGACACTTGCCCAGCGCTAGTTTGGCGTAATGCCGCGATTCGCCGCTATCGTGGCGCATTGCATATCACTCGCGCCAGCTTAAATCCGGGTCCCGAACTAGATCGCCAATGGCAAGACGCGCCGCAGATTGCCGATTGGCATGGTGAACTACGCTGGATTGAAGCAGAGCACGGTATCGATCCACGCTTTTTACAGCAAGGCTATCGCATTGCCGGTCGCTCAGGTGGCGAAAGCCTCAGGCTGGCAGCCAATCGTCCAACGCGCTCACTCAAAGCCCATTGCCAAGCACTGGGGATTGCGCCTTGGCTGCGCGAAACGACGCCGCTGATTTACCTTAACGGTCAACTAGCCGCCGTGCCCGGTCTTGGCGTTCACGCTGATTTTCAAGTTGGCGCCGATCAAATCGGCTGGTTGCCCATTTGGCAAGCCAATCACCCCAACTTGGGTATTGCCCGCTAAAGCATTACAAGCAAGACGTCCACTCATATACTCGTAATACGGAACACATCATGGCCAAAAGCAGCAAAACGTCCGCCGCCCCAACCCACACGCCCATGATGGCGCAATATTTTTCACTCAAGGCCGATCACACCGACAAACTGGTGTTCTATCGCATGGGGGACTTTTACGAGTTATTTTATGAGGACGCGGTCAAAGCGGCGCGCTTGCTCGATATCACCCTCACCACCCGCGGCAGTAGCGCCGGTGAGCCAATCAAAATGTGCGGCATTCCATTTCACTCGCTCGAACCGTATCTGGCTAAATTGGTCAAACTCGGCGAATCCATTGCCATCTGCGAACAAATTGGCGATCCAGCCACCAGCAAAGGGCCAGTCGAACGTAAAGTCATGCGCGTAGTCACGCCGGGCACCTTGACCGATGCGGCGCTACTGGACGACAAACAAGAAAACCGCCTGTTAGCGCTACGTTTTGTCAAAGGCAAACTGGGCATGGCATGGCTGTCATTGGCGTCGGGCGACTTTGCTTTGATGGATTCTGACGTTGAAAAAATCAGCTCCGAACTAGAGCGACTGCGCCCGGCTGAAATCTTAGTCCCCGAAGGCACTGAGCTGGCGCTACTCGATCAACTACGCATTCCGGTGCGGCGGATTGCCGGCTGGCAATTTGAAAACGACAGCGCCCAGCGCAATCTAAGCCGGCATTTTAGCGTCCATGATTTGAGCGGCTTTGGCGTGAGCAACGACATGCTGGCACTCGGCGCTGCTGGCGCCTTGCTCGATTACGTTCGCAGCACGCAAGGTGGCTCGCTACCGGCACTCGATGGTCTACGGGTAGAAAGCACCACGCAATACATTGAGCTTGATGCCGCCACACGGCGCAATCTTGAAATTACCGAAACCATTCGTGGCGAAACCGCACCCACGCTGTTTTCTTTACTTGATCAATGCGCAACAGGCATGGGCTCGCGCCTCTTGGCGCATTGGCTGCATCATCCATTGCGTCAGCACAGCAAAATTATCGAACGGCAAGACGCCATTAGCACGCTGATTGAGCAAGCGCGTTGCGAAACGCTGTATCCAGTCCTGCGTGAAATCGCCGACATCGAGCGCATCGTTTCCCGCATTGCACTGCGCAGCGCCCGCCCTCGTGATTTAGCGAGTTTACGCAGCAGCTTGCAGGTATTGCCGCAACTGGCCGATCAACTCCCACACACGGGTTTATTTCGCGGTTTAGCAGCCGCATTGAATGCAGAACCCGCCATTGCCAGCTTGCTACAAGCGGCAATTCAAGCCGAACCGGGCGTATTAATTCGTGAAGGCGGCGTAATTGCAGATGGCTATTCGAGCGATCTGGATGAGTTACGTCATATTCAAAGCAACTGTGGTGACTTTCTTACCCAGCTGGAATTACGCGAACGCGAACGCACCGGCATTGCCAGCTTGCGCGTGGAGTATAACCGGGTAGCGGGCTTTTTTATTGAGGTTACCAACTCATACCTAAGCCAAGTACCCGAAGACTACCGTCGTCGGCAAACGATGAAAAATGCCGAGCGTTACATCACGCCGGAATTAAAACAGTTTGAAGAAAAAGTCCTGTCAGCCAATGAGCGAGCTTTGGCGCTGGAAAAACAGCTTTATGAAGGCCTTATCGAAGCGCTGCAAATCCACCTCAGTACGCTGCGTCTGGCCGGCCAAGCAGTGGCCACGCTCGACGTACTGGTTTGCTTAGCACAGCGCGCTGAGCTGAGCGGCTATATTGCCCCGCACTTTTGTGACGACGCGGTATTACACATCGAAGCCGGTCGCCACCCTGTGGTCGAAGCGCAAATTGATGACTTTATCCCCAATAGTGCCGACTTCCATTTAGCGCGCAAATTACTGCTAATTACCGGCCCGAATATGGGTGGTAAATCGACGTATATGCGACAAGTGGCCCTCATCGTTTTGCTGGCGCACATCGGCAGTTACGTGCCAGCACAAAGCGCCCAAATCGGCCGAGTCGATCGTATTTTTACCCGTATTGGGGCGAGTGATGACTTAGCCGGTGGCCGATCGACCTTTATGGTCGAGATGACTGAAACCGCCAATATTTTGAATAATGCCAATGAATACAGCTTGGTGCTTATGGATGAAGTTGGCCGTGGCACATCGACGTTTGATGGTTTAGCACTGGCTTGGTCCATCGCTCGCGCCTTAATCGAAAAAAATCGCAGCTATACCCTATTTGCCACACACTATTTTGAACTGACTCGACTCGCGCAAGACTACCCGCAAGTCAGCAATGTGCATTTGGATGCGGTTGAACACAAAGACAAAATCGTGTTTTTACACGCCGTCCAAGAAGGCCCTGCCTCACAAAGCTACGGGATAGCCGTGGCCAGCCTAGCCGGCGTGCCGCGTGACGTAGTTCGTCAAGCCAAACGTAAATTACTGGACTTAGAACAAAATAGCTTACAAAATGGGCCACAAGCTGATTTGTTTGCTGTCAATAATTTTGACTACGTGGCTGAACCTGAATTGCACCCCGCTGTCGAAGCACTACAAGACATCAATGCGGACGAGCTCAGTCCACGTGACGCACTGGCATTAATTTATCGTTTACAAGCACTCATTTAGATCAACAAATGTAAACTTTTACACTACCGATCCGCCGCAAAACGTCTAGATTTACGGCATGAAAATTATTCTAAGCAGAGAGGATTGTACTGTGGCTACAGAGACCCCCCAAGCAATGAGAGACCAACTCGGCACTGCGCTTTTGGATATTGCGCAGTTAAGCAGCAGCCCAGACGCCGAAACCGGCATGCAGCTTTCTGAGTTAACCCAAAATGCAACCAGCGAAGTACGTCGCTTTGGTGAGGATTTAGCCAGCCACTTACAAGCCTATACCTCAGTGAAAGTACCTCCTGCTTTTCAATTACAAAGCGCTGCTGAAGGTAAAATTCAAGTCGTTGGCGATCATCCAAACAAAGCCGAAATTGAAAGCTACCTCAATCAAAATACCCGCTTGCTTAAATGGTTTAAAGAATTAGAAGTTTTATTTGAGATTCAAAGAAAACTCGAATTAGCAGAAAGTGATGAAGACCTCGACCAACAAGTCTTTAATTTTGGCTTAACCAGCTTGGGCGGCATTGCGTTTTTTACTTTAAAAACGGCCAACTAAGTGCAGCAAACCCAGTCTAATGGCCGCCTAGCGCGGCCATTGGCATTTATCAGCATCGATAAAGTAAACCAGTTATAATTAACGCTTATAGAACAAAGAAAGAATGCCCGATGAAAACAGTTAAAGCCCGCCGTCCGCAGCCCGCGATCCGTGAAGGCCGTGCTGCCGACCAGCAACGAAGCGCCAATAAGGCGGGCAGTCGTGGTAAATCCGCTGCTCAACCGTTGCAAACGCCTTTTGCTAAAACTGGCGCAACTAAAAAGAAACCCGTCTCAGCGAGCGAAGCCGCGCGTAATCGCGCCAAAAACTTGCCCGACACTGGGCGCTCTTCAACGCCAGCCACCGGTACGCGTAAGCGTGGCAATTCCACCGTTGGCATGAGCCGCATGATTGCCCAAGCAATCGCCAAAACCACTGGCGCTCGCGAAGTACAAGGCATCAAAACGCCAACTGAAGCAGCAGAAACCACGCAAACCACCATTGTTCACCATGGTGATAAAAGCAATAAAAACGTCAAACGCGCCAAACGCATGAAGCAACGCCAAGGCTCACAACAAGAGCTAGCATTTCAGCAAATCTTGCGCGAAAAACGTCTTGCTAGCACCGAAATTGACGATGATCGCTTACAAAAAGTTTTGGCTTATTCCGGCCTAGGTTCACGCCGTGATATGGAAGAAGTCATCGAAGCCGAACGCGTCACCATCGGCGGTCGTATCGCCACATTGGGTTGCAAAGTCAGCCCAGGCGATGAAGTGCGTATTGATGGCAAACGTGTGGCGCTTAAATGGCCAGACCGTATGGTGCGCATCATTATGTACCACAAACAAGAAGGCGAATTGGTCAGCCGTGATGATCCAGAAGGCCGCGTAACCGTCTTTGATCGTTTGCGCCGCGTTTATTCCAGCAAATGGATTGCCATTGGTCGTTTGGACTTTAACACCACCGGCCTCTTGCTATTCACCACCTCTGGCGAATTGGCCAACCGGATGACGCATCCGAGCTTTCAAGTTGAACGCGAATACGCGGTGCGCGTTCATGGCCAGCTCACCCCAGAGCAAATGAAAGAGCTCACCCAAGGCGTAAAACTTGACGACGGTGAAGCCCACTTTACCCGAATCGAAGATCGTGGCGGCGAAGGTAGCAATCACTGGTATCACGTGGTGATCAAAGAAGGTCGTAACCGTGAAGTTCGCCGGATGTTTGAACACTTCAACATCATGGTTAGCCGTCTAACGCGGATTCGCTTTGGTATGTTTAGCTTGCCGGGTCGTCTCAAACGCGGTGAGTTTTACGAACTCTCAGAAACCGAAGTTTTGGCTGCAACCAAATGGGCTGGCCTCACAATGATGGGTCAGGTAAAAAGCTAGGTATTTAGCGCTAGGTTTTAATTGATAAAGCCTAGCGAACTATACCCAAGATAAATTATGAGCAAAGCATTCACCACCGAATCCACTGGCGACGATGATGACGTAATCCCTGCGGATTTAATCATCCCTTCAGGCAGCAAAAACTACATCACGCCACATGGCTGGCAACGCCTAAAAAACGAACTCTATCAACTCGTCACCAAAGAGCGCCCCGAGCTCACCCACCTAATCAACTGGGCAGCAAGTAATGGTGATCGTTCAGAAAATGCCGATTATCAATATGGTAAACGCCGCCTACGCGAAATTGATCGCCGTATTCGTTTTTTAACCAAACGCTTAGAAATCGCCGAAGTCGTCGACCCTTGCACTCGAGAAAACACCGACCAAGTCTTTTTTAGCGCCACCGTCAGCTACGAGCGCGAAGATGGTCACAGCGAAACCATTAGCATCGTCGGTGTGGATGAAACCGATCTCACGCTCAATCACATTAGCTGGACGGCGCCCGTAGCTCGAGCCTTACTCAAAGCCAGAGAAGGCGATGTCGTTTTATTACGCACCCCAACTGGGGTCGAAGAGCTCGAAGTCACTCAAATTCGTTACATTGAGATTGTCCGCCCAGAATAAATTGGCTGCTTCTATGCCAAACAATCTAGCGGACATACGCCATCATCAGCATATCAACGCAGTGTGATACGCGCGCTTTTACGTAAAAAACCAACATATCCAATGCCATTGTTCTAATTGTTTTCCCTCATGCAAAAGACTATTGTATTGTCGCGCCATGCGGATATTCAATTCATCATCAGGTCATTTATTTCGTCGCGTTTTGCGCAATATGGCGTTGCGCATTACCTTAGCGGCGTTTGCAATTTCAGCGATTAGTTATTACTACAGCTACCAGCGCTTACAAGAAGAAGCGCTGATTCATTTAGCTAAATATATCGACGCTCGCAGCCAAATTGAAAGCAGTCTATTTATTAATGCCGAAGGCAATACGCGGCTGGTTCGTGATGAATTCATCCGCCGCTACGGCTTAGAACAAAATACCAATGCCAGCGCCGCATTCGATCAATTATTACGCCAAGATAAAGACGGCATGTGGCGTATTAAATATGAATTAGATGATTTTGAACATCGCGCCACCATTGCCATCTTACCCACCGCCAAGCGCTCGCCCGAATTTAAACGCCAAGTGGTTTTAGCCTATGACTTACTTTCACAATATGGACCAGCATTTAGCAACAACTATTACGATACTTTTATTGATCTGAATATTTCCGATGCCAATTTAATGTATTTGCCACAGCTCAATTACGCGCGCAGTGGCTCACTGGCCGATTTTGCTGAAACTGTCGAACCGGAAATCATTGCTACACCGGCAGCTAATCCACAAAGAACCAGCCAATGGACTGGCATTTATTACGATAAACAAGCTTTGGAATGGATGGTATCGATTGTTACGCCGATTGATTACTTAGGTAAATACATCGGTAGCGTTGGTCAAGACGTGTTATTAACGCAATTAATTACCCGCACCAATACAGTGAATATTCCTGGTACTTATAATTTTATTATCAGCCGTGATGGTCATTTGATTTCTCACCCCAATTACATGCAGCAAATTCAGCAACAACACGGTAAATTCCAAGTCGCCAATAGCTCAACCCCGCTCAAGGACTTATTTGCGGTCATCAAAACCGCTCAGCCACTCGATCGTTTTATTGAGACTAAAGATCAAGAAAGCTGGCTAGGTATTGCGCCAATCAAAAGCACCAATTGGTTATTTGTGACGGTCTACCCAAAAAAAATATTGCAAACCAAAGCCGCAATATCAGCCAGTATTATTTTATTACTCGGCATGATCGCCCTCGCCTTAGAACTAGGTTTATTAGCTTGGGTTCTCAAAACCGATATTATTAAGCCACTCACTCGACTTAAAAATGCAATTCAAGCGTTAGCCAACGGCAAAACCTCAACCGAACTCGACACGCATCGCGACGATGAAATTGGTGAATTAGCACGCAGTTTTAGAGACATGGCACAGACAGTGCAGTCACACCGCCATCATCTTGAAGAACTAGTCAATGAAAGAACGCAAGAATTAGCCAGTCGTAATTTGCAACTGCAAGCGGCCAATGAAGCGCTCAAATACCTTAATCATGAAAAAAATGAATTACTCACCATTGCCGCGCACGATTTAAAAAACCCCGTCGCCAGCATTCAAGGCATGTCAGTCTTACTCAAAGATCGACTGCACGAATGGCCAAGCGAGAAAATTCAAAACCGCCTAAGCGGCATTAATCAATTGGCCGGACGCATTCAAAATATCATTGGCAATTTAATCGATCACAACGCCCTAGAAACTGGGTCCGTTCGGCTGGTTTTTGCCCCCATTGCCATCGATGCCTTAATTGAAGACGTGATGAATGAATGGCAAGAAAGGCTCACGCATAAACAACAGCATTGTCATTATCAAGGCAATCATTTGCGATTAACCGCCGACCGCTCGGCACTGTGGCAAGTTTTGGATAATTTAATTTCTAATGCGGTGAAATATGCGCCGCATGAAAGCACGATTGTCATTAGTACCGAAAACATCGGCAATCACATCGAAATCTGCGTGAGCGACCAAGGTCCGGGCGTGGCGCCGCATGAAATGGTGTTGTTATTCAAAAAATTTAGCCGCCTTTCCGCGCGCCCCACGGGCGGCGAACACACGACCGGATTGGGTTTGTCGATTTCAAAACGGCTGATTGAAGCAATGAATGGCGAAATTCGCTGCGAAAGCCAATTTGGCCACGGGGCGCGCTTTATTATTACCTTACCTTTGAGTACCGAAATAGATCACACAGACACCAACGCCACTGTCCTGTAAAATCCATCCTCATTTACTCATTCTCAAACCCTGCGCCAGCAGGGTTTATTGCTGGAGCTGCCGCGATGCGCCAATATTTAGATTTACTGCAACACGTACTCGATCAAGGCGTAGCCAAAGAAGATCGCACTGGCACCGGTACCGTTTCGGTTTTTGGCCATCAAATGCGCTTTAACTTGGCCGAAGGTTTTCCCTTAGTCACCACAAAAAAAACCCACCTTAAATCCATCATCAATGAATTACTGTGGTTTTTACGTGGCGACACCAATATCCAATGGCTGCACGAGCATGGCGTTAAAATCTGGGACGAATGGGCCAGCCCTGAAGGTGATTTGGGGCCCATTTATGGCTACCAATGGCGCAGCTGGCCAACGCGTGATGGCCGCCATATCGACCAAATTGCCGATGTGATCAAAGCATTAAAAACCAATCCTGACTCACGTCGAATTATCGTTTCAGCGTGGAATGTCGGTGAAATTGAAAACATGGCGCTACCACCTTGCCATGCTTTTTTCCAATTTTATGTGGCCCCGGCGCAAAAAGACGATCCAGATCAGCGCGGCAAATTATCCTGCCAACTGTACCAGCGCAGCGCCGATTTATTTTTAGGCGTGCCATTCAATATCGCGTCTTACGCCACCTTGGTATTGATGCTGGCGCAAGTGTGTGATTTACAACCGGGTGATTTTATTTGGACTGGCGGCGATTGCCATATTTATCGCAACCATTTTGAACAAGTTAAAGAGCAGCTGTCACGCTCGCCACGCAGCTTGCCAACGATGAAGCTCAATCCGGCTAAAACCGATTTATTCGACTTTGAATTTGCTGACTTCACCCTCGAAGGCTACGATCCCCACCCAGCGATTAAAGCGCCTGTTGCGGTTTAATTGATTCGGCAATAAAAAAACCATCTCCGATCTTTCTGAGATGGTTTTTTTACGTATAAAAATACAGTCATTCAGGTCGGAAAAACGGCTGATATCGTTGACTGCCTTATCGTAATGGCAATGTTCAGATCGGGCGTTTGCTGTGCCGCGCTCGTTGAGCTGGGGCTTCAAATCCCGTCCAAGCGCACCGAGTGAGGAGCGAGACAAATGGTTTTATCGTTTGGCTCACGACGATCGAGGGCATCGGGGACCGATGCGCGCTCGGGGCGCCTTTCTTTCCCCCTCTTTCTTTGACGAGTCAAATAAAGAGGGTCCCCGTCGCGGATTGCGACTGTAAAGCAATGTGCCGAAGGCACTTAAAAAACGATAAGCACGTAATCTGAACAACGCCATCGTAACGATGGGTATTGCCACCTAGCCCAAAAGCCACAATACTCAGATTTAAATACCCTTTACAAATGGGTAATCTACTTCAGGCTGGCGGCCGGCGATCAAATCGGCAATGGCTTTTGCCGAGCCACAGCATTCAGTCCAACCTAGCGTGCCGTGGCCAGTATTGAGCCATAAACTCGGGAATCGAGTTTGGCCAATATATGGCAGATTACCCGGCGTTGCCGGACGTAAACCGGTCCAAAATTCTGCCGCAGCATAATCCATCCCTTCCGGAAAGATTTGGCTGGTTCGATCAATCAAGGCTTTACAACGAATCGCATTTAAATCCAAGTTATAGCCATTAAATTCAGCCGTTCCGGCCACTCGCAAACGATCACCCAAGCGAGAAAAAACTAATTTATAACCATCATCGGTCAAGCTTACCGTTGGCGCATGCTGCGGGTCGATCACCGGAATTGTTGCTGAATAGCCCTTGGCAGGATAAATATCTAAGGTAATTCCCAAGGGCTGCAAATGAATCGGACTGTAACTCCCCAAGCACACCACAATCGCATCCGCTTCCAAGCGTTCAGCGCCGTTTTCTTCGCTGATAACGCGCACCGCTTTCACATCGTCCCCTACCCGCTCTAAGGCTTCAATGCTGCAGTCATAGCGAAACTCAACCCCCATCGCCATACAGCGCTCGGCCAATTGATTGGTAAATTCTCGCGCGTCGCCCGATTCATCACTGGGCGTATAAGTGCCGCCCACAATGGGGTAACGCGATTGCGCCAGTGCCGGCTCAATCACCAAACATTCTGCCGCCGTTTTGACCTGCCGATCCAAGCCCACTTCGCGCATTAAGGCCGCTGCTGGAATCGCCGATTCATACTCTGCGATGTCGGTGTAGTAATGCAAAATCCCTTCGGTGCGCTGATCATAGGCCACCCCAGTGGCCAGCCGTACCGATTGCAATGTTTCGCGACTATACAAGCCCAGTCGCACTAAATTTTGTAAGTTGGCTTTGGCTTTGGCCTTGGTACATTGCTCAAGAAAACGTAAGCCCCAGCGCCATTGATTCCAATCGAGTTTTAATCGGAATAATAACGGAGCGTCTTCTTCGCCCAACCATTGCAAGGTTTTCCACGGCGCTTTGGGATTGGCCCACGGCTCGGCATGGCACACCGAGATTTGCCCACCGTTGGCATAGCTGGTTTCGCGCGCGGGCTCTTGTGCCCGTTCTATGACCGTGACTGCATGGCCTTCTTGCGCTAAAAACCACGCGGTTGTTACGCCGATCACACCAGCACCAAGAATAATGACACGCATCGAACATCCTCCCAAGGCGATCTATTTGTCAGTCATTATGCCCTGTACTACCGTTCGTCAGCGTTAGATTATGCATTTTTAATGTTGCAGATCAAAACCAGAAGTGTTGGACACAGACTGCAAAAATGCCGCAAGCATGTGTAATCTGAGTGGTCTGCTTTAAACTGTATGCCATTAGCAAGCCACCCATAGAAAATGCATTAATGAATCTGTCTTTACGTTCCGCAGTCATCCTCGCGATCTTGATTGGCCTATGCTTGCCCGCCACCATCACCGGTTATATCGGCCTGCGGTACGAGCAGCAAGCCGCCCAAAATCAAATCTCGCGTGACCAGCAACGTATCGCCGACGTCCTTGCTCTTGGTATGCAAGAACCCCTTTGGAATCTGGCCCCAGAATCAGCGCGCCCTTTGCTCGATTCCTTAATGAGCGACGAGCGCACCGTCAGCATTACCATTAACGATCAAAAACTTGGGCCATTTTTATCGGCCAATCAGCCTGAGCGCAAAATAGGTCATACCGCCTCGCTTTCGCGCCCAGTCATCAAACAAGGCAATACCATTGGGATCGCCACCGTTGAGTTTTCTGATGGCATTAGCACGCAACACATCAAGCGAAAATTACAAATTTACTTACTCGCTGTGATCGTACAAGTTGTTTTGAGCTTGGCCTTGATTTTATTCTTACTGAACTCGCGTATTTTACGGCCACTTAAAAAACTCACCGTGCAATCGCAACGACTGGCAGATCGTCAGCTCAATCAAGCATTTATCTGGCGTCGCCATGATGAATTAGGGCATTTAGGCCAATCCTTAGAAAGCACTCGGCAAGCCTTACATGATTTAATTGGCACTTTAGAGCAAAAAAATGTGCAGCTCGAAGCCGATTTAATTAGCCGCAAACAAATTGAATCCGCGCTGCGCGTTAGCCAAGATCGTTTTCGCCGCTTAGTTGAATCCACGCGAATTATTCCTTGGGACGCCCGCCCAGATGAATGGCGATTTACCTATGTTGGCCCGCAAGCCGAGCAACTATTGGGCTATCCGATTGCGGTTTGGTATAGCGAAGCTTTTTTAAGCAACTATCTACACCCCGATGATCGACACCTCGCCTACCCGCTATTTGCCGACAAGATGATACTGGGGCAAACCCATGAATTTGAATGCCGATTACTCTCGGCCAGTGGTAAAGCCATTTGGGTGCATTTTTTTGCCACCGTCAGCCTAGATCAAAATGGCCAAGCGCACTTACAGGGCTTTTTATTTGACATCCAAGCTCGTAAGCACAATGAGCAACAACTGGAACAATATCACCACCATTTAGAAGAAGTCGTCGAAAGCCGCTCTCGAGCCTTAGTCACGGTGAATCATGAGCTAGAAATTTTAATGGCCTCGATCGCGCAAGATTTACGCTCGCCGCTCAAAACGATTGATGGCTTTAGCCAAGTGCTCATCGATGACTACCGCGAAAAACTCGACGGTAACGCCCGCAATTATCTGCTGCGCATTCGCAGCAGCACCCAAACCATGAGCAATCGCATCGATGATTTGCTGATGCTGCAAGAGCTCTCACGCAATGAATTACGGCCAGAAGAGATCAACCTAAGTGAAATGGCCAACGACATTATGGAAGAACTCAGCCTATTGCAAACCGAGCGAGAAATCAGCCTGCACATCCAAGCCGAAATGGTGGCCGTTGCTGATCGGCATTTAATGCGCATTGCGCTGTACAATTTTTTGGAAAATGCCTGGCAATTTGCCAAGCCAGAGCAAGCCATCAACATTACATTTGCCCGCAATACCATCAATGGACAGCCGGTTTTTTATATTGCCGACCAAGGTCTTGGCCTAGATCCTGAGCAATCCAGACGCTTATTTACACCTTTTTTTCGCTCACAAAACGAGCCGCGCAGCTCGGGAATCGGCCTCACCGTCGTGCAGCGCATTATCAGCCGCCACAATGGCCATCTTTGGGTGAAGTCCAATCTAGGCGAAGGCGCGACCTTTTATTTTACCTTGCCAGACAGCCGCATTGCACAGTCGGCATAAATCACGCACAGAACGCTTGCAAAAAAGAACGATTGTTCTATAATAAGCCAACTCAATCTAATTCACTGGGAACCACTTCATGGACGACAATAAAAGCAAAGCGCTCACTGCCGCATTAGCGCAAATCGAACGTCAGTTTGGTAAAGGCGCCATCATGAAAATGGGCGACAATCAAATTGAAAGTGATCTGCAAGTCGTTTCCACTGGCTCACTCGGTCTTGACTTAGCATTGGGTGTCGGCGGTTTACCCCGTGGCCGTATCGTCGAAATTTTTGGCCCAGAATCATCAGGTAAAACCACGCTGTGCTTGCATGTCGTGGCTGAAGTACAAAAACTCGGTGGCGTCGCTGCCTATATCGATGCCGAAAACGCACTCGATCCAATCTACGCCCAAAAACTCGGCGTCAATGTCTCTGACATGCTGATTTCTCAGCCAGATACTGGCGAGCAAGGCCTAGAAATTTGTGACATGTTGGTACGCTCAGGTGGCGTGGATATCATCGTCATCGACTCAGTAGCCGCGCTCACCCCAAAAGCTGAAATCGAAGGCGAAATGGGCGATGTTCACGTTGGCTTGCAAGCACGTTTAATGAGCCAAGCACTGCGTAAACTCACTGGCAATATCAAGCGCACCAATACATTGGTTATTTTCATTAACCAATTGCGCATGAAAATTGGCAATATGATGCCCGGCCAAAGCCCTGAAACCACCACCGGTGGTAATGCGCTGA
This sequence comes from Deefgea piscis, assembly GCF_019665785.1. Classification (NCBI taxonomy): domain Bacteria; kingdom Pseudomonadati; phylum Pseudomonadota; class Betaproteobacteria; order Neisseriales; family Chitinibacteraceae; genus Deefgea; species Deefgea piscis. Next base: position 2,508,265 of record NZ_CP081149.1, read on the forward strand.
AATTTTATGCTTCAGTTCGTCTGGACATCCGCCGGATTGGCGCAGTCAAAAAAGGCGAAGACATCATTGGTAACCAAACCAAAGTGAAAGTCGCCAAAAACAAAGTTGCGCCACCATTTCGCGTGATTAACTTTGACATCATGTATGGCGAAGGGATTTCCCGCGAAGGTGAAATCATCGAGCAAGGCGTAACGCACAAAATCGTCGAAAAAGCCGGTGCTTGGTATAGCTATGGCGGCAATAAAATTGGCCAAGGTTTGGAAAATTCACGCCAATACCTGAAAGACAACCCTGAAGTGGCCGATGAAATCGCGCGCAAAGTCAGAGAAAAACTCAGCGGTGCACCATTACCCATCGAAATGGATAATGGTGACGAACTAGGCGAATAAACTCGCGCCAGCACGCCAAAACAGCCTCACCCTTTTAGGTGGGGCTGTTGTTTTTAGTGCGCCAGCAAAGAGGATTTAAGAGTACATCATGGTTTCAATTCGCAATAAAGCGCTGCAATACCTTGGCCGACGCGACCATTCCCGACAAGAGCTAGCGCAAAAATTAGCGCTAGCCTATCCAGACGTCAACCCAGAAGAAATTAACGCCGTACTCGATGATTTTATTGAACGCGGCTGGCAATCGGATGAGCGCTTTGCCGAGCAATGGGTTTACTTTCGCAGCCAACGCTATGGTCAGCAAAGATTAAGGCATGAACTGCAAGAAAAAGGCGTGAACGCCGAGCTCATCGCCAGCGCCCTACTGCAAGCCATCGATAATGAAATCGACACCGCACGGCAGGTTTGGCAAAAAAAATTCAAAGCGGCACCGATTGATCATCAAGCACGCGGCAAACAGCTACGCTACCTCGCCAGCCGAGGATTTAGCCTGAACGTGATTTACCAAGTCGTGGGCGAGGCAGATGAATTTGACGGGTATAACGATGATATCGATTCGATATAAAGCCTAGCGCTAGATACCCATATTCAGGCAATATTCAGATCAGGTGTTGATGCTGTGCCGCAGGCACTTAAAACCACAAGCACGTAATCTGAACAACACCATGCATACGCTACCGACGCCCTCAACTCACTAGATTGGCCGCGATGGTAGCGTGTGCGTACAATGCGTGGATTCAAATCCACCGCATAAAAATCCATGTCTAACTCAACTGAATCGAATTATGTCGTCAACACACAGCAACTGGTTTGTGTGGCGAGCTTTTTAGCCAAAGAAGGCCATCAGACCGAGCTACTGGCTGCGCTGGCAGACCTGATTGCCGATACGCGCCGCGAAGCGGGCTGCATTCGTTACGAGCTCAATATCAGCCGCGATGAGCCACGCCGCATGACTTTTGTCGAAAAATTTGTCGATCTTGCCGCGTTTGAGCAGCACTGCGCCAAACCGGCCATTCAACATTATTTCCATCACATCATGCCGCAATGGGTTGAGTCGTATCAGGTAGAAACCTATCACCAAGTCATCGCCTAAATAAAAACCGCCATGCAGAATCAATCGCATGGCGGTTTTTTTACGCTGCTTAACCCTTAGATTTGCACTTCAACCTGCTGGCCAAGCACCCGAACGGCAAAGCTTTGAATTGAGCGCTCGGTGCTTTCATAACAAACGCCATCGCGCAAACGAAAACGTTGTTTTTTAAGTGGGCTTGCCACCCATAGCTCGCCGTCGTGCTCAACAATCAGACCGCGCGATAACACGCTGGCCCCAGCAAAAGGGTCAATATTATCCAGCGCAAACACTTGCTCATCGGCATACGGCCGAAAAATCGCCAACTGCCGCTCGCCCACTAAGGCACACACCCCAGTACCGGGCAAAATGGCATTCAAATCACAGACTGTATTCCAATTCATTATTCTCTCCTTTCGCTCGCCAATCAGTGCGAGTGCGTCGAATCCAAATCGATGTCGACGCCCCACTGCTGAGCGATATTGCGCCTTAAATAATCGGCTTAATGGCAATGACCTTGCGCTCGTCCAATTGTGCTGGGCGAATTTGCTCGCGCGCCGGCACAAATTGCACATTCGGGTCGTGCGCTTCACTATTAATAAAGTGGGCAAAACGCGCCAATTGATCGGCATCGCTCAATGTCGTTTTCCATTCGCACTGATATTGACTGCGGATACTCGCCAAATCGTTCTCTAATTGCTCGGCAATCCCAAGCTTGTCGTCAACAATCACCGAACGCAGATAATCCACACCGCCTTCCATGCTTAATAACCAGCTGGCCGTACGTTGCAATTTATCGGCAGTTGTCACGTAAAACATCATAAAGCGATCGAGATAGCGCAATAAAGTCTCGCGGTCTAAATCAGACGCCAGTAAATCAGCATGGCGCGGTTTCATCCCGCCATTGCCACATATATATAAATTCCAACCCGCGTCCGTGGCAATAATGCCAACGTCTTTACCCTGCGCTTCAGCACATTCGCGGGTACAGCCGGATACGCCAAATTTCATTTTATGCGGCGTGCGAATCCCTTTATAACGATGCTCAAGATCAACGCCCAAGCCCACACTGTCTTGCACGCCAAAACGGCACCAAGTGCTGCCGACACAGGTCTTCACCATCCGTAATGATTTGGCATACGCTTGGCCAGTTTCAAAACCAGCGTCGATCAAGCGCGACCAAATCACGGGTAAATCACCTTTGTGCGCGCCAAACAAACCAATGCGCTGCGCCCCGGTGACTTTGGTATACAGACCGTAGTCTTTGGCCACTGCCGCCAATGCCATCAAGCCTTCTGGCGTCACCTCGCCACCGGCCATACGTGGAATCACCGAATACGTGCCGTCTTTTTGCATATTGCCCAAAAACACATCATTGGTGTCTTGCAGCGGCGTATTGGCTGGCGACAAAACATAGTCGCCCCACGCACTGGCCAAAATCGAGCCTATGGTCGGTTTACACGTTTCACAGCCATAGCCATGCCCAAACTGAGCGATCGCTTCGTCAAAGGTTTTTACGCCAGCGACTTTAATGAGGTGGTACAAATCTTGGCGTGAATGCGGGAAATGCGCGCATAAATGATTTTTTACTTCAACGCCATTGCGCGCCAATTCGGCATTCAGCACCTGACTAATCAACGGTACACAGCCGCCACAGCCAGTACCTGCGCCCGTTTCAGCCTTAATCGCTGCTAGCGTGTGATGCCCCGCCGCGACGGCATCGGCAATTTTTTGTTTACTTACATCAAAACACGAGCAAATCACTGCGGATGCCGGCAAGGCATCCACGCCCAACGCCGGTTTGGCCCCAGCATAAGCAGGCAAAATCAATGCGTCTGGATGCTCGGGCACGGGCATCGCGTTCAGCATCATTTGCAATAATTGACCGTAATCATCCACGTCACCAATCAGCACCGCACCCAATAGCGTAGTGCCATCTTGTGAGACGACGATTTTTTTATAAATCCCAGCTTGATCGTCTTGGAATACATAGCTATGGCAACCGGGCGTGCGCCCTTGCGCGTCACCAATACTACCAACGGAAACGCCCAATAATTTTAATTTGGCGCTCATATCGGCGCCGGTAAAGGCATTGTCACGGCCCAATAAATGATCCACCGCCACTTGCGCCATTTTGTAGCCCGGTGCAACCAGACCAAAATACTGCCCCTGCCATGCTGCGCATTCACCAACGGCATAAATATCCGCGTTTGACGTTTGGCAGTGATCATTAATCACCACACCACCACGCTCGGCGACTTCCAGTTTGCCATAGCGAGCCAAATTGTCTTGCGGGCGAATCCCGGTCGAGAACACAATCACATCGGCTTCTAAATGACTGCCATCGGCAAATACCAAGCGATGCGCAGCGTGTTGCCCGCCATGCATTTGAATGTCAGTGGTGTTTTTACCGGTATGCACCGTTACACCCATCGCCGTAATTTTACGGCGCAACATTTCGCCGCCCATACGGTCGAGCTGTTCGGCCATCAATACCGGCGCATATTCAACCACGTGCGTTGCCAAGCCCAAGGCTTTAAGCGCACCTGCGGCCTCCAAGCCCAATAATCCACCACCAATCACCACACCACTTTTGGCTGATTTGGCAGCGTCTTCAATCGCATCTAAATCATCAATGGTGCGATATACAAAGCATTCATGATGCGCGCTACCTTGAATCGGCGGCACCCACGGATACGAGCCCGTCGCCAGCACCAGCTTGTCATACGCGAGAGATTGGCCTTTATTGGTCAGCACAATTTTTTGCGCTGAATCGATATGCTTCACCGCTTCGCCGACGCAAACTTTAATGCCATTTTTTTCAAAAAATCCCGGTTTCACCAAAGACAAATCTTCATCGGTGTGGTGCGAAAAATAAGATGACAAATGCACCCGGTCATACGCCGTTCTCGACTCAGCACACAGCACCGTGATGTCAAAATCAGCGGCATTGCCTTTATCGCACAGCTCTTCTAAAAACCGGTGTCCCACCATCCCGTTGCCCACGACAACGATACGCGTTTTCGTCATTTCTACTCCTCACACCCATCATCGGGTGATTTCAATCCATCACAATCGACTCGCACAACGCCCTATCAGCGCCGTACATCTATTGGTGATGCTCAGTTTTGGTGTTGATGCTGTGCCGCGCTCGTTGGGCTGGGGCTTAAAAACCCGTCCAAGCGCACCGAGTGCGGAAGGGAGACAAACAGTTTTACCGTTTGGCTCACGACAATCGAGGGCATCGGGGACCGATGCGCGCTCGGGTCGCCTTTCTTTGCTTACTTTCTTTGGCGACACAAAGAAAGTAAGCCCCCGTCGCGGACTGCGACTGTAAACAGCGGTGCCGCAGGCACTTAAATCCATCAACACATATTCTGAACATCGTATATCTATTCGATGTATTGCCCTCTAGGCCAAAAAACACAAAGCCTAGATGGCAATACGTACTAGCAAGGCAATTCAGCTTTTGGGCTAGCGTAATAACGCCAAGTCATCCACACGCAGCTCACATAAAAAGCAATAAACGCGTACAAGGCTAACTCGGGGCCGCCACTGGCTTGCATCGACAAACCAAAGCTTTGCGGAATAAAGAAACCACCATAGGCACCAATCGCACTAATAAAGCCCGCTGCTGCCGCTGATTCTTGCATCCCACCCAAGCGCGCCGCTTTTTGTGCCGCTTCATCGCTCCCCTTTGCCTCGCGCATTCTCAACGTGGCAAAAATCGTTGGAATCATCTTATACGTCGAGCCATTACCCAAACCGGCAAAGGTAAACAGCAATAAAAACATGGCAAAAAAGCCTGGCCAAGAACCACCACTTAACTGCCCATCGACGCCCAACTCAGGCAAAAACGCCAACACGCCCAACACAGAAAATGCCATCGCCATAAACACAAGTAGAGTAACCTTCGCACCACCAATTTTGTCGGAAATAATACCGCCCACTGGCCGTATTAATGCCCCGATCAACGGTCCTAAAAAGGCATATTTCATGACAGCAACATCTGGAAACAAGGACTTAGTCAGCAAGGCAAAAGCACCCGCAAAGCCAATAAAACTGCCAAAAGTACCGATATACAACCAGCACATTAGCCAATTGTGTTTGCGGCGAAAAATCACCGCTTGCTGAGCAAACGACGAGCGCGCATCGGCAATATCATTCATGCCAAACCAAGCCGCCACTGACGCGATCGCAATCAATGGCACCCACATAAAGCCCGCGTTTTGCAACCAAAGTGATTGCGCTGCGCCTTCTTTAAGATAACTTTGCGCCTCGCCGCCAAAAGCGCCAAACAAGGGCAAAGTGATCGCCAACGGAATCAATAATTGCGCCAAAGAAACGCCCAAATTACCAAAGCCAGCGTTCAAACCATTGGCCGAGCCTTTTTTTGCTGTCGGGAAAAAATAACCAATATTGGCCATCGAGCTAGCAAAATTGCCGCTACCCAAACCACACAGCAGCGCAATCACCAGTAGCTCGGTGTAAGACGTCGTTGGATCTTGCACCGCAAAGCCCAGCCACAGCGCCGGAATCAACAACAGCGCCGTTGAAATCGCCGTCCATTTACGCCCACCAAATCGTGCAGGCATGAACGAGTAAAAAATCCGCAGCGTGGCACCCGACAATTGCGGCAACGCCGTTAACATAAACAACTGCTCTTTACTAAAACTAAAGCCAGCAGAATTTAAATTCAGCGCCACCACACTCCACAGCACTGAAATCACAAAACCCAAAGTCAAACAGGGAATCGAAATCGCCAAATTGCGCTTGGCCACCGACTGACCTTGCTCTTGCCAAAACACCGGATTTTCCGGTTCCCAACGCGTTAACACCGCACTTTTTGCCATGATTTTTTTCCTTTCATTTGCCAGCCGCACCCTACTTTCAGCGGTATGCGGCCAACTATACGGCAAAAAAAAAGCGCCCCAAGGGCGCCAAAAGCAAAAACCTACCACCAAAGAAATAGCGCCAATCCGCAGTAAAATCCCAGCATTCACCCTAGCTAAGCAAATACCCGCATATGACCTCAGCATAAACTCAGCATTGAGCTTGATCTGCACCAAAACCCGCAGCAAAGCCCTAACCCAATCGAGGTAGAGGGTAAATAATCAACAACATCCATTCATTTGATTATGCGCAAACTCAATACCGCAGAAAAGCAATCTCGGCCCAGCATCAAAGCCCAAAAATCAATCCTGATTCGCCATTTGCGCCGACTCAATCACACTCACCCCAGGCGCTGCGCTGAGTGCCGCTGCTAACATGCTCGCGGCGACGCGTTCCACCTTCACCGCCCGCCACGCTGCCGGAATAAAGCCGGCAAAATGCCGATTGAGCCATAAGCCGAATTCTTCTGCTCGGCGTCGATCGGGGCGTACGCCAGCATCGAGCAAAGACGGCCGAACAATAGTCAACGAGCGAAAGCCCAAGGCGCGCACATCGCGTTCAGCCTCGCCCTTGGTGCGCAGATACAAACCGCTAGCCTGTGCATTGGCACCCAATGAGGAATTTAACACCAAAGTTGGCGTTGCTGCCTGATGCAAGCACTGGGCTGCCTGCAATACGTAGTCGTAATCAACGCGCCGAAATGCTACCGCCGAGCCAGCGATTTTGCGCGTTGTGCCCAGTGCACAGAGTGCCGCATCCACCTGCCACCATGCCGCGTCATTCGGCAGCGCATCAAAGTCGACAATCGGATTTTGTAATTTAATATGCGCCGTTAAAGCGCGCCGTGTCGGCGCGATCACCCGCGCTACATCGGCGTGCGCCAAAGCCTGCTGCAATAATTGCTGACCCACCGCACCAGTTGCCCCTAAAATCAACAGCGTTTTTTGCATCTATCCAACCTCAAACACACAAACCCACAGGCTCATCAGACAAACCGCCGCGCCACTATTAGAGCGCAGCGCTACCAGCATAACCAGCACTTGGACACACTGTTTCGCACTCAGTTGCAAAATGAAGCGACCGGTTGTTATACCCGCATCTTTTTGCTCGTTCCCGCACGATTTACAGTAAAAAAATCAAACATAACAACACCGCAGTAATCGCCAACAAACCATAAAACAATAACTGCGCTTTTTGCTGCGTTTTTTTGGCCTGCTCTAACAAGGGACGGCTATTTTCAAAATGCTTTTTCTGTAAATCCATTGCTTCAAACTGTCTTTGTATTTGCAATTCTTGATTGGCTAATATTTTTTCTAGAATCGCGATGATATTTTTTTGCTCGGTATTTTCCATATCACTAATCCCCCTTTGATTGAATATCGAATGAATGGCTTTAAAGCGCCCCAGGTTTTTTAGATATACCCAGCTAACGCAGCCTGATTGCCCCTGTTGAGCAGAAAAAGACTATTTTTCCGCCAAAGCAAAACCGGCGCTGCCCGGTGCAACGACGGAGACAAATACCAAAGGCACTTGGCCGGTATTTACAGCGCCATGCACTTGCCCAGGGTTTGCAATGGCAATATCTCCAGCCTTGAGTTGCGCAACAATACCGCCGCCTTGGTAATAGTCTGCCTCTCCGGAAATCACCGTCCAAGTATCTTGGCCATGCGGGTGAATATGGGCGGCGATTTCTTGCCCAGGATGGGCGTGCCAAACCACCACCACTGCGTCTTTCGTCTCCAGAACCACAGAGCGTATGGGTTCGCCGTTTGATGGCCGAATATATTCTGATACCGGAAAGATTCTTGATTCCATCACCATCTCCAATCATCGAGCGGGTTTAAAAAACCGTAACAGATAAAAAGTATCCAAGCGTGCTAACTGTTGCATCATCACCGCTGCGCGGCGTGGGTTAATAGATAACATAGCCATCATTGGCAGCACTGCATGGCATGAGCAATCACATCGCCAAGTCAATGCGCCCTCTGGTGCATCGCGTATCAAACGCAATTCCAAGAATGCCACCCAACGTACCGCGCAAGCCATCGCGCAAAGCATGAGTCAGCATCATGACAACACCGAGGCTAGAACTAAATACCGTATCGGTCGCCATTTGCAAAAAGCGAATAATGCGGCAAAAGCACTACACCTTTCCCTACCCAATGAGAACGAGCCAACTCACACCGGATCAATGTGCTGCGGTGCAATAATGATAGTTTGTCGAGCCAGCAAGGACTGTTTGATTATTTTTTACTCACGCGCTATAAGCCGCACTGGCACTGGGTTTGAGTGGCTTATCTACCGTTTATCCACAGCGTTAACCTCAGCTTTTGTGGATTTAAAACCCCCATCTAGCGCAAATTTGAGTGATGTTTTGGACTACAAAGCTGCGCCCCATCAGCGTGCGGTGCGCCATTTTTTGCGCTCAAAATGCGGGTAATCTGGCGTTTTCCAGCGCCCAGCCCAAGCCAAACCGTGGCGCTCGCCAATTGGGCCTAGAATAACGGTACTTTCAGCGCTTATATTGCCTGATCCATCGCCCTCCATCGAGCGTGAAGTGGATCAAGATGCGCGGCTATATATCGCAGATCAGCATCACTCATACCGGCATCCGCCAATTGTTCTCGCCATGCCTGACTCACCGTTGTAATCAATTCGCGCACGACATTGCTGGCCTCATCTCTTTGATAATGAAAATTATGCGCTTCTGCGAGCAACTGTACCAAACTGGGTGAAGTATTTTCATTCACCAATGGCATACCCATATATTGCAGATGTGTACCTTGGGGGTGAATATCATAAACAGGCGCTAGCCGGTATTGATTGTCACTAACATGTAAAAAACCATGATTTTTAATATGGTCATCCGTATTGTCGATCAAAATATTGAATACCATTCGCCGAAACAATTCTTGGCAATCTTGCTTAGGGTTCGCACCAAAACGGTTTATTGCTTGAGCCAATTCGACATAACTACCCTGCCCTGACTCATAGGCCACATTGAGCAAACCCGCCGCAGATAGAAAATGGATGCGTTGCTCCCCATCAGGGCTCGTTATGCGATCAAACCTTTTGATTAAGAAAATTTTTCTTTGGTTGATTTCAACACAGCGAAATTCTGCGGTTTGTATGCCGCACAATTTTGCTAATGCCATTGCGCCTGCTTCGGCCAATTCAATATTGAAAGGATCTTCTCGCAGCGGGAACTTAGCCAGCCATAGCGCGCCTTGATCAGCGATACTGGCCTTGGGTCTGGCGCCACCCAATGAGCCCCCCTGCGTCAACAGTCGGCGAATATCTACCGGCACTTCTTTGCCATATTGGATTGCCATCGCCATTTCATACAGCACATCCAATGACAACTGGGGCGTTTCAGCCTGCAACTGAGGCTCATCATGGATGACCACCAAAGCACCAATGCGATGTTGATTAGTACAAGACAACATCGCGTAGTCATCTAGGGCTGCCCCCTGATTAGCAGCAGCCAAAACGAGGCGCCCCCATGCATCAGGGAGTGAGTCTTTCAAGTAAGGTGGCAATGCACCACCATCCCGCATCCTTTTGGCTGGCAAATGATTAATCGCCAAAGATAAAGCCGGATCGGGATGGAAGCGAAAATTGTGATTTTGCTGATATTGCCGCCCATAGCTGAGCGTGCCACTTTCAACAACACCTTGCCGTTCCACTTTGAGTAATGCCACCGATATCGGCGCAATTGCTTCAGGCAAATACCCACCCAAAAGCAAACTGTAGTGACGTGTAGATTCCATCAGAAATCAATCTCCTCATCCGTAGGCAGCGTTGGATTTACCTTACGCACTCGTTTGCGCATCGCTTCGGATTTGATCAATGATTCCACCGGCACGGGCGCAACGGCCGATAGGCTATCCAAACACCCTAAAATACCTAAAGCATTCACCAATAGCCCGATTTGAGTCGTTGCTTCACCCTTTTCTAGCGCAGCATAAGTCGACAATGAACACTGAAGGCGCTGCGCCATTTGTGCCATCGTATCACTGCGCATAATACGCAGTGTTCGTAAGCGATTGCCCAACTCGGCCAGCGCATTTTTACCCGCACCATCAACCGGAAGAAGTTTTCTAGTCATGCTATAGCAGTCATTAAATACAATAAAAACTATTATAGTACGTATTAAATCAGTTTTGTTGCCCAAATCAGTGGTGTAGTGCTGCTGCGCCCCATCAGCGTGCGGTGCGCCATTTTTTGCGCTCAAAATGCGGGTAATCGGGTGTTTTCCAGCGCCCGCCCCAAGCCAAACCGTGGCGCTCGCCAATTGGGCCTAGGCATAAATAAAAAGCCAATTCGCGGGCGGTATTGCCTTGCAGATAGTTGCCGTTCTCAAACACCCCCACATCCAGCGCCTCAGCGTCGCCATGCGGTGTTTCGGCCAAATCGGTATTGTGTGCGCTGTGCCTTACCCAAGTTACCTTACGCCCGGGCTTAGTTCGCCCTTGCGCGTACAAAGCATTTTGCTCAGATTGCGGCCGCCAAGTGCAAACCAAACGCACCACAAGCGCCGGATTTTGCTGCTGCAAAGCGGCATTAGCCTCCGCCACAAACTGCTCAGCCAGCAAGCGAATACTGACATGCAAATCTTTGAGATCGCGACTCGACATGATTTATCCCTATAAAAAAGGCCAAATCAATAAATCAATCAACGCTGGCGGATTTACCGCTTTTGAATTTGCTGGCCGGATTTTTTAAATAGCACTCAAAACCATTGCTTGCCAAGCTGCGCGCAACAAACGCCCCTTTCCCGCCATCCGCCTCACCGACAGCGCCAAAGCCCCACGCTTCGTGCGCAGACCTCACCAAAGAATCGACCAACAAGCCGAGCAGGCACAAAAAAGCTGGCAACGTAGCCAGCTTTGAGTTTACTAAATCTGTGACTTCAATCTCTTCAATTATAAAGTACGGCGTACGCAATCATTGAGTCGTATAAAATTATCACTTTTTTCAAGTATCGGTTTCTCTTGTTTAATGTGCTCCAAGCATTGCTCCAATTCGCTAGGGAGATACTTTAGATCACCAATAATAACATCAAGTAAAAACAACAATTCCTCAGGGAATTGCTTACATAAACTCGACTCAAAGAGCGTGCGAATTATATAACTCGGATATTCAACAGGGCCGAGCCAATCCTTTAAAGTTTCAAACGCAGAAGGAAATTCATCCCCTGCCGCAACAATTAACCGGATCAATAATTCAGAAATTCGTGGGGTTACAAATTCTTTCGATTTGGGCCAAACGTTTTGCCAATACGGCAGGATACGATTCTTCCAATACTCCTCACGCTGCTCAGAAGCACCTCCGAGAGCTTGCAGAAGTGCCTGAACACATGCCTCCAGCCCCTCTGGTGGTAAGCTTTTAATCGCAGCTCTAAATTCTTCGGAAGTAAAACCTGACGGCGTTTCTAACGCTGTATACGTCAGGAAAGCCGCAAACTGTTGCCGATGCTTTCCTAAATCAGCGAAATGACTAGCACTTTCAAGAAACTGGGGTTTAAAAGCAATCAATAAAGGCTGATAAATTCGCGGCGACCATAAAAACCCTTCCCAAGCTGCTTTTGCTTCAACAGGATTAGTCCAACAAAATAGTGGCAATAAATATTGCTCAGTCCAATCTCGATCCACTCGGAATACAGCGATTAATCTCGAACTCAGCAATACTCGTCCATGACGAAACCTATCAATATTTGTATCGCAAAGTTCCGTAAATAAGGATTTGAACTCATTTGCAAGCAAATCACCATCGTTAGGTTTACGTTTAAACCAAAGATTAATCAACGCCTGCGTGACATGTCCTACGGGATGGTTTATGGCTTCCTCTACCGGTTCATTAATCGGTTTGCCATTAATTAAAATGCCCGTACTTGCTTCTAGTGGCAGAGTCAAAACACGGCGACATAAATCTAGTAATATCTCCTCATGTTGATTGATTGATTTAGATACAGTCATCATCCACCACGTCAATTGGTGAGCAACATCTTGAAGTTGCTTATCAGGCACGAGACTAACTAAGGGTGCGGCATAATGCCAAGATCGCAGCACCATCCCTTTTTCGCTCCAAACTTGCAGCGCTTCACGCCATCGCTCAACTGGCCACACTCCATCACGCGCCAGTTCACACAGAGCAAACAAACTATTCAACATATGTTTGCGGCAAACCTCGCGCCAAGTATCCTCCCCAAACGGCCATTGTTTTTTGGGTGGTTTAATTAACCACTGAACAAGTTCGCCCCGCTTTCTGGGTGCTATATCATCATCACAAATATCATCGCGACTTAAATCATCGACCCCACCTGTCCAATATGAAAACTCATCACTCTCGTTGATTGACAACTGCCATTCAGGGTTTTCATCGGATAACTCTGCCAAGTGTTCTGCTGCAAGTTTTCCCAGATTGAGGCCCGACGCTTTTAGCTTGCTAAGATGACGCCAGATAGAGTGGGCCACCAACTTCTGCAACTCTCCATCGTCCAAGTGACCCCGAAACGTATCCGGCCCCAACAAAATTGCGGACTCAAGACGGTTCTGATCAAACTCACCCAACTGTTGGCCCTGCAAAACAAATAGCCTGAACACCTCCCGCCTCGTCTCTGTAGACCATAGCCACATCGCGCGATCAGCCAAAAGCCAATCGACCCACTGCTCTGGCAAAATGCGATCCTCCATACTGGCGGCAAACAGGGCCAGACGCTTAAATATGGGATATGGTAGCTCGAACCACATGAGCGCGATTTTCGTCGCGCGCGGGCAGTCATTGACACGAAGCGCAAGCCAAGAATCACGCAACAGCTCTATCAGACTGGCCCTGTCGTCAAAACCTTGATTTTGCTTGTGTGGCGCAATAGAGGGCAAATAAAGATATGAACGATCTACATGCTCATCCGTATTGCCCAACGCTTTAAACAAATCCAGTGCATCGCGCAACAATTGCTGAAAATCTTCCAACAGATGCGGCAAAGCTAATGTCCAGTCAGCATTATCAGCCAACTCACTCAGAGTTAAATGGACGTGATCAGCCGCCAGTACGAGATCATAATTAACCAATTGTTTGAACCGCGTGCGCTCGTCAACACTCTCGCTGTCGTCACTCCAACGAGATGACTCCCTCAGCATGATTTGCGGAGCAAGCAGTTCGCGCAATTCTAGGCGCAACGTAAAAGTAAGGCCTTCTTGCCTTAACCGTTTAGCCCAAGCATAAAGATCAGGCCCAAGTCTTTTTGATTTTAATCGTCCACTAAGCAATATGTGCCAAAATGTTCGCATCAAAGAGCCAGGAATAGCTTGGGGTGAATTTAACCGGATTTCATCTAATTCTGCGGTGTTACCCTCTCTCTCTAGGGATGCCAAATGATTCAGCTTCAATTCAATCATACCCCGCCATTCATGATGTATCCGGCCTCCACCTTGAGCTATCCAGAGTATCAACCTAGGGTCGCCCAAATGACGTATGAGCCAAATAGCCAAATGACGCATCACGTCATCCCACTGACTCCCTAGCAAGGCACTTGAAGCCAATACCATGCGTGGAGCTTGATCATAAGCAACTGGTCTACGAATTAAACTAAAGCTAAATTTGCCGTCTAAATCACGGCTCGGCGACACACCAAAGCGTGGCAGATCAACACACCCAAAACGGTCTTTAGAAAAGGGTTCTAACAGCCAGTCAAGTGAGGGTGCCGGATTGAAATTGGCAAAACATTTAGCTGGCAATCCAGATTTATCCGATAAGGCCCATAACACTCGACCGACAAAATCATCTTGCTGCGTACTTTCCTGTGGTCGAGCCAGTGCATTCTTTACAACGATGGCCTCTTTACCCTGTACTCCGTCACGATAAGTATTTGCCCAAGCATGCAAGGTAAGGTGTAACGCCGAATGGTCGTAGCTATCAACAGGCACTTTATAGAGAATAGGTCTAACGCCTTTGGAGCACCATTCAATAGTTTTACGATGCTCCTGCCCCGGCTCAACATCACCTAGCGCCCAAGCCTGCAGCGTGAACTCCCCCTGCATTCGATCAGCGGCCAATGCGTCCATCATGTAGCGCAGCACCGGATCATTGAGACTGTAACCCACGAAACAAACCACATAGTTGCGGAATAACTCGCTCACAAAGCGGGCAGCCCAGCGTTCAGTCAGGTAGGCCAAGCCAAAATCACCGCTGGTGACAACTAAACGATTTAGAGTCGCTTCATCCGCCTTTTCAGGCAGTTGACCATGCAAATAAACCAGACCATCCCATCGGCTATTTTTTGGAATTGGCAGCATTGGTGCTGCGTAAGATTGAAATTTTTGACTCGTGCGTTTGGCCGCCACATCAAAGAGATTATCAAAGTTGGTAGTAACTAACCGCAGCGCACCTCCACGACTACGCCCCAGCCTCAACAATGCAGACTGCGTATCAATAGCACCCTTGCGACGTAGCTTAGGCTTCAATACCTGAGCCAATTTACTACGAACAGCTAAACGCCCGCCCACAATACGCCGCTCTAAGAGATCAAGTGCAGAGTCAAACTGCTGACGCTTCAATGCCATAGCCTCAATTTCACTAGGATCTTCACCAATTAGCTCGTAGATTTTATTTACCAACCCCCCAAACCCAGGCAAGCCTGCCGGATAGGAAATGCCCGCGCCACAAAAAAAAACTACACGACCATCCTCGTGTGCCTGCAGCAACTCATCTGGAATGTCTGGGCCGTTTTCTATGAATTGCATTTATCCTTCCTATTCAATTATCGAGGCTTAAGGCGTGCACTAGTGCGACTGCATGGTACGGCAATATCCATTCGTCATCTTGTGCTTGCAATTTAATAATTGAAAATGACTCACCCAATAAAGGTACTGTTTGATTATTGCCAAGTTTTTCTTGTTGGTACTTTGCGATTGCGGAGCAGGATGCTGCGGTGAGCTTCGTTTCAATCAGCAGCAGCGAATGGCGGCGCTGATGGTGATTGGTGTTGGATTGGTGGGTTACGCCCAAGGGCTAACCCACCCTACGCAAAAATCGCTTTGCTATAGATGTATTTGACTACAAGCCATGATTTGCATGGGCTGGATGGCTATACATCGAATAAATTTGTTTTATTCAGACTTTGTGCAAATTTTGTGTTGATACCTTACAACGCAAACGCTGGATTCGCTCGACTGTAGCTCCTTCCCCCTTGATGGGGGAAGGCTGGGATGGGGGTGTTGAGCTGCACTCCGTAGTTTCACCCTCACCCTACGCCCTCTTCCATCAAGGGAGAGGGAAAGCAGCGATGCTTTCAGCAATATTTGATCACTGGCAATACTCGGCATAAAACGAAAGGCAATCAAACTATTTCCCGCCGCATCCAAGCGCCCTTTAAGCCGCTGATTGACTAAAACAAGCCAGCGCGACGGCAAACGCGTAAAATGATGCAGATTCAGGGCTTGGCCCGACACTACCGCGATATAAATACTGCAATGTCAATTCAAACACCCAATACCCCTTCCCGCCGCTTCTGTATTGCGCCAATGCTCGACGGGTGTACTGCAAGAATTTAAACCATATAAATCAACAAACTAGAAGCATCAAAAATACTGAGTTGCAAAAATTTACTACAACTTAGCGCAAACACTCGCTACAAACCCCAAATAAACCGCAAAACCAGCCCCAGAAACGAAAAAAGCCCACCCGCCTAAATGACGAGTGGGTTTGGTTTATTTTTGGCTTGTTACATAGCGCCCACCCTTATCGGCGATACCGCTTCTATCTTCAGCCAATATCCCCAGCCAAAGCTGATGCCAAACATCAGCGCATTGAATCAGCTCGGTGCGGTCTTTTAGTTCCCCCTTTAGATCAAGAGCAATCAGTTCGCCCAGGCGAATGTCGAGGGCGGCGGCTTCGGTTTCTGACATAACTATGCCGCTTGGGTGTCTGGCACACTCACCCAGTCGGTGACGATTTCGCCTTGTTGGTCGTCGACGTTGACCGCGAATGGGAATGTAATGCCGTGTTTGGGGTGCGTCAGCCACAGCGCTTGACGCGCGCGCTCGAAACCGAAGTTGTTAGCGAAAGCGTATTCGTCGTAGCCTTTTAGCGAGCCGTTAACGATCACGCGCTGATGGTGGATATATTGATGCCAGTGGCCGAGCAGCATCACATCATAGCTCATATCGATCTGGCCATTACGGCCGCGCTTTTTATGATCGCCGCGCAGGATTGGTCCTAGTGCGCCGATCATGCCGTCGCCGCCACGGAATTGATCGCCGTGCGTGAGCAAGTAACGAGTGCCGAAAACACGATAGTAGGCATCGGGGCCATCGGGAATCAGGAAGGTCACGCGGCTATCGTTTTCGAATAGTTTGCTCAGCATCACATACGTGAGCCAATCGAATGACGTGAAGTTGCGCCCTTTAGCACGAATTTTGTGTGTGTTGCGGCCATGATTACCGGACACACACGGCACGAATACCGCGCCAAATTCATCAGCCAATGTTTTGATGCACCAAGCGAGGATTTCTAGCAGATCGATCACCGTCGGCATGATTTCGCATTGATTGGTCGCCATTAATTCATCATGTATATCGCCCGACACCATATCGCCACCGAGCGCAAAGACGATACCCTGATGACAAGGCCGCGTGAATTCGTTACGCAGCAGGCCAATGGTTTTATCGATTAGTGCTTTAGCGCGGCGATGGGCGATTTCTAAATTGTATTCATTGCAGCCGTTGATCTGACGCGGATCGACCACCTCAGCCCAGTGCCAATCGCTAGCGAATAGCGTCGGCACACCGAGCGAGCCCTCTTCTTGCGGTGCATTCACTAGCCAGTTTGGCGGCTCGATACTGGTTTCAGCCAGCTTGATGATTTGCCGCTTAATAAAATCAGCGTCGAGCGTTTCAGCTTGCATCGCTTTAATTTGAGCGCGCAGCGTGCGCACTTCGGCATCAACCGTCGCCGGTGCAATCGGTGCAGCTGGCGCAATTGGATCATTCACCGCCTCAAGCTTTTTTTGTGGCGCCACACGCGGCCGCTCGATTAAGGCCTGAGGGTCAACCGCGCGAATGCGTAAGCGGATCGCTTCCAGCGCCTGCCGCGACACACCCAGCGCGGTGGCCACATCGCCGATCAAAGGGTATTTTTCAAGATTATTCCAAAACTTGATCGCGCGAGTTTGCGCGTCGGTGAGTTTTTGAGTCATTTGAAATCCTTTATTTAAAACTGCAGCAGCGTTTTGATGTAGGCCTGTAAACCGCTCAATTGCTCGATTGCGGCGTCGCCATCGTTTGTGATGCTGATAATGTCGTCAGCAGTCGCTGGGTCAAGTTCGCAGATCGCGGCTGCATTAGCGCCGCTGGCGGCGGTTGAACTGATAGCGAGACCGGCTGGACTGGTGGATTTTGCGTACAAGCGGATAGCGCCAGCGCGAATATCACGCCGCAAACGCTCATTCTCATTTTTTGCATGATCGATTTCCTGTTGATACGCCGCATCGAGCGCGGCGATTTGATTGGCTTGCTGACGCGCTTGCTGTTGCTTGAGTTCACTCGCTTGCCGCTTGGCTTTGTCATCAGCAGTAATGCGGATGGCGTCCTTGAGTTGCCATGCCTTATCGGCAAACTGATAGCCCTGCCGATAAGCGAGGCCAGACATCGCCGCCAATAAAACAAGACCAATTAAAATCTTGTAGGGCAGAGGAATTAAAGAGATTTTGAACATTCGTTCGATACCTTTTTGTGCAATGCAGTGCAAAGCCCATAAACCCAAGCTTTTTGGCTTGGATTTGCTGGGCTTACCCACTGCCGCTGTGGATTATTTTGCGGTTCGCCATTCTTTGCGCTCAAAATGCGGGTAATCAGGCGTTTGCCAGCGCCCACCCCACACCAGACCAAAGCGCTCGCCAATCGGTCCTAGTCTTAAATAAAACCCCAACTCGCGGGCGGTGTTGCCTTGCAGGTATTTACCGTTTTCAAATACGCCGATATCGAGCGCCTCAGCGTCGCCATCCGGTGTATCGGGTAAATCGGTGTTATGCGCGCTTTGCGTCACCCATGTCACCTTTGGCCCTGGCTTAGTTCGCCCTTGGGCATACAAAGCATTTTGCTCAGCTTGTGGCCGCCAAGTGCAGACCAAGCGCACTTCGAGCGCTGGGTTTTGCTGCTGCAAAGTGGCATTGGCTTCAGCCACAAATTGCGCTGCCAGCGTGCGAATGCTGGCGTGTAAGTCTTTGAGCTCTCGACTCGACATGATTTTTCCTATAAAAAAACCCGCCGACTGCGACCGTGGCGGGTGGTTTGATTTAGCGTATCAATGCGGCTGGCTTACTGAGCCGCATCGTCGCTGCGTGATTTAATCCAGCCGCGCTTTTCGATAAATAACCGCGCCCAATGCTCGACGCCCGACTGGCCCAACGTACCTAATGCGCACGCCACCCCCACCAGCGCCAACGATGGCGGCGAAAACCACAACAACACCACCAGCGCCGACACTGACAAAATGCCGTTGAGCACCGCACGCCCCAGTACCATGCGCCAGTTGTCCGGTGCAGCACTGGCGAGCGCCCGAGCAATCGGCACAATGGCGCCAACGACGAACAGTAACGCTAGGGTTTCCCAAAACGATTTCAATTCTTCTTGCATGCCGATTCCTTTTTGAAGGGCGTAAAAAAACCCGCCATTTTGATCTTGGCGGGTTATTGGTTTTGCAATGGCGACTAAGCAGGTTGTGGTAAGCCCTTAACAAAACGCTCGTTTTCTTGGGTTGCTAGATTGATTACCGCTGCGGCTTGCGCTTCATTTAACAAGCCAACTGTAACCAAGGCGTTCACCCCAGCCGAAACGTCAGGGTTTTTAAGATCGATGTACTGGCGCACACTCGAATCACGCACCACGGCCATCACCAGCGGATCGGTGCTCGATAGAATGTCTAATTTGCTACTACCGAACCGGTCGTAAAACGCGCCAATATCGACTTGAAAATACTCACGACTGGCGTTATCCCACGTCAGGATGTTAGTTAGCGGTGCAAGCCATTGACCATTCACCAGCCGCCAGCCCTGCCGAATATGGTCAGGCACAACAATAAATTTTTCAGCGAGTGTCGGATGAAAGTCTTGGTCTGGATTATTTGACGCTGCTACAACGATGTCGTTTTCGATTAATGCTTTCATATCACCACTCCACAATGATTAGGCCGTCACCACCGCGACCAGCAATGTTGCCGCCACAGCCACCGGCGATGCCGCCACTGTCGCCATTAGATGAGCCACCACCACCACCGCCAAAAGCGCCACCTGAACCGCCTTGCGTATAACCACCAGTACCGCCGCTGCCACCGCCACCAACACCACCCTTCACTTGATTGCCATTACCACCACCTCCACCTAAAAAATCACTCAAAAACCGTGAATTTATAACCGGTAAGTTATATAAATCGCTAAGTGCCGAGGTTGAATTATTGTATTTGCCGTGTGCATCCGTACCACCAAACGCTGAGCCACCAGTACTTACACCCACGGCCACATCGCCCATCGGCGATACCCCTCCGCCACCGCAAACGCCTGCGCCGGTATTGCCGCCGCGCCCTAATTGCGAGCCTGCGCCACCACCGCCAGAGCCTGCAGCATTACCCGCTTTGCCACCGTTAGCTTGAAAATCACCACCAACACCGACGCCACCCGTGCCGCCAACCGTCGCCGTGCCAGCCGTACCGCCGGTTGCAGAAATCAGCGCACCAAAGCTAGACGTGCCACCCGTACCGCTAACCACGCCAAGTCCAATAGTTGCTGTGTGGCTTGCTCCTTCGACCACGTCGAATACGCCCATGGCGAAACCACCGCCACCGCCGCCTGCACCAGCGACAATTGAGCCACCGCCAGCGCCAAAAACACGGAGTCGTACCGATGACACGCCAGCAGGGATCACAAATGGCGTGGTTTTGAAGAAAATACGAAATTCGCCGCGCCCAAAAACGGGTAATTGCCCGCAGGCGCGAGGCGTGCCGCCAGTTCCAAATAGTGCGCTAGCTCTCATTTAATGGCCCACCCATGTGCGGCGCTAATATAGATTAGCGCGCAATTTAAATAATTCAGATCCACAATAAAATCCTCAGCTTTACCAAGGATTTTTTTGCCATTTCGCAAAACAGTTAAATTGTTTTTTGCGAATGTGCCTAAGTGATCATTCAGCCAGACAAAATCACCGACATTTGGATTTGGCGGTAAAGGGACGCTAAAAGCCGCTGCTGAGGTGTCGCACTCATACGCGCGGCCCGTTTGTAGTTGGGTCGTGGTACTAATGACATTACTTAGCCCTTCGGTATGCAGCACTTGGCCAAATTGCGCCGTGGGCGGTAAACCTGCTGCGGCTTGTGCCGCTGCAGCGGCGGCACTGGCCAAGCTCGCAGCAGACTGCACGGCATCAGCTTGAGCTGCGACCGCTGCAGCATCCGCAGCGACTTCGGCGCCAGTGGTGTTCAGAAAATCACCCAGCTCATTGGCTTTAGCGGTCCAGCCGGCTAATGCGGCAACATGAGCGTCGGCTTTTTCTGCAAACACCGAGCCCGAGTCGGCACGCGAAGGCGCAGCGGGTAAGGTGGGAATAACGGGAACTGACATTAAGTTAACCCCTCAATTTCTAAATTGCATTCACTTAAAGTGGCGTAGGCGATCACAATATCGAGCTCTTTATAAAAGCCATAAATCACCGTGGCGCTATATTGCTCGGAACCGATAAATAAGCAGGGCTTGGCGCGTAACGTGGATAAATAATCCATTAGGCCGTCGATTTGGGTATTGAGTACCTTCATTTGCCACACACCGCGCTTGGCAAAATTGCGCTCGGTCAGCACAAAATTACCCCACTGATCGCGCTCTTTGCGCGAAAAGTCCTGAATCCCGGCTTTAGCCCCCATTTCGATGCCTTCACCAAATTCAACTTGCACGCCGACAATCGCAGTACCAATCGCGACATTGCCTGCCGAATTGGCGATGGTCATCCGAATCTTGGCAGTGCCGTAGGCAGGCAAGTCAGTTAAGATCACCATGGTTTTGCGTTTAATCGGCGCAAAACACCACTGCCACCAGCTGGTCACAATGCCGTTATCCAGCATTTGAATTTGGCGGCTATATACCGCCCCATCGACCGGATCAATCAACTCAATCAGTACGGATTCGGCTTCGACATTGAGCAGCGCCACCGTGTTGATGACCTTGGCGGGGGTGATTTCAACCACAATCGACCCCGCCTTGACGGTTTTAGTGCTGTTGACTTGATCAAACATCGCCCAGCGATTAGTCGGCCCAACATCAATCCAATTGAGCTTGTCCACTTCGGGCAAAGCAGCGGTAGTCCCTGCGGCCACGCGCTCATAAATCCGATGCGTGGCCGCACGGATCACCCGCTGCCCTACGCTATACGCGGTGGCAGCAGCCCATACCGGATAATCAGCTTCCGGTACCGAGCTGCTGCTTAACGTCGCGTCACTGAGCACGAGCGGCTGTACAATTTTTAAACTCATACGGCTCTCACTTCAGGTTGACCATCCCCATCCCAGCGCGCTAAAACCTTGGCGGTTTTTTGCGTTGATTCGGCGATAGCGCGACTTTGCGCCGCTTGATCGCTGCGTAAACCTTGTAACTCTCTGATTAGTTCGGCATTGAGTGCGGCTAATTGGGCCAACCGCGCATCACTAGCCGCACTACGCTGCGCTTGCTGAGCCAGCAAAGCCGCGAGCGACGCATTAAACGCTTGCGTCGATGCATTGAGCGACTTGGTTTCAGTCCAAGTGCCTTGTGCGATTTCAAGCTGCTCGCGAGCAGCAGAGACAATCCCATCGAGCCGCGTAATGTCGGCATCATATTGGTTTTGCGCTAGCCCGATTTGCGTATCAAGCTTGCCCAAATTGTCTTTATGCTGCGTTTCCAGCTGCGTGAATTGCGCTGCGGCACTGGCTTCAAAAGCCGCTTTCATGTCGCGACCTTGCGACTCAATCGCGGCTACCGATTGCTCAAGTAAAACCACCTGCTGATCTGCCGTACTGATCTTGGCGTCGACCAGACTGCCCAACTCGCGCAACTGCCCCGCCGTGACTAACTGCTCGCGGGCAAAATCAGCGGCACTACTAAAACGATTGGCATCAATGCGGCTCACAACGTCTAGCTGCTGATTGAGTGCATCGCTCGGTGTAAATGTGCCCGACTTGGCCGCCTGCAAAGCCCCAGCCACCGCCGCTTTGGCTTGCTCATACTGCATGTCGGCCAAATCTTGCTGACTGCCGCTTAAACGATCAATTGCGGATTGAATGCCATTAAACACCGATTTTAAGGCGCTTAATGCCGATTTAGCCCCGTCGATCTGGGCTTGATAAGCGGCTTTTTGGGCATCGAGCTGCGCGCTGGCCATTTCTAATCGCGCGGAATTTTGCGCGGCAATAATCGCCTTTTGCGCTTCAAATGCCGAAACTTCAGCATTTTTTTGCTCGTTCAACACTCCCAAACGCCCATCGAGCGTCGATTTAACAGCGGCTTTTTCCGCATTGGCTGATTGCTCAAGCGCAGTCATCGCCGCATCAGTCGCCGCCTTTTGATCTTGCAAGGCGTAAATCTGATTTTGAATAGCGCGATTACTGGCACTAATCGCGGCTAATTCACGCTCACGCAATGCAACGGTGTTGCCCTGAGCGGCCAATAACTGGCCCTCTAAATTAAAACGCTCAGTCGCAATTTCAACCGCATTTTTAGCCGCCCGATTTTGCAGTTCGAGTGCCGCTGCGGCTGCAGTCGCAGATTCATCGACAGCATTAATAATCGGGTGTAATTCAGCAAAAGCGCCCGACACCCCCAGCAAAGCGGCATAGGCTTTTTGCCCCGACTCTGTGGTTAAGTCTTGCGCCTCAACCACCGCACGAAACGCCTCGCGAGTCTCGGGTAATTTCACCCCAACTGCGCTCAGCGCATCCGTCATGTTGCGCGTGACATTCGCGGATTTTTCAGCGTCGGTATAAAAGTTGTCGTAATACGTTTTGAGCGAGCCAGTCAGGTTTTCTAAACCACCGGCAAACCCAAGTAACCCTGCTTTAGCGTCATACGTTAATGCCGACAATTGCGCCATCGGCAGTAAACCAATCACCGCGCCAAATCCTGCCACTGCATTGGCTTGCTCACCGATAGCGGCAATCACTGCATCGGATGCGCCGCCATTCGCAATGATTTTTTTAACCGCGTTAGGGGCATCACTGGCGGCGATGGCTGACACCATCGCATCATTAATCCGGGCAGTGTATTCAGCGGCGGCTTGTTCGGCGGTTTTACTGCCGCGCCCAACTTGCCGCAGCGTCTCGTTATCGCCAACATTCCCAAAGCCAACGCCATTCGACAACACCCCGCCGGCATACGCAAAGCCCTTGCCGTTTTTACTGGTTTCAAGCGCGCCATAACCGCTAGCGACTTTGAGCTGCGAACCCGTCGCCGCCAAAATGCCGTTCACGTTACTGACCATTGCTGACAACTGATTCGCCGCGCCGCCCTGCGTGAAATCACCGCCCGATGGGCCTTGGACTTTACGCACACTGCCTGCGGCATCCACCGCCAAATCAGTACCGCTACGGGTTTCGCCCCCCTCAAATTTTTTAAACATGGTATACGCGGCGATGGCCACACCGACATAAGGCATCACTGTGCCCAATGTTGAGGCCACGCTACCGAGTGATGATGCCAAGCTGCCCATTGATGAGGCGGCGAGTGTCGCCCCTTGCCCGGCTACTGACGCACCAGCGGCAATACCGCCGATACCGGATGCCGAAGCGCCAGCTAAAGAAGCGATACCGCCGATTCCTTTGGTAATGAGACCGCTTAAATCCATGCCGCCTAAATTAACGCCACCGGCACTGGCATTGGCCGTACCTGCTAAGCTACCTAGCCCCACAGCGCTAAGCCCACCTTGCACGCCCATTTTGATGATGGGCTGCAAGACCAAGGACTTGAACATATTGACCAGTGTGTCTTTGAAGTTTTTGGCAAAGTCTTTGCCATCTTCAAAGCCGCGCATCAGTGCATCGGTGATCGATGTGCTGATGCTGTCGCTGGTTTTTTGCCATTCATCGCGAGTTTTTTGGGCGGCATCGGCTTGGTTTTTAATCCATTCAGCAGTGACCTCTTTGCCTTCGAGATCACGCTGAAAGCCCAACGCTTCTTTCATTGCTTTGATCTGGTCTTTGAGCAATTTTTGCTCATTGTCCATGCTGTTGATGCCCGCGCCCATATTGGCTTCGCGCTGCATTTCAACCAGCAGCAATTCTTTTTTGGCCAGCGTTAATTCAGCAATTTGCACCTTGCTCAAACCAAACTGTTCGGCTTCATCGCGTGCTGAATTGACTAATTCGGCATTGCTTTTGGCCGCATCGGCAAAGGCTTTACTGAGGCGATCAATCTCTTCGCGCGCGAATTTAGCGCTCATTAATTGGTCGATTTGATGATTCCACGCCCCCAACAACACAGCGCCATTTTTAAGCGGCGCGGCGATTTTTTCAGCTTCAAGACGTAGTTTGCCGAACTCATCAAGGCCGTCTTCAGCAAGGCGCTTACTGAGTGAGGCGCCGAAGTTTTCAGCCGCGTCGGCGGCCTTTTTCATCGCTTTAGCGGCGGCATCGGAAGCATCGGCGGTTTTTTTAATTGGTTGAGTGACATCATCAGCGGCTTTGCCAGTTTTTTTAAGCGCTTCGGTGGCAAGATCGCTGCCATTGATTAAACGCTGCGTTGCCGTATCACCACGTCCAAATGAATCAACCACCCCATCGGCGTAATCACGCGCACTTTGGCCTAAGCCACCCAGGGTTTTTTTCACATCCAGCGTGGCGACGCTAAAGCTACCGACTGCACTACTGGCTTTATTAAATCCCGCCGCGATGCTATCCGCGCCGGTGACACTGGCCACTGATGCGCCAGCGGATAAAACTTTGGCAAAACCACTGGCTAAATTGCCAATGCCTTGCAGCGCGGCATTAATCGGCGCGACCAACGCATCGATCAAAACACCGCCCATACCAACGACAGTCGCGCTGACTAAATTGAAACCGTCAATGATGCCAGCCACCCCTAGGCGCACGCTAAAAATAGCGAAACCCAGCACATCAACACCACCCAACGCATCCGATAAACCTGCGCCCCACGAAACAATCGCGCTACCCGCATCCCACAAATCACCCGCCAAGCCTTTAGTTTGCTCCCAAACACGGCCTAATGATTCGGCGTTGTCTTGCACCCATCCGCTAAAGCTCGATGCTGCGCTTTCTAACTCAACCCCCGCACTTTTTAGGCTTTCAGTGATTTCATTAACCCCCGTTGCCAGCATACTGCCGACGCCTGCGCCGTTGATTTTGCGAAAGACACCATCCCACGTGTCGCCAAGATTAGAGATTTCACCCTCTAGGGTTTTCATGCGCTTTTCGGCGCCACCGGCAAAAGTAACGTCACCTAATTTGCGCAGATAACCTTCGATCTCTTGGGCGTTATTTTTAACGGTGGTCGTTACGCCCTGAAACGTCAGTTTGACGCTATCGCCTTGTTTGCTGGCTTTAATACCAAATTCTTTGAGGCGCTCAAACTCACCAGTTGATGCATCGGCGACGGCCTCAATCATTTCATTGAGTGATTTACCCAGCGCACCAGCGGTATTGGCGTAGCTGGCAATGGCTTTTGACGAAGGGTCTAAACCCAAGTTTTTTAATTTAACGAAGCCGCCGACCACGTCTTGCAGCGACTCGGGCAATGTGCCGGCCAAGCCCTCTAATTCAGCAAACTTGGCTTTAGCGGCATCCATCGAGCCGGTGGCGGTTTCAAGCTGGGCATTGAGCGTGCCAAACTCGCGCTCGACGCTGACTAATTTACCGACGCCAAAACCTGCCGCCAAACCGACTGCGGCCACACCGGCAGCAACCAGTGAGGCAGTGAAAAGGCCGATGTTTTTAACATCAAACGCGCCGCTGGCTGAATTGGCCATTTGGCCTAAACTGCCATTTAAATTAGCCGCAGCGGCTGCTGAACCAGTGAAGCTACCGGCCATACCGCGCGCCATATCGCTGATCGAAGTCGATGCCTTACGCGCTTCACGCTCTACGCCCCCCGCATCGGCGTTGATTTTGATGGTTACATTATTGTCAGCCATTGTTTTGCTCCGACCAGATGTTTAAGGTTTCCACTTCGAGCACTTGCAGCGCTTCAAATAGATCATCAGATTGATCTGGCTCGACTTTAAAGCGCCGCTCCATCATGGGTATGACGTTGTAATCCAATCCCGTTTTGCCATTCATGCCGATACGCCACTGTGTGCCCATGGCCATAAACACTTGATACGCCAGCCAGTTTTCGGGGTAGACGTCGACTTCATCGGGCGTGGCGGCTGGCATTTGGGCTAGATACTCAGCGGCCAATTCAGGCGGCAAGCCCGGTGGCAGCGTCGGGGCGGTGGATCGCGCAGGCCGAGCAAACGCCAGCGCGATCTGTTTTAGTTTTTTGTGCGTGATTCCAAGAACGATTTGCGAAAACCGGCAAACAATTCAGAACCCGCAGTTGGGTAGTTGACGCAGAGAGTTTCGAGCGCTGCGTGATCGAATGGCGCATCAATCCCGTCCCAACCGACGACGATTTCGCTTAATGCTTCGTGGTCTTTTTTGCCTTCGAGCTGGTCAAAAAATTCTTTCACTTGCGGGCGCGGCAGATGCTTGAATTCAATAGTGACTTCGACTTGCTTGTCTTGCCCCGGAATCGAGAGCGCGATTTTGGCTTTGAAAGTCGGTTTTGGCTGCAATTTAAACATCGGGAATTCCTTAAAATGAAAAAGACTCGCGAACGAGTCTGATTAAAAACCCGCCGCAATGGGCGGGTCTGGGCTTTAATGTGGCGTGATTACAAGGTGTAGCGTGGTGCGGAGGCTTGCGTAATGCTCACCGTAGCGGTGTGGACTTCATTACCACCGCCTTCGGGCGTACCCGAAAAACCGATGTAACCGAAGAACAGCATTTCAAGGCCGTTAGGGTATTGAATTTTCATTGCCAACTTTTGGCGGGTGTCCGACGCTTGGCGCAAGCGCACTTGCACCGCATCCATTGGGTCCCACAAGACTTTCACTTGGGTTTCGATGCCGTCTGTTTCAGTCGGAATTTTGCGTTTGGTGGTTTCAGACAGCACCTTGTATTCGGCAAACTGCTGACCACCACCGCTGAAACTAAATTCGCTGGCAGTGGTTAATTCAGTGCCCAGTGTGACGACTTGCATCTGGCCTGAAATCAGCGCGGAATAGCCAGTGGTGTCTTGGTCTTTGAGTTCAAACGTCTTAGCTGGGCCGTTGACGTTGGCTGCTTTAACTAGGCCATCGTTCAACTGGCTTGGGCCAACCATGTTTAAAAACGCAACGTAATCACCATTGGCTGGTGCGGTGGTTTGTGCTGTAGCCACTGGCGGCTTAGCCAGTGTTAAGCCGGTGACGTTTTGTGCGGCGCCGATGGCGGATTGAATAAAGATTTTCGATCCGGCAGGAACATAAATAGCCATGTGAAGCTCCTAAAAATGGTGATTTAAAAATAAGGTAAAACAATTAAATACGGCGACCGCGTTCGGTCAGATACGTCGCCTGCCAGACCACGCGTTTGATTGCGTAGTTGGCGTCTGACATTTGCGAATGCTCCCAACGATCACCTAGCCATTGCCAGCGCACGGCATCGCCCAACTGCGGCGAGTCACTAATGACAGCAAACAAAGCACTGTCCATCAGCTCAATCATTGCGACCGGATCGCTACCGCGCGCAATCAGTGCGATGGAGAACGGCTGCTCGACTGCGTGTTTGCTCATCGGGTAGCCGTTAACGGGCTGGGCATCGAGTGGCGAAATCACCACCGCGCGCGTGACTGAATTGGCAAAAGCGGCTTCTTCAGTCGTGACCACCGGCACACCAGGGAGCGTGGTGATGGTCAACCCCGCGAGCGCGTCGCGAATCCGTTGGAGGGCGGTCATGGGTTTACCTTTTGGATTTGCGCTTTGATGAATGCGCCGTTGTCCATCGGGGCGCGATGAATCCGCCAGCGCTCGCCACGAAATGTCAGCTGAACATCGACATCAAGTAGCAATGCCGATTTGGCAAATTCAAGCGTGAGTGATTCGGCCGACATAAATTCAAAAGTCGGCACATCGTTTTCACTCACCCCCACATCCACGGTCACATCACCACCTTGCGCATGGATCACCGCCGATTCCAGCAAGCCATGCCGCGCAAATGTCGCCATAAAGCGTGCTGGATCAAACATCAGCGGATCGATGCGTCAAGTACGACACGGGCAGTTAAATCACCATTGGCCTTGGCGGCGGTGAATACGCCGATCAGGGCATTGGATGCCACCGTAGTGGTCACGCGGCGAGCAGCGTTATCCCAATACGCTTTTGCACCAACAGTAGCGACATCGGTATTCACTGCGGTTAAGTCGTAAACGCCATAACGGCGAATTTCGACGGGGGCATTAATCGCTGCGGCATTTGTAGCGATACCAAATAAGCTACCGAGTAAAACACCATCGCCAGAAGCCACGGCATACGGCGCCAATACGGAAACGACTTCGCCCTGCTGAACATAGTTTTTCATGTTGTTTTCCTAAAATTAAAAATGGCCCACCGCAGTGAGCCAATAAACCTGCGTGAGGTCTTATGACCCCACATCCAAAAAACTTAAGCGCCTGGATTGCGATACAGACCACGGAAGTCAATCGCTTTGGTGGCGAAGTCTTCACGCGCCATCACTTCAACGCCTTCAAAATCGTTGCCCGAGCTGAACGCATCGCGGGTGAAGATTTGCAAACCTTCAGCGCCTTCGAGGTAAGCGTATTCAACGGTATCGACTAAGCCAGGATTCGCTGCCAAGTACCACGACACTGCCGATGTTGCATCGAGGCGCGGTTCGACAATCAATTCCAGCGATTTAGCGAATGGATTTACGCCGCCTGAGGTATTGGCGGTGATTTGCGCCAAGAATTGCTCAGCTTCGGTTTCTTTACCCGCCGGCACAATCAAGAACGAAGGCAGCAGGTTGAGCGGTTCTTTGCTCGTCGGGTCTTTTTGCAAGCGCATTGCCGCGCGGCCTGCTGCCAAAGCGGCCACCGAAATTGCCGAACCCGCACCCGCCAAATTACCGCGAGAGGCATGGAATAAGGCCACACCATCGGCCATCACAGGATTACCTGTCAGGATGCCGTACACCATTTGGCTTTCCATTTGCAGCGCGCCATTGGCGAACGCTAAAGGAATACGGCCAAACACATCTAAGTCATCATTGATAATAACTTGACGGGTAATGCCGATTTTCTTAGCGTAGCTAGCGAGCTGGATTTGTTCGCCTGCATCATTTAAGAAGCCCTGTTTGATTTCACCATGTTCACCAACACGCTCTAATTGCGCTGCTGATGAAATTGTGACGCGAGTGGATGGGCGGAAATCGGTCAGATTCCCTTTACGCGCCCAACGCTCGAATGATTTTGGCGCTGCCTCATAGGCACCACGCAAGACACGACCGACCGCATTACCCAAGGCAATCGAGAAATCGGTGGTACCCATCAAGGAACGCTGTACGATTTCAGGACGGCTCAAGCCACGCACATCGATACCTTGTTTTTCCAAGCTGTAACGGGCCAATTCTGGCAAAGTAAAACCACGGAATTCACGCGCTGTATCGGGCAAGTCTTTTAGCTGGCCTGCACGGTGCATCACTGAAGCCGCAATCGCTTCACGGCGAATATCGGTTTCATCCGCCAAGGTTTCCACGCGCGGTGTGCGGATTGGATTGGCGTTGCTGCGTTCAGCCAATTTAGCGAGCACTTCTTTCGCTGCTGCGTCAGCAGAAACACCACGCTCAATCAGATCATCGGCGATGGCTTGATCTAGGCCGACGCTGCGCACTTGGGTATTGATTTCGGCAGCGCGAGCGCGTTCTTGTTTGACTAAGGCCTCATCAGCCGCACGTTTTTCGGCTGCTGCAGCGGCGATTTGTTCTGGAGTCATATTTTCCTCACTACGTTGATTAAAATCGGCGGATGCCGTGTTTACTGCTACTGGGTCAGCGGTGATTTGCTGGCCTTCATCACGCCCGACATCCGCCGTGCGCTCGATGATTTCGACGGGATATTCACGAATACCCTCGGTTTTTTCGCTGCGAGTACCGCAACCGGCATCCGCTGGAATCGGTACCAAGCTAATCTCGTGCGGCGTCCAGCCCACAGCGCGATAAATCCAATTGCCTGCATCGTCTTGCGTCATTTGCAAGCGATCTACTGAATAGCCGACCGAGACATTGCGAATCACGCCGGATTGCACGTCTTTCCATAAGCCTTCGAGTTCGGGGCGTTCAGAGAAACGCACTTCGGCCAAACCTTCACCGTTTTCAATCCATGCACGTTCGACTACACCAACGATGTCGCTTAAATCCCAGCTTGAATGCGTATTGAGCAAGGGCGCGCCGTTATTCAGTCGCGTTAAATCAATCGCCTCAGGTGTGACATCGAGCAATTCTTGGTAATAGCGATCATGGCACCAGTCATAGCGCCGCACACCCGCGCCCGTAGTCCAAACCAAGGTGATAGTGCGAGTTTCCGCATTCACACTCGATACTGGCGCTGCACGGGTGGCGAGCGGTAAGGTGGTTTTTGGCATTGCTTACCCTCAAAAATTAAGCCCCGCTTTTGGCTGGGCTGTTTGGTTGGTCGGTGGCGGTTTCCGCCTCAGAAATCGTCACACCGGCATAACTCAGAGTGACACCGGCCTCTTGCGCTTTCTTGTGCGTTTTGACGACCTTTTCCCATTGAATATCTGGGTCAAGACCGCGCCCAATTTGCAAGTCGGTCAAATCCAAAACACCGGCAGCGGCTAACATCAGCTCGCCTTTCGCGTCTTTAATCGGGTCAACGTATTCCCAACGCGGTACAAACCATTCCACCGTTGGATCGCCTTTTACCTTGCGCGAGAGCTTGGCCAGCTGCAGCCAGCGCCGTGCGATGGGGCGTAAAAACAGCGGAATAAACGTCAGCCAGCGCCATTGCTCGGTCACAGCGCGGTAATCAATCAAACCGACGCGAGCCGAGCTGTAATTGACTTGGCTTAAATCGCCAGTGACTTGCTCATACGTTGAATCGGTGCCCGCAGAGATCGTGCGCAATTGGCGGCGGGGAAATTCACCGTCGCTACTGGCGGATGGGCTGCCAAAATCAACTGATTCACCGGGCTTGAGGTATTCAATTTGCCCCGGTGCAACGCGAGATTTGCGAGGGCCGACACCTTTGCCATCATCGGTTTGCGCGCCAAGTGATCGGCCTTGATCGTTTGAAGTGACAAAGGCGGTAAAGCAGGCCTCGATTTTCTTGCGCACCATTTCGGCGTCGTCGTAATCGTCTAAATCGCGCAATTTCATCAGTACGGGCGCCAAACGCGGCACGCCACGCACTTGCCCAGGGCGGGTTTTCTTAAACACCAATAACACATCAGCAGCATCGACCCGCGATGGGCTTAGCGGCTTAAACAAGATCCCTGCTTCACCTGGGTGTCGATTAAACAACCAGTACGCGACCACTTTGCCGATGGCGTCAAATTCCACGCCGTTGATGATGTAGCCGCCGTTTTTGAGGTCTTCGGTTTTGCTGTGATCGAGAAAATCCGGCTCAAGCAGCTGAATTTGCATCGGCACCGGCAAACCATCTTCGGGGCGGCGGGTGCGCATTCGCACAATCACCTCGCCCGACTCTTCCATCGTGCGAGCGGCCAAGGCTTGCAGGCCGTTAAAATCAAGATCGTCTTCGGCGCTGGCGACTTCGCACCACTGATTCCATAAAGCGGTGACGTCTGGGTCACTCCAACGCGCCGTGATACCGGTGCCGATGGCATGACCAACAAATTTATTAAAAATACTGACCGCATGCGGATTATTGCGTGCCAGATCGCGGGAACGATCCCGCAACTTGGGCAGTGCTGCGCTGATTTCAGCGTTGGCGCTACTACCCGACGCTTGCCAACCCGAAGTGCGGCGGCCTTGTTTGGCCCCATCGTAAGCACGAACTTGATCGAGCGTTTGCCGCGCATAAGATCGCCGCAAACCGGATTCGGGCGCGAAGTAGCCAATTAATTTATCAAGCCAAATATCAGCCATATCAGCGGCCTTTGCGGTTACGCCGCTTTTGTGCGCTGCGCTTGGCAGCTGCTACGCCGCTACTACGACCACCACCATGAACGGGGCGAGAGTGAACCGTCAGCGGCATAAACCAAGGCGAGGCTTGCGAAGCCAGCATCACGCAAGCAGATAACATTCTTAAAAATGACATCGTTAATCCCTCGAAAATTCAGCCACCGCCGAGGTGGGTGTAATGGTGGATGGGCTTTGCTGTGCGATTTGCCCAAAGACAAAATTTCGCGCTTTCATAAGCTCGTCGATAGATCGGTACTTAATCCGTTTACCGTCGTACTCAACTTCAAGCTCGCCAGTGGCAATCGCGCCATCTAGCGCATCGAGCTGGGCTTGAGTTACTGCCATGGCTTTACTCCAACCAGTTATCCGCTCTCCCAGCTAGCCAATCATCATTCGATTTGCTGTCTGATTCGAGGGCATTAAAAAACCCGCCATCGGGCGGGTGCTGTGTTTCGGGTATTACTTCGGGCGGTTTATCCGTCAATGGCTGCGAGGCAATACTGCTTGGCTCCATGGCTGCGCCAAATAGGTCATCAACCCTTGGTTGCAGCATGTTTTCAAGCTGCTGCCAATCCCATTCACGGCAGGCATGAATGCGCAGATCAGGATGCAGCGCGGCGGCGTAGCCATACACCCATGTATCGAGGGCTTCGTTGCGTTTGCCTTTGCGCTTGACCCACTTGTTTCGCTCGGGATCAAACACTTCAGCGGTGAGCATGTCGTAATATTCCAGCGTGAGATCACTAGAAAACCGCACTTTATGCGCGGTGATTTCGGCTTCACCGTCTGAAATCAAACGACCCATCAGCGTTGACTTGGCTGTATCGGTACCGACTGGCCAGAGCTGAACGCCGTTTTTGGTCAGTTGGCCTTTGTGGTCCACGTCTTGCAGGGTGGGCTTGCCGAGCACCGCTTTATTCGGTGTGCTCACGCCTTTGACCGCAATCACGCGCTCATGCTGCCACCAGCGCACATAGTTATAAACGTCGTGCGTATGATGACCACCGGAGTCAATCGCTGTGGCCATGACCTTCATCGGGATGCCAAATTGATTGAGTACCGCTTGCTGGCGATAGTGCGTGAGCTTTTCCCATGTTTCATCGAGCGATGGATTGCCCCAAATAACGTGGTAATCGAGCACCCAGCACGTTTCGCCCCGACCCCAACCGAGCAGCTGGCACTCTAAGCGGTCGTCTTGGGTATCGACGCCCAGTGTGAGCAGTAAGCAGCCCAGTGGAATGGTGCGCAATTTGAACGGTACCGCACGCGCTTGCAGCGCATTGGCTTTGACTTGGCTGCTGCGGTCTTCCCAAGTCTCACCAAGGCAGGTATTGACGAAGCGTTTGAGCTCAATCGTGTTGCCTTGGGCGTTCAAAAAGCCTTGCGCCCGTTCTTTCCAAGATCGCCCTAAGCCCAGCGGCGAATACAGCGAATTAATGTGGTACCCGCGAACGCGGCGATCAGGGTATTTTGGTACCCAGCGGCCTGCAGCAAGCATTTGCGGTTTTTTGTGTTCTTCGATATGGCTGCCACATTCACGGCAGACATACCACGCGCTGCCAACCTCGCCTGCTTCGTTGAGTTCCCACTTTAAATTCCCCCAAACCAAAGTTTGGTATTCACCGCAGTGCGGGCAAGGCACATGGTAGCGGCGTTGGTCGCTGCGTTCGTACTCGGTTTCGATGCGCGAGGCATCTTTGATCGTTGGCGTACTGATTAAGAAAATCTTGCGGCGTGGGAAGTTGTTGGTCCGCTCTTCTGCGAGGCCAACCGGATCGCCCTCACCGTCCAAATCGCCTGGATAAGCATCGACCTCATCCAAGCCCAAAAACTTAACGGGCATCGAGCGCAAACTGGCGGCGGAATTGCCACCGGCCAAGCGCAAAATACCGCCAGGGAATTCTTTGAGTAAGGCTTTGTTCTTTTTGTCGCGACTTTGCTGCCCAAAGCGTTTAGACAAACTGGGCGAAGCGGCGAGCATATTGCTCAAGCGTTGCTGACTGAATAATTCGGATACTTCAATCGTTGGCTCAACGACCAACATGGGGCCGCCATACTGCCCCATCACCGCGCCAATCCAGTTAATCAGGCATTCAGTACCGCCAACTTGGGTGGATTTGATAAACACCACGCGCTGCACATCAGACCATGGCGAGAGGTTATCCATGATTTCGCGCAGGAAGGGTAAGCGATCAGTCCGCCATTGCCCTGGTTCACTGGTTTCGGATTCAGTCAAAACCCGCTGTTGATCTGCCCATTCGCTGACGGTAATCCGTGGCGGACGACGCAACCCCGCCGCCCAAGCGTCGCAGGTAATGCAGTAGGCGTCGGGGAGGTCGTTTGGGTTCATAGGCTCATTCTAAAACTGCAAAAATATCGTCTTCACGCATCACCAAGAGTTCAACACCATCAACCTTGACCAATTGACCACTGTACCTGCCCATCAGGACCTTATCGCCAACCGCCACCGACATCGGCTGCAACTCGCCGTTTTCACGCTTGCCTTTACCGACTGAGATCACCACACCCAAATCTGGTTTCTCAATGGCGCTGGATGCTAAAACAATGCCAGAGGCGGTTTTTTCTTCTGCCTGAATGCGTTGAATCACAACACGGTCAGCTAGAGGGCGAATCGACATTTTTATATCCTTGATGTTGAGTTTAAGATTATTGTTTATTGCTCGCGGCAAACATCGTTGGCAATTGCTCAGCGGTGCGCACTAATTCATCCAGAATTCGCCCGATTTCTTCATCAAGCAATTGATACACGACGGTAGGATCAGTCTCAGCCGCCAGCACTGGGGCGATTCGGTCAGGCATTCGCTCCAAGGCCGCACGCATGGCGGCACCGTTATCGGTCATCGCTTGGCGAACCATGTTCACATCGACCAGATTACCCATGCGTTGCTGCTCGTCCATCTCAGCAATCTTGGCCATGTGCGTTTCACGCTTGGCGCGGGCAACTTGAAAATCATATTCAAGGGTAATTTCAGGCGGCACAATCGAATGGCAGGATTGATGCGTGGCCGCAGGCGGTGAATAATCATCACCACGCTGCTCTGCCCAACGATCTTTCACACCTTGCTTGCTGGGGTCGGCGGTTTTATCAAGCAGAGCATCAGTTGCATCCACATCGACCTTACCTCCCGACATCACCAAGCGATTCTCTTTGCCTAGCTTTCCCACATATTGACGCGACCATCCACGAAGCTTGGCGTAGTCCGATTTGCTGAGCAGCGCCATAGCTTAAACCTATATGTAAACCGAAAAACAAGACCAGTAAACCACTGTAAACCGTGTCAACTAACTTTGAAAACCTACGCCTAGCGGAACAGCGGGGTGCGAATTACCCTCGAGGCTTAAGGGCTGGACAGTACCTTTTCCGTTTGCCTCACGACTCAAGCGCAGCGATGAAGTAACCCTTGAACTTAGCGTCAACCGTCTTTTGCACCTCGTTTCGCCAGTTTAACTTCGGTTTGTAGTTCGCCTTGCGCACGAAGATCAGCACTGGATCGAGATCCCATGTCGTTTGCTGTTGAGTCACACGATAGATACCAGGCTGTTTGATCTTGGCACGATCAAAACCCTGACGATTACCCACTGGCACCACCAAGAAACCGCCATGCTTTTTATAAGCACGAGCCTGCTTCTTATCGTCACCTTTAGTCGAGCCGCCATAACCACCATTTGAAAGCTGCCGCATCATCGCCACCAAGAATGTACGAGAAATATTCCCGTTTGCATCCATCGGCGCTTTCTCACCCGGCACAGTCACATACCCATTCGGCAACAACCCTGCCGCAGTCAATGCACGCTCATAAGCCTTAGCTTTACGCTGGCCACCATCAATCTCTTTACCCACATAACTACTCTGCCGCTTAGGCATCGACAACTCAGCAGTGAAATCCCGCACCGTCGCAGACTTAACCCGCACTGCCGACCCTGTGAACCGAGTCGGCCGATCAAACACGCCATCAATAACCGAAGCAAAATCTTTCTTATGTTGAGCAGCTGTCTTAGTCAGCGCAATCGCTGCACAGCGATTCACCTTCTTGACCTGCTTATCAATCACCGATTGAACCTGTGATCGATCAATCTCAACAGTAATCCGCACCACACCCCCCCCCCAATAAGGAGCCATGGCTGCGCAATCAAGCGATTATCGGCACAAGGCCGGCCACGGCAAAACGACAGCAGACAACAGACAACAGCATCCGCACTGGTAAGCGCCCCGCGTGCGGTATCGCACAATCGGGAGGAAGAGGAAGCGAACAACTCGGTCAGGAGTCACACGGCGACGCTCACCACTGCAAACGCAAAAGCCCCACACTGATCACTCAATGCAGGGCTCTCTTGAAACCATATATTTTTAGGCAAGTCGATTCTGTTAATTGGCCGCCACACCAAATGGTACGATGCGCCTCAGCGCCACTTTTGCCTCTCACCCAGCTAGCAACCCTACCGCGCACGGCCGTAGACACCGAAACTACCTATCAGCTATTTACCCATCATCAACCCCTAAAAGTTAACCCGCTAAAATTAGCCAATCGCGCAGCCGCAAAAAAGCCCCTGCATCTCTGCGAGGGGCTTTTTTTAAATCCATCTGAACGCAACTTTGTTCACGATAGCTGAATCTTAAACAAGTGGGCGACATTCTGTCAAGCATCATTGGCACAAATAAATTCACGCTGCAAAGAAACCCGACCCAACACCCCACAACCAGCAGGCAATTTATAACCCTGCATCATTTCAATCCACGACCTACTGAAATGAATCACCGCCGCATCACGTCGCGATTTAAACGTTGACCACGGCGCACCCACCATCCGCGCCTTGTCGCGCAAATCACCATACGTCAAATACACCAGCTTCAACATCTCACGATGTTTAGGGTTAGCCAACCGCGCCAACAAGCCCCAAGCCGCATCCAACTCCTCACGCGTAAACACATAAGGCCGATCATCCGCCCCCGTTACCCGCACTTGATAGACCAAGCCACTGGGCAACATATCAGCACAAGCACCACCACCCGACACTTCACCATACTTCGCCTGGGCATATCCCGCTGAGCGATCCATCTCAAGCTCTTTCAACCGAGCCAAAGCCTTTAACTGCGCATCAAATTTCATCAACAACATCATTATGCCTCCCGTCATACCCACCGGAAGCCACCACGCGGTGCAGTCATAGCCGCAACGCTTTGTATTTACAGATGATTTTAGCACGTCAAAAAGCCAAATCAACAATATAAAGCTGTTTAATCCCTTGGTAGTTATGGTTGTTATTAGGTTGTTACGCCACAAGCCGCACAAATACTTAATCTAACAACCATAACAACCATAACAACCTATTTTAAACATACAGAGAGACAAGATATAAATAGGTAGACGTAAAAAAACCCGCGTATATACGCGGGTGCGCGAAAAGGTTGTTATGGTTGTTAAAGCCAACAACCACGCGGCCTAGAGCATCACAACAACCGTTTTTCATAGGTTGTGATTAGGTTGTTAGAAGTCATTCGGCACATCCACGCTGGGTATGGCTTGCGCTGGCGGCAGGTCAGTTACAGGCCTGCGGTAATACCGCTTGCCGTCTGACTTCTGCTTAGGGTCAGCCCACCCTAGCCGTTTTAAAATACCAGCCACGCGCATTTGATCCTGCCGAGTGTGTTTTTCAACCGGAATATTCAACGCCCTACGCATCAAATCACCATTAGTAATTTCATAAACCACACCAGTATGCCCGTCTGGATAGTTATTAGACGGAGCACGCCCATCGATGTAATCAAG
Source organism: Deefgea piscis (assembly GCF_019665785.1). Taxonomy (NCBI): domain Bacteria; kingdom Pseudomonadati; phylum Pseudomonadota; class Betaproteobacteria; order Neisseriales; family Chitinibacteraceae; genus Deefgea; species Deefgea piscis. The sequence goes on from NZ_CP081149.1 coordinate 2,546,604, forward strand.
AATATATTCAATCCAGTTATCCTCAATGTACCGCGCATCCTGCAAATCACGCGCAGCATCTTTAGGGAAATCCCACCACTTAAACCCTGCACGATACTTCGCAACCGCCTCAGCCCACATTTGCGAACGGTTGTGCATGATGCACTCCAAATTCACAACATCACCACAGCGAACCGGCAAAAATCGACGGCCGCCAGTTGGATCACTTAAATACTGCCCAGCATTTGTTGTGCCGACAAAAACACATTGCCGTGGATGACTACTTGCACGTTTATCATACGGCGCACGAAATGTATCATCACGACGCGTCACCGCCATTTTTACTTGATTCAAATCGGCCTTACTAAAAGAATTCATTTCACCGATTTCCACAATCCAACGTCCCTGCAGAGTGATATAAAAATCTTTACCGCTTGGGTTTTCACTCGACTCCAAATACCACTCAGAACCGCACAATAAATTCACCGCAGTGGATTTACCCGCCCCTTGCCCACCTTCAAGCACCACCATTTCGTCTACTTTACAGCCCGGCTCAAAAATACGCGCCACCGCTGAAACTAACCAACCACACCCCACATACGCATTAAAATCACTTTGCTCAGCAGCAAACACATCAGCCAACCAAAATGGTAAGCGCTCAACCCCATCCCACACCAAATCAGATAAATAAGAACGAACCGGATGAAACCGATTGTCATAAGCCACAGTTTGCGCGGCCTCGTCAACGATCGAACTCGCCTTCAAAAACAAACGGTGCTGCTGCTGCAGCCAAATTAGAGCCTTACTACTATCACTATCCGCCCACAATCCTGCCTCAGCACCCTGCCATGGCGGCGGCTTCAATTTATGCACCGCACCACTAAATTCATTAAACGCCAGCACACCAACCCAAGCCGGATCGTTTTTCAATATTTCATACGCATTAGAAAAAACAGGCCGCAAACCCGTTTCAGACCAAAGCAGTGATTCACTCCAATCATCAGAAGCCACCCCCCCCTTAGACTGCGCTTGCGCTGGCTCAGGATTAATCTTTTGCCCTGCGCCAGCCGATTTAGGGGTAGAAATGCCATTTGCGATAAATGCACGACACTGATCAGCAGACCAACCATCCAACTCAATCGCATCAGCAATATCCCATCCACCCACATAAGTACCAGGTACAGGAAGCTGCGCAACCATAACTTTTGTATTCGGTTCAATCGCACAAACCGCCGCTGCCACTTTCGCCATAGCGACACTACCAGGCTGCAAAGCCAGCTCAAGCAAAGGCTTACTCTCAGGATCGACATCAGCCTTTTTCTCTTCAGCAGACAATTTCACGCGCTGCGCATCGGCATCAGGCCACTGGATCAACTCACGACCCGCCAAAGGAGAGAAATCAACCTTACCAACTCCGTTACATCCACCAGGCCACGACACCACAGCAAATTCAGACAAATGCAGCGCAGCCACATCACGGCATTTTTCCCCTTCCACCACCAATACGGGTGCATCAGGCTTAGCCGCCAAATCATTCAGACCATACAAAGGGCGCGGCTCTGGCCATTGCTTCCACTTCCACTCCAACGCCCCTGATGTTTTATGGCGCCACAACGTATGTGGTATATCCTCCTTACCGCCATCGCTAGTGCGAAATCGATAGATGTACCCCAGTACATTATTCTGAGCATCTTTATAACAACGCACCGCATCAGGCCGCCCGCGCTTGATATGCGCCACATGCGGCTCAGGTGCATCATCAGGCACAGGAAAAACATTCACCCACGGATCATCGTTTTCCCCCTTGACTGGGCTAGCGCTTGGCGCGGGGCTAATCCCATCCTGCGCAAAAGGCACACCCAAACGAGAATGAAGTTCACGCGCACCATCTAATGGCGAGCAACCATTCAAATAGCAATACAAGCTAATCAAATCAGCACCACCATCATTGGTCGCAAAATCTTTCCAAACGCCCTTGTTAATCGAAATCGAAAATGAGCCTGCATTTGAATCTTTACGCATCGGATTCGGGCAAACCCATTCACCATTCACGCGGCGGCCAAGCGGCAACCATTCCGCAAGTAATCGCTCAGCCGCATCCAAAGTAGCTCTGGATACAGCCTTAAAATCAACCTTTTCAAATTCACGATTACCCACAGCCTTTCTCCCAATGCTCACGGCAAATTGCTGCCGCCGCCTTGGCCGTCGTTTGATTAAACGCCAGCCACTCACCCCGTGGATGCCACGCCGCATACATCGGCACACCATCATCGATATGCTTTACCAGTCGATACCCCTCAAGGCTCTCTGCGTAAAACAGGCCTTTCTGCTCAAACTTCACTTCTTACCCTGCATCACTTTGGCCAACGAGCGTTTACGCTTGCGGCGCAATCGAAGCATCAGCGCCACATCGATCTCAGGCTTAACCGCATCAATCGCCGCTTGCCGCTTAGCGCGCTCTAAATTGATATGAGCCTGCTCAAACGTAGGGTCGCGATAAGCGCTCATTTCAACAATTCCATCAGCAACAACACCACTTGATGTGCGGCCTGCTTCTTTTCTGCCGGCCTCGCTTTGCGCACCGCCCAAGCTTTTTTCCGTAAATACAGCAAACCAAAACTCAAATTTGGATCAACCCGACGATTCACGCAGACTGATCGGGCTTTCATTTTGCCGCGCCCAACACCGCAGCCTTAATCCCCTGCAGCATCTTGATTTGCTCATCAATCCCAGCACCGACCGCGACAGCCTCATGCTTTTCTACTTTCAAATCAGCAAACGTTTCTGCCAACAACGATCCGGTCACCGCCGCCGACCCCATATGGCCGCGTAAAACATTCATCGCCAACTCAGCTGGTGAACCTGAAAACGACACCACTAAATTTTTACCTGGCAACACCACGCAACCGCACAAATCCGCCAACGACTGCACCAAGGCCACGTCTTTTCGTTCGGCAATCATGTGAATCAACTGCAACGCAGTAAATTGATAGGTTGGCAAATTAGGATTAGCCGCATTCATCATCATGCTTTCCGAGCGATCAAAAACCTCACTCGCTGTACGAAAACCAAAGCATTTCGCTAGCTTTTGAATCGCCAAAACTTGCGACCGATATCGATCAGAAAGCGTGGTGTTATCCATGACTAGAACTCCGTTAATTAATCTCTAGTTGCGAACTAAAAAACCCAACTAAGATTTGCTTTGTAAAAAACACCTGTGGTCAGACAGGTGAAGAGCGGCGTGTGGGAGCGCTACTCGGTGGAAATCTTAGTGCCGCGCAAGTAAGCCCAATTTGCATCAGGGCGTAAAAATTCACAGCGGACGCGCTTATCAGTTTGTTTTTCAATTTCAGGGCAGAATTCAGCAGGCACATTGCCGCGCTTTCGCCACGCAGATACACGAGCAGGAGAAGCACCGATGCGCCTCGCTAATTCATTGACGCCACCCAGCAACTCAATGGCTTTATCTAGTGCAGTTATTTTGTCCATGCGGCAATTATCAACAATCGTTGATTTAAAGTCAACAAGAGTTGTTGCAAAGGGTCAACATTTGTTGACTAATAGCACTATGAACATGGGAAAACGTATCGCCTTACGCCTTACTGAACTCAACTGGGATCAAGTTGAGCTATGTAATCGCGTCGAAGGTTTAGAACCGCAAGCCTTATCTGCCGTGATAAAGCGAGATAGCGGCCGCAGTAAATTTGCAGCAGGTATTGCCCAAGCGATGGGCGTAGACCTGAATTGGCTAATGACTGGTGAAGGGAAAAAAGAAACAACAGGGCAAACGACCAACAATTACCCGCGTGAAATTGAAGTGATCGTCTCTGCTGCCATGCATGCCTACAATTCAGGCGCACTATCAACCGAAATGGCAGAGGCTCATGCTGGATTATTTCGAGCGCTCGTCTCTTCAAGCACGTCACGCAAGGTCAGCACAACCAGCAACGACATCAGCGCCGCCACCCTGATGCAAATCGCAACGGCCACAGATCAAAAGACGGAATCGGACAAACTGTATATAGATAACTCGCCAAAGCGCGCCAAAGCCGAGGCCGCAGCGTCAGAGCACAAGAAAAAAGCCTGATTTTTTTGACCGATTAGATCAATGACATCGCCAGCTCGTGTCGTACATCATGCCGGCATGACAGGAAACGACATCCGATTGCTACACATTCGCCGATTAATTGCACGCTATGAGACAGCAGGCGAGTTCAGTATTGCAGTTGGGATCCCGCAAGAAACCCTCTCACGCTGCATCGGAAAAACACCGTCTCGCCCCATTAGCGACGACATCTGCGACAGAATTGAAGCGGCGTTAAAATTACCATCTGGCCGTTTGTCTGATTTTTTCGCTCTTTTTGACGTTGAGCGTCAAATATCCCCCTCTGACGTTGCAAAGCTTACAGCCGCACAAGGTAAGCTTGTCACAACTTTGATACATTCACCGCCTCCTGACGAAGCCGCGGTTTTGCTTACCCAATTAGTCGCGCAGTTTCGATTAGGAAGCCGATGAATATGATCAAGGTTTTTCCGTGTTTGTTTTACGCCCAGAGCACTTTGCCGGTTGTATCGGCCCACTAAGCAACGGCTTTGCCGTTGCTAAAATAATCGACCCGTTTTGCCACGACATTGAACACGAAGTGCATATTAAAGTTGCACCGGTCAGTAGTCGCGCCCATATCCACTGTTGGCTGCGTTGGCTACTGGCTGGCGGATTAGGTATTCCCCAGCCCGGTGAAGCATGGTTCATGGTCATCGACGCCGATGACGCCGCCACGTTACATCCAGACAAAACATGGATTACTGGCAAACTTTATGTCGCCATAGCATTTAGTGCGCCAAGCGGCGGTGAAGCCCCGCCCGTTCGCTACGATGACATTCCAATCTCACAGCTTGACGATATAAAACGCTGGCCAGCGATTTACGATCTAATTGCCCTCGATCTATGGGGTGCACGCAGCGCATCACAGTATGCCAACTGGTGGGAATTAAGCCGAGGCCAATACCTGCACTTCGACGGTAGCGATTGGCTTGGTGGTGAATATTGCACGGACTATCATTCGCTACTCTGTAAGCATCAGTCACTCGCAGAGCTAATCGTCACTGATGACATCACTCGAGCTCGCGTCCAGCGCGCAGCTAAACGCCATCGTCTCGCCCTCTCGTCGGCCAGTCCAGAGATTATCAAGTGGGTGACGCTAGTTGTTAATGAAGATGTAGGACATGACATCTACGATACATTGCAAAGCCGAATCAACTTAAGAGGCACTGCGTATGCCTTCAATTAATGACGATGCGATCAACAGACTGCTAGCCGAGTCATATCGCACGGTACCGCAGTTGCCGCAGCAAATCACAGCGATGCAGGCCGTCGTCAATTTATGCGGTGCTGGCGTTGGATCAGAAATGGGCGCCATCGGCGCAATTTTACAATTCGATGATTCGCACCATCGCAAAACACAAATGATGCTTGTGCCCACCGAGCGCATTATTGCCAATTTGGCACCCAATTTTAGCGAGCAAACATTAGTTCTGTGGTCGCGTGCTTTAAATGAACTGCATCTACGCTACGACAATTCACAGATGAGTATGAATGACGGATTGCCCTGCTCGCCAACGCCCGATCTCATTCAATTCCATTGGCTAGGCCAAGCAAAGGGATTTAAACCCAGCCAGATGCTAGAAAGCTGGTTCAATACTCGTTGCGGATTTCACTTGCTAGCCAGCAAAACCAAAGCCAAGGGCGGCGACGGCAACAACCCAGCGCTACCGACCTCGCAGTTAATCCAAGTTTTGCGCAAACGGCTCAGCGGCATGGAGTTGATCGAAAATAATGAGCACTGGCACTTGTGGCGCGGCAATGGCCGCTCTGTTGCGCTTTTGCACGTAAACCCGCATGAGTGCAGCAAAGAACAAATCAGCAACGCCGCAGGCATACTTTGCCAAATTGCCCCCGACGATAACAAAACGATCTGTGTGGTATGCGATGATGCCGAAACCATTAAAGCCGCAGACCGATTCATCGAGCAGCTAAAGATAATGGCTGTTGAATTAGAAGCATCCGACAATCCCGCCGACTTAATGCTGTAAGCTCGCAAGCATTACACATCAACAGATGCTCAAATCAAAAAAACAAACAATAAATCCATAGTGGCAAAACTGGCGAAAACCCGTGATCTGATTTACAAAATTACTTTATGTATGTATACATCAAGCAACGTGCTCAATACATACAATAAACGCAAGCCGTAATCGCAAGAAGATGCCTATTATTTGGCACCACCCACACCAGTAAAAAAATATATGAAGCCAAACAAGCAGCCCGTCACAAATTCACTTTTGGATCAAATTGACGCTTTATTTTCCAATGGACAACGCCTCTCATCTAGCGACATTCGCGTGCCCAGAGCAAGGGCCGAAATCAAAAAACTAACTCAGTCATCCGATATGAGGCTGCGAGCAGATGGCTACATGCTTGAAACAGGGTTGAATTTGTTAATCGGCAACGACGTCCTAGCTAAAGAACTAGCGCATAAAGCGCTAACAGCATCTTTCCATTCAAAAACAATTGCAATCCAGTTGGCGCAATTTTTTTGTAAAGCTGCTATGTTTGAAGACGCACTAGATATAACCAACGAGTACTTGCATACAGCTGATCCAGAATACTTATCTTGGCAAGCACAACTTAGCCACGTACTGCTCCTAACAAACACAGCCCAAAAGGTAGTGGAGATGAATAGAAAATTAGGGAGCCCGGACATGCCAAAAGAATTTGCGGAGTTGCTAGGAAAAATTACGCGCACAATTGAAGATTGGAATTTAAATCCTGAACAAATGCAGCAAATGGTCGCATTGGCTTTTAGCATTGCTAAGCAAGACAATAAACTGCTCAATACTACGCCAGCGCTGCAGCTAGATAAAAATCAAGACCTACTTTGGTACCACATACCGGTGCAAGCATCACCAGCAGCAACCAGAAAATTAAACAATCAATTCATTGATTCGCTTTTCGAAACGATGCCAGATGCTCCAATAGAAAACTTTCATGTTTCATTCGTAACGGAAGACAAACATGGACCACAATAACCTCATTGCGTGGGCAGAGACAGCTCTTCAAAATATAGTAAATAACCCCGTTCAAGGTGATTTAGCAGAGTCAACATACAGAGCAGTGGGTAGTCGCGCTTATTATGCAATATTCCATGCAAGTCAAAGCCTATGCAATCGACTATTGTTACCACCATCTGCAAAAGATGATTCAATCAAAGGCTCACATGAAAAGCTCTATCAACGCATGATTGAGTGCACCAGCACTCGGCATACGTCTCACGTAACAATAAGAAAATTGGCTTATCGTGCACGGGGCGATCAAAAAATGACAAGAGTCCACGCTGACTATAATTTCACTGACGAATTTACATTAGCACAAGCTAGCGACATCCTAAATGAAGCAAAAACAATGATTGCAGAAGCTGACAAGATTACCTAAATACCAAAAGCAATACCCAACCCGCCTCGGCGGGTTTTCTTTTGCATGCCATTCCTGTAAATTTCAAGACACTTACCAATTAATTTACCTAAACCAAAAAACAAAGAGAAAACACTTATGGAACCCTTATTACTAATCCCACTTATTGTTTTACTTTTTCTATACATTAAAGAAAAAAAATCCCACCAAACAAACATAAAACTCGCCAAATTAAGAGAGGATGAATTAAAGTCGCTACAAGAACTGGCTATCAAAGAAGCTGAATCAAAAAATAAAATACTAAACGCAGAGAATGATGGTCTTAAGTCAAATATCGAGAAACTTAGTAAATACCAATCCATCGCTGACATCGACGAAGAAATAAAAAAGAAAATAACTGAATCGCAAACAATCATCGACAGAAACAAAACGCATGCACAAGACATTGTAAATAGCGCTAAATCAGCAGCAGAAAGCACCATTCAAAATGCAAACATCAACGCTGCAGAACTTAGAAACAAAGCAAACTCACTACTTATCAGTGCGCGTACCGAATCAGAAACCATAGCCAATTCGGCAAAAGCAAACGCAGAACAAATACTAAAAACCGCTAGAACCAACGCAGCCGAACTTCGCAACAAAGCAGACCAAGCGCTTAACGCTGCCAATAGCCAAGCAGCAGAAATCACACAAAGAGCGCAAAACAACGCGACAAGCATCGCTGGCGACGCTTATACAGCACTAGAGCGAAGCAAAGAAATCCAAGCCACTGTCACCGCTATGGAAAATGTAATAAAAGGCTACGGCATCAAATACCTCAAACCCACACAAAGCCTACTTGATGATTTAGCTGATGGATTTAGCCATACTGACGCAGGATTGCAGCTAACCGCAGCCAGAAAAAACAGCAAATTACTCACCGAGACGGGCAAGGCTGCCGTGTGTGACTATGTCGAAGTCAATCGAAGCCAAACGGCAATTGCATTCGTAACCGATGCATTTAACGGCAAAGTAGATTCAATTTTAGCCACCATCAAAGCAGAAAACATCGGAAAACTAGAGCAGCAAATTCATGACGCATATAGTCTAGTGAATCATCTAGGCAAAGCATTCAGAGACGCCCGAATTACACCCGCCTATCTAGAGTCTCGATTACAAGAACTTAAATTAGCCGCCACAGTAGTAGCATTGCGCGATCAAGAGCGTGAAGAACAACGCCAAATCAAAGAACAAATCCGCGAAGAAGAAAAAGCCCGTCGCGAATATGAGCGCGCAATTAAAGATGCAGCCAAAGAAGAAGAAAATATTCGCAAGGCCATGGAAAAAACAGCAACACAAATTGCCAAGGCCACCGATGAACAACGCACTGAATTCGAACTTAAATTGGCAGAGTTACAAGAAAAACTCACCGAGGCAGAAGCTAAAAATCAACGCGCACTCTCAATGGCACAACAAACCCGTGCTGGACACGTTTATGTCATTTCAAATATTGGTTCATTTGGCGAAACCGTATTCAAAATCGGCATGACGCGTCGACTAGAGCCGATGGACCGCGTCAAAGAATTAGGCGACGCCTCCGTACCTTTTACTTTTGATGTTCATGCCATGATGTATAGCGACGACGCCCCAGGTCTTGAGCGTGAGCTACATCGCCGCTTCAACCTACAGCGTATGAATATGGTTAATTTCCGTAAGGAGTTTTTCTGTGTCGATTTACAACAGATCAAAAACAGCATTACTGAACTTACCGGAGGTGATTTACTCAAAGAAGCGCCTCACTTCACCCTAACCGCTGCCGCGCATGAATACCACGAAACTCAGGCGATCAAGCACATGAACCAAGAAGAGCGTAATCAACATCTAGCACGGCTTCTAAACTTAGAGGCGCTTACGCCACTTGAAGAACTCAGCGAAGAAATTGAATAGTAAAGAAACAACCAATTTGAACCGCCTTAGGGCGGTTTTTTTTCGTCCCAAAATCAACAATGCCAAATATTGTTGATTTTTAATCAACTTATGTTGACTAACAATCAACAATTGTTTATCTTTAACACATCACCCCAGCGCAGCGGTGCTGATGTGGGTGTTCAGCCAGTACCAAATTCCCCCGCTGCGCTTTTTTGGATGCCCACTATGCGTTCAGCAACAGACACCCTACGCGACATTGCCGGCGGCGAGCTGGTCGAGGATCTCGGCGAAGTCATCCGCGAGCTAAACACAGCTATCTCCCTCGTCGACAACGGCAAAGGCGGCAGCATCACCGTAAAAATCAATATCAAACCCGCAGGCCGTCAATCTGGCGCGATGCGTGTGGGTTATGACATCAAGCTCAGCAAACCAAACCAACCACGCCGCGAATCGATCATGTTTGGTACGCCAGAAGGCGACCTACTCGCCACCGATCCAACCCAACGCCAGCTCGACCTACGCGACATCAACGCCACCAGCCCGACCACGGTGCGCGATGTGAACACCACCCCAATCACCCTTAAACAAGTCACCGCCTAATCCGAGGAAAAACCATGCCAGCAGAACAAATCGAAGCCGAACTCGTCAGCCAACCCAGCGCTGTTGCACAAATCTTAAAAGCCGCCCAAAAGCCGTTTCAAGAAAACGTTGAATTAGAGGCTTATCGTGAAGGGTATCGCCCTGTAGTCTTTATCCCTAATGGCTACAAAGCCGAATACCCCGACTTTGAAAAGCACCTAGACACCCCGCTACGCAAAACAGGCACCGTGCGCTTAGATGATGCCGAATCATTCGTTTGGTACTTGAAAGAACACGGCCAAGCCAACCGCACCCGCACCTATCTACAAGCCGATTACGCCGCAGGCAAAGTCAGCTTCACCGCGCTACTCAACGACCACCAAGGCGGCTACACCGAGCAAAACTGGCGCGACCATAAAGCCCTATTTACCCCGGCTAATTCCGTGGAGTGGAATACGTGGACAAAGAACAATCGCGAACCAATGATGCAAACCGAGTTCGCCACCTTCCTCGAAGACAACCTCGCGAATATTTGCGTCATCGAAGGTTTACCGACCGCCACCGACATGATGGAAATGGTGCTCAACTTTGAAGCCACCAACGAAAAACGCTTCAAATCCGCCGCGCGCCTGCAATCTGGCGGCATCAACTTTGAATACATCGACCAAGAAGACTCCGTCACCAGTAGCAAGATGAAAGTGTTCGAGCGCTTCGCGATTGCGATACCGGTATTTGTCCAGCCGATTGCCGCCACAGACGCCATCGTCGGCTACCGCATCGATTGCCGCCTGAAATACCGGATTAAGAGCGGTGCATTGCTGTTGTGGTTTGAACTGGTACGCGAAGACAAAGTGTTAGAGGCCGCCGCCAAAGACATCGTCGCGCAAATCCAAAACGACAGCGGTTTCCCACTGATTGCCGGTAACCCATTCGCCTAAGCATTCCCAGCGTCCAGCCGTTTGAATCAGCACCTACAGACGGCTTGGCGATGTGAATCAAAACAAGGACAGCATCATGCATACGCTCACAGTTGAATTAATCGACAGCACTGAAGACTTTTTTGTTTTGCGCACTTGGCGGCTACGCGGATGGCGCATTACCCACAAAACGGGTGATCGCTATCAAGCCACCCAAACCATCAAGGTGGCAGCATGAAACCTCAAATCATCATTGGCCTTACGGGCAAAGCAGGCGCAGGCAAAGACACTGTTGCCGATTACCTCGTGACGCAAAAATTCACCAAAATCGCTTACGCTGATCGTCTCCGTGACGACGTGTGCTTTGCCTGGGGCATCGCGCCCGAGCTACTCACCGAGCGCAGCACCAAAGAAATACCCCAAACCGCGCTCGCGATATCGGGCTGTCAAGACAGCCGCTTCTTGCAACACATTTTGATCGTGCTAGCCGGTGATGATCGCTCGCAATGGGAAATCGAAGCCCGCATGCCGCGAGCACCGCGTTGGATTATGCAGCGTTGGGGCGACTACCGCCGCGCCCTATTTGGTGCCGACTATTTCTTGATCGAGCTCGCCAACAGAATCGCCGAAATCGACGGCCACATCGTGGTCTCTGACGTGCGCTTTGATAACGAAGCCCAACAGCTGAATCAATTAGGTGCATGGCTATGGCAAATCCAACGCCCCAACCTCACCGCCGTAACCCAACACGCCAGCGAACAAGGCATCAAATCAGACTGGATTGACTGCGACATCAACAACCACGGCACCATCGACGACCTAATCGAAAACACCGCAGATAAATTGACACTGGCGATTTTTGGGGAGAAAGCAGCATGAGTAAAAAACACACACCCACGCTTTGGGCATTTTCAGATACCGATTACTTAAGCGCAAACGGCGTAAAGGCTCGTTTTTGTGAAATTGTAGAACAAACAAAAACGTTTGCGCACTACCGTCTTTTTGAGGTGCAAAACCCAGCAGAAGACAAAGTCATCGCTCTCTTGGGCTGTGGGCCTGCTAGTTACGACAACGCTCGCCGCATCGTGGCCTGCGTAAATCGCCTTACCGCATTCACTACAGAAGACATCGAAAATCCAGCAATCGATTTATTTGGTATTTCCGCATCACAACAGCGAATCTGGAACGCAGAACAACAGCGCGACGAGCTACTGGCCACGCTAAAAAAACTAGCCGTCGCAACATCACACTATCGAGTCGAATTAGCCGCATTCGTCGGGTTTGGCGCAAATCAACCCTGCGACGCCGAACGAGCAGCGTATATCGCCATCGCCAAAACGAAAACACGCTACTCATCCGACGTAGAAAGCGACGGTGGTGAGATATGAAAGTCAAGCTAAAAATCAATAATCCAGCCGCCGCTATCGCCAGCGCCAAGCGCGTGAAATCGGTACTTGACCGCATCGAGGGCGACTTGGTCATCACCACCGATCACAACACCATCATGACGAGTGAATACACCGTTGCAAATATCTTTTTTTCCTACGCAGCCAAGTACGGCATGCTCGTTAAAGTTGAGGGCGAAGGCACTCAAAAGCGTCAGGTTTGGCGCAAAACAGGTGAATTCCCCGAGTTTATCGCTCCCGAAATCAGCGAAAGTAAACGCCTTCAGCTCGAAAACCAAGGCCGTGGCCGTGGTGCAAAACGCACTAAACCCGCCGCAGACAATCAGCAAGTCGCAACGTATTCCAGCGCCAAACAGCGCGCTAACGCGGCAAAAAGCAGCGCCAAACAAGGCAACGGCTCGGTACTAAAACCCAAATTCAACCACTCAATCAGCCCAGCCAACGAGCCAAAAAATTACGATTTATACGATCGCTACCAGCCCAGCCGCCTAGGCATCATGAACGAAATCGAAGACAAAGGCGGCTACCAACACCACGTGCACCAGCCAGCCACCACAGGCCGCGTGTTTAGCAAGGGGAGATATTAAGATGAATACCGCTTTTTTATTAATGGCGCAATTTGAAACGCCACTAATCCCGATTGCCAAAGTCGGCGAATTCCTTGGGATGAGCGAACACCAGATCAACGTGCAAGCCAGCAAGCATCAGTTGCCGTTCCCAGTGATTAAGCTCAGCGATTCACAAAAAGCCCCGCGCTTTGTACGCATCGAAGACCTAGCGAGCCATATCGACCAGCAGGCAGAGAAAGCCAAGACGGTTTGGAAGCGGAATCAGCTATAAGCATTTCCTATGTAGTTAGTCGCAGCGCCATTTGCTGTTTTTGGTCTAGCGTTGCTACTGAATAAGCACGCAACTGGACGTAAACGGAAAGTAACCACAGATTAACAACGCAACTGTTCGAAGAGTCCGAACTGTTTAGATAAAGGAAAGATCATGGAAAGCGCAAACGTAGAATTATCAAAAGAAGAAAACCAAAAAATCATCGATCAGATGCGAGCGCATCAAGCTGAGCGTAAAGCCGCCACTGTCGCGGCCCAACCTGCTTTGATACGTCTGATGGCAGTGGCCGAGCGTGACACGGGGCAAAGCCGCGTCATCGCCAAGTTCTTGCTGGGCTGCTACAACGGCAACCGCTTCCCCTTCGACTTGACGGACTTTCGCGTTCTCGACCACGCCTTGTTTAATGACTGCATGCTTGTTTTATCGATGGACTCTTACTGCACACAAGAGATTCATTGCTACTTTGAGAATGGCGGTCAACGCTTCGAGAAATTGGCCGATGACTGGAACTTAAACAAATAACAAGGAAAGTCGAATCATGGAAAATGCAATTATTGGCATCAATCCAGATACACGAATTTGTGAAGAAGTCGCACTAGCAACTGATAAACAAGCGCGGCAGAACATGCTGCAAAGTGGGCTAGTGATCGGCGAAACCACAACGGACGTTGCTCGAAAACTGTTGGGTGAAAAAGTAGAAATCACCGCACCGTATGCGTTCGCAAATTAAAGGAAAGTCGATGGTAAAAATTCCAGTCCCGATCTCGGGCGGCAAAGACAGTCAAACCTGCTTGGAGCTAGCAATCGAGCTGGTCGGCGTTGGGCATGTGCAAGGATTATTTTGCGACACAAAGTTTGAGCATCCACTGACGTATGAACACATCGACTTTATTCGTGACCACTATCGCGTTCAGATTGATGTGGTCAATGCGGGTAATGTACCCGATAAAGTCCGTAAGTATGGGCGATTCCCAGGTGGTGGCGCACGGTTCTGCACTGACGAGCTAAAGATAAAGCCGACGGTGATTTATGCCAAAGCGCTTGCTACGGCACAGGGTGGCTTTGAAATTTGGTATGGAATGCGCTCAGATGAAAGCACTGACCGTGCCGCGAGATATAAAGACCGCGTGAGTGACGAACTCTATACACCTCACGAATATATGGCCGGAAAATACCCGAAATATCTAGCAAGAATGGGCGTAATGGTTCGATTGCCAATTCTCGACTGGAGCAAGCATCAGGTGCTGCACCAGTTGCAAGATCGAGCCAATCCGCTGTATGCCGCAGGATTTGACCGCGTAGGCTGCTTCCCTTGCTTTGCATCGGGTGATGTTCACAAAGAGCGCGCATTTGGATTCGACAAGTTTGGCAAGCAGCAAAAGGTGATCGCCCTACAACTTGAGCGCGAAATTGGTAAAAGCATCTGGACCAGTCAAGGCGGCAGCCAGCGCAACAATCCCGATCAGATGTGCATGATTTGCCAGTCGTAATTGTAGGAATAAATAACTAAGGAAAGCTACATATCACCGCCGATCACTACGCCCATCCATCACGATGGGCGTTTTTACTTCCCGATGTAAATCCTCTGCCTTCAATTGCGTATAGCGCGCCAAGTTTTTCCAGCTCTTATGCCCCGACACCAGCGCCACCTCTTGAATCTGATAACCTTGCTCAAACAAACGGCTAATCGCCTCATGCCGCAAGTCGTGGAACGTCAGGCCGTCAATCTGTGCCAAGCGACACAGCCGCTCAAACCGCGCTCTAACGCCATCAGCGGTATACGGAAAAATGCGCGCATCAGTACGCGGCTGGGCTTGGATGATTGCCAAAGACTCACCCAATAACGGCACGCGCTGATTATTACCAATCTTTTCTTTGGGGTCTTTTCGATCTCGAATCACAATCGCTTTTTTGGCCTCATCCAAATCAGACCAGAGCAGACCGACAATCTCACCTTGTCGCATCCCCGTCTCAATCGCAAAGCGCACGATATCGGCGATGGGGATAAAGCCTTTGTGTTTCCATTTTTCGGCCTGCACTAAAAATGCCGCCAACTCCCCAGGCAATAAACGTCGATCACGCTCTACCGATTTAGCCAATAAACCCAAAGACCAGCACTCATCACGACCCAATTCAAACTCGGCCACCGGCACATCTAAGCCAAAAAAAGCCTTGGCGCGACGCAGTGCACCACCTAAATACACAATATCCTGATTCACAGTTTGCGGCTTAGCGCCCTCAGCACGCCGATCACGGCAATATGTAATCACTGCAGCGGGCGTTATATCGACCAATGGCAAAGCGCCAATTCGTGAGCGAGCCACAATCCCCAGTGAACTGCGCTTGGTATCCCCTAGCGGCTTATCTTTTTCTAAAAACGCAATGTACTTAGCAATCAAATCAGCAACAGTCAGACCCCGTAAACTACGCACGCGAATAGATTCATCATCTTTCATCGCCTCGGTAAGCCGTGCCGCCCAATCCTCAGCCTCGCGCTTCGTCGCAGCCTCAGCCCTTGGCCCCTTACCCATCACCAAAAAACTACGCGACTCACTCAATACCGTCTTACCATTACGAAATAAGCGCACCGAGGCTTTAAAACTAATCGAGCCGTCTTTGTTTTCTTTGCGTAAAATAGTAGCCATAGCCGCGCCATTTGCACCTTGAGAAATTTTAGCCCTCTAAGTTACAGTCAAGGTGCAAATTTTGCAAACCAATACGCAGCAAACCCAATAAAACTGAAAAAATGTTAAATAACGAAACCCTAGCAAAATCAAGCCAAAACCCAGCAAACCCAATGCCTGCAAGGGGTAGAAGGTTCTGCATCGCGCCGATGCTCGATTGGACGATTAAAAAATAAACACTATATTTATCAACAATCTAAGCACAGTTAAAAATAAATGTAGCACTACCGAATGCACCAATTTTTTTAAAAATCGCTGCACATTATCAAAAACAAGTGCTACACAGCCCAGATGGGCTTTTTTTTATCCGTTCTGCATAGCGCCTACGATACGTAGAACTGAACGTTTTTATCTTTTCAGCTCAAAACAAACCACACAATGCCCCAGCATCCCAATTGGTGATCACCAGCTCTTTGCTGCTTTTCACTTGGGCTTGCTTTGCATTGTTGCCATTGCTGTATTTAATCTTGAGCTCTTGAATCGTTAGCCCGGCAAATGCTTCACGGATGTCGGGATGATCGTTGATGCTGACCATCACCTTGCCTTCGCAGCTTTTCATAAACTCAGCCATGGCCAGATATTGATCAAATTCAAATGGCACGCCGTACCCTTCGGTTTGCCAATACGGCGGGTCGCAATAAAAGAAGCTGTGCTTACGATCATAACGACGCATGCAATCGAGCCAATTCAAATTTTCAACGGTGGTACCGGCCAGGCGTAAATGGGCGGACGAAAGATTCTCTTCAATTCGACACAGATTAATAATCGGTGCAGTCGTCGCAGTACCGAAGCTTTGCCCATCGACCTTGCCGCCAAAGGCATGCTGCTGCAAATAAAAAAACCGCGCAGCGCGCTGAATATCGGTGAGTGTTTCGGTTTGGGTGGCCTGCAGCCACTTAAATACTTGCCGTGACGACAACGCCCATTTGAATTGACGAACGAATTCTTCTAAATGATGCTGCACGACACGGTACAGATTAACCAAATCGCCATTGATATCGTTAATGACTTCAACTGGGGCAGGAACAGGGCGTAAAAAATACAAAGCGCCACCACCGCAAAAGACTTCAACATAACAATCGTGCGGTGGGAATAATGGCAACAGGCGGTCAGCCAGTCGGCGCTTACCGCCGAGCCAAGGAATGATGGGGGATGTAGACATTAGCAACTCCAGAGTCAGATCCATGATCGGGATCGAATTGGAGGCTCGAGGCCTTCAGATGATTCAGTGTTCCACACCGGGGACACTTGATAGACAGCTCAATAAACCGCCCTTCTGCGAGCTTTTTATTGCATTGAGAACAACGTATATTTTGCATAGCATATTATAGAACAAACGTTCTTTTTATGTTTGTAAAATGCAAAAAAAAAGCCCACCCTTGCCATGTAAGCAAGGGTGGGCTGATTATTTTTTAGTCACGACGTTCAAGCCGCGCTGGCATTCGGTTTGATCCGCTTATCTACTACTTATCCACAACATTAACCTCAGATCTTGTGGATTTAAAATACCCATCCCGCTCGAACGCGAGCGACGTTTTGACCGGCTGGACTTTGCGCCAGATCTAAGCCCAAACGTACACGTGACAAATCGCGCTCGAGCCAAATGCCTTTTTCACGATCACTGCTATAACTCACACCCACGGCCCAAACTTTAGCCGGCGGTGGGATATAGCTGGCCTCGAGTGGCATATCAATGGCACTGACCACTTCGCCATCTTGCGAGCTCGCGACGATGCGCCGACCATCGCCCGATTGCACTAAGCTCAAATCAACCGATACCGGCGGACAATCTAGCCCCGAGGCTTTATTTGCAGCTGGTTTTGGCTTCACAGTTACCGCAATCCGCCGCTCTTCGCGGCTACCCGCTGGCAAAACATGCGGTGCTGACGACGGTTTGGCCACTGGGCTTCGCGCAGCAATCACACTACCGTCGCTTTGTTGCACAGCGGGTAATGTCGTCACCACTTCGGTAACAGGGTGGCGATAATCACCGAGCAAATACCCCAGCCAAGCCACAAACAGCAACGCAAGCAGTACGACGACATTTTTAATAGTCAGTTGTTTCATCGCGCAGTCCGCCATTCTTTACGCTCATAATGCGGATAGTCCGGCGTTTTCCAGCGCCCGCCCCACACCAAACCAAAGCGCTCGCCAATCGGGCCTAGGCTTAAATAAAAACCCAATTCTCTGGCGTTATTGCCTTGCAAATATTTGCCGTTTTCAAACACCCCGACATCGAGCGCCTCAGCGTCGCCATGCGGCGTTTCGGGCAAATCGGTGTTATGGGCGCTGCTTTGGGTCCATGTCACTTTGGGGCCGGGCTTAGTTCGCCCTTGCGCATACAAAGCATTTTGCTCAGACTGCGGCCGCCAAGTGCAGGTTAAACGCACTTCAAGTGCTGGATTTTGCTGTTGTAACGTGGCATTGGCTTCGGCAATAAATTGCTCAGCAAGCCCACGGATGCTGGCGTGTAAATCTTTGAGTTCACGACTAGACATGAGTTTTTCCATAAAAAAACCCGCCAATCCATACAGACAGGCGGGTCGTTGAGCGATGACGTATTAACCGCCGTTGATTTTGTTGGCTTGCTTCTTAAACCAGAGCTCGACAAATTGCGCGCCAACAATCCCCAATGCCGAACCAATGCCCAGTAAAGCAATCGGGTGCAAATTGGGGATCTGAATCAACGCCAAACCGGCAATCGACGACGTTGCCGCGCCTAAAATTGAACGCCCAAAACACAGGCGAACTGTCAATTCTTCTTTTGAAACCAGCAACTTACCCAGCCCGATCAAAGCGCCCGCCACTAACACGCTGATTAATGTTTTTTCATGTTCTTGCATATCGCTTCACCGATCTTGAGACGTAAAAAAACCCGCTTTTGCGGGAGGTTGATTTTCTGTTTTGCCCCGCTGCATTAGCGGACTAAACCGATGACAAATCGGGATTCGCTCAGTCGGATCGCGTAGCAAATTACCCAGCTTCCACCCGACGCGAATATTGATGCAGCGCCCAAACAGCGACGGCCATGTTGCCGAAAACTCAAACGCGCAGCGACCTTTTTGATCAGTCACCAGCGTTAAATACGCGCCGGGGATATACGTCGGCACGCGCCGCGCCTGCAGATTGCCCCAATGCCGCAAAGTCGGCCGATCAAACGTTTGCCCGAGCCAAAAAGAAAAGCCCGCAGCAGGATTGCGCCACTGCCACAGCACATACGTCCACCAACTGGCGGTGTGCGACGCACAAAAACCGGCATCGCCATTGCAGCCATCCATGCGCGAATCGGGCGTTTGAAACCACCATAACCAGCGCGGCAAATAACCATCGCGTCGAACAAAAAGCGCAATCACCGGCGCCAGCAGCATCGCCAGCACTGTAAACAGCACATCCATCACGGCCAAAAATGGCCACATCATGATCAGCCTCATGCTGGCCACCCCACAACAAAGCCCGCCAGCGCTTCACCGCTCAACTTTTCGACTTCAGCTTTCATGGTGCGCTGGCGATCGTGGATCCGAAAACCTTGATTAAAAATCGCTTGGTCATGCGCTGCGATGAGTTGTTGCAGCTGCTCTAGCGTCATCGGCACATCGACGTTATTAGCGTCAGTCCAATAAAACCCAGCTGGCAACCACGGCATTTTGACGCTGTTTTGTAATCGCGTCGCAACCGCCACGCCGCCGTCCCATGTGTGTTCTGCGTGGCCAAAGACAAAGCCTGCTGCTTCTTGCTGATCGCGCCAAGTGTTTATTTTAGTCACCATTCCTTGACGCAATTCTTCGTCAGTCTCGACAGTGAGCGGCACGCCGCCTGCTGCGAGCCACGTTTCATAGTCATTAAACCACCGGTGCCCGCGAGGGATTGACGCACCATTCTCGATTAAAATAACTATGTCGGGATTTTTCGTTAATTGATACATATCAGCTCCTCTTACAATTCTGCGTCCGCAGTCCACTCGATCTGCAAAGTATTCCCAACTAAGCTCGAAGCTGTCATCGTCGAAAGCAAACTCAAACCGTCAATTTGTTGCGATTGGACAGAGGTATTTGTACAGCTCTGTGCCGCCGCCTGATTCCATACCTGAGCACCCGCAGCGCCGGGGCTATATAAAACAACGCCAGGAATTGTTCTTTTTATTGCTTTAAAAATAATTCTGATCCCTCCCTGCACGCCGTTTGGCGCAGCGCTTTGCGAGAAAGTCCCAACGCAAGTTGACGCCCCTTTATTTGACTGTATCGGCCCAAACACAAAACTCGTTTCAAAATATCGCTGACACCGAGCAAGTTCAACATCTGCAGGCCGCATCTCAAATGCCGTCGCCACTGCACCTTGCTCAATCTGCGGCATGCTGAATGTGCCGCCGGTGAAACGGACAACGGCATTTGAGTTTGCTGACAGAGTGAAAGATGCACCTTTTGCGATAGCAGTACCTGCGACTGTCGCGGTTGCTGTTCCGGTCCAATTGAGCACATACGTACCGCCGATAATATTGGCACCCTCAATCACTTGCTCAACGCCACCCGCTGGCGCCGTCATCACATTGACTGCACCACTCGCGGCCCAACTCAGCGACTGCCCCGCGACCACTACGCGCCAGCGGTCAAGTGTGTACTGATTTGCTGTCGTCGTCGGGGAACCAGAAACATAAAAGCGTTGATTGATCGTGCCAGCGGCGTTGATCAACAAATTGCGAAAACTAAACCCGCCGTCCGTGCCGACTGCAGTTGCGATTGCGGCCATATTCGCGATTTGAGTGCTGTTTATAGAACGTGCCGCATTCGGCGCACGTGGTACGCCGGTTAAGTTGACGTCCTGAAAATCGGTCAATGCATCAACCACATTCGTGCCATCGCAATACAACGACCACGTCCGATCCTGCGTGACGACCACACCGCTACCCGCTGCAGTTTTGACTGTCAGAGTGAACGCGCCGGTGGTTTTGTTGGCAATGGTCCATTTGCCCGAACCAGTCGGCACCACTACCGCGATATTGGCGGTCAAAGCGCCTGTGAATTCCAAAATCGCAACACCGGCCTCGGCGGCGGTGAGCGTGACGGTTGCCCCGCCTGCTACCGATTTAACGACCTTGCCATTCACGGTCGATTGCACAAACTGAGTGTTGGCGATTGAGCCGTCGTTATCGCCCAATGCTGGGGTTGGCGTTGTTGGTGAACCGGTTAACGCAGGACTGGCCAGCCCGGCTTTTTGCGCCAAAGCGTTGGTCATTGTCGTTGCAAAATTAGGGTCATTGCCCAGCGCTGCTGCTAACTCATTCAGCGTATCGAGCGCAGCGGGTGATGATGCCACCAGCGCAGCAATTGCCGCAGCGACACCAGCAGGATGCACCGCGAGCGAAGTGCTGGCACCGGCGACAGTTTCGGCGTTCGTCGCCAGCTCGACTTTGCCTTGTACGGTTTCGCTGGCATTGGGGACTGTCGCCGCGATGTCAGTAATGCCATAGCCCGCTACTGTTGTTGGCTTACCCGTGGTGATTTTTGCCCAATCAAGCGCCGGAATATCCGTCGCCGCGAGCGAGGCACCACCAGTCACGCGGCCTTTGGCGTCAACCGTTACTTTTGGATACGTGCCAGCGGCAACGCCAGTATTGGCCAGTGTTAATGTGGCAGAGACATTCGCTGACCCGTCAAAGTTGACCGAAAACGACGCATCACCAATCATTGCAATGCTGCGTGCGATGCTTAATTTGTTGGCTTTCCCAGCGGCAACCATGCCGTTTTCGAGCTCGTCGACGTGCTTTTTTAGGTATGCAGTTCGATTGGCGAGCTGCCGTGTTGGTACATTATCAATGCCAGACGGGCCACCTTCTACGGGGTCGCTGGTTTCCCATTGATAAATTCCGCTTTCCCATTGTCCTGTTTCTTGTAAATCGGCCATTAATTGCTCCCGTGTTTATACGTTCGGTCATACCGTGCGACGCCATTGCGCCGCACTGGTACGGCGCGATATTCGATGCTGGCTAAATGGCAACGTGCCGGCGCGAAGTTGCGTAATAATTTTTCAAGTCGATCGGCCTGATCAATCGTCAACACCCGATCGAGCATCAACACTCGGTACGAGGCCCAGTCAACCACATTGCCTCGCACCATCATGCCGTTTCTTTTTCTCTTGCCATCGTGCAGGCAGCGAGAAATGCTTTCGATAATGTCCACCTCGCCAAAACCCAATCGGCGAACAATGTCGCGAATTGCACTTGGCGTACCTTTGCGCTTATGCAATGCAATAGCACCGACGATTAATTCACGTTGCGCGGTATCTGATTCAGCCAGCTCCCAACCATCGCTAATTAAACTAAATTGATCAGCCAACCACGGTAAAACATCGCTTTTTACTGTTTGCGAGCGGATAAGAAAAAGCCGCGTCAGATCTAAACTGAGGCGGCTTTGTTGCATCTGGGCCAGCGCGTTAAACCGTGGATCGCTAGCCAGTGGTGGGACCAGATCAGGAAAATCAGCCATCCTCGACCCCCGTTAAGTTAATGGCCACCGCAGTACAGCGCGACCATTGCGTTTGAGCGACCGCCTTATAAATCAACCCTGGCAATTCAACGCGCTTCACGCCAGGCACTTGCAATGCAGCTGTGATCTGACTGGGGACAATATCGCTGCCAAGCTGACTACGCATTTGCAGCAATAAGGCATCTAAACTGGCTCTCGCTGCGCTCAGCGTTTGCGGCACATTCGCGCTGCTATATAAAGTCAAATTAGCGCCCACACTAAACGCGATCTCGGTTGGTTTAATCGCACTGACGCTGTCGCACAATGGCCGGCGATCTTCACTTGAACACTTCAACAGCACGGCATCCAAAATGCTTTGCGATGGCAAACCACTGCGCATCAGCGGATATAAAGCAATCGAGCCTGGCTGCGGTGTAGCAACGTGAACGTCGATAATGTCGGGATGCGCCGATTTAGCAAAAAATCGATAAGCCCCCACAGGACCAGCAACGCTATACGCCTCTGGTGCATCCAGCAGCCGATCACGAAAGCGCGCATCATCTTCAGCTTCGCTACCATCACGGGTTTCGGTCACATTGCGCACCGCTGGCGTAGCGCCTGCAATCCCCGTCAATAACTCAGTAATTTGCCCTGCGATATAACCATTACCAGCAACACCGGCATCCATCGACGCGCTCGCAACGACAATGGTTAAACTGCCTGCAAGCAATGTGGCATTGTGTAAGGTCGCCATCGTGACGCGGCCATTTTGACTGCCAACACGAGTACCAGCTGGAATGACGAGCGGCACAGCCAGTGGCGCGCCAAGACTGAATTCCAAATCGCAGCGTGCCGATTGCGCCGGTAAACGTGCAACTTCATCATAATTTTTAGCGATTTCATCGAGCATTTCCCCGCGCGCAAAGCGCACTAAATTTTGCAGGCCAGCATCTTGTACCGCTTCGCGCAGCAATACTTCTCGATACGCCATAAAGTTAATAAACAGCATTTCCGGCTGCGCTGGGTACAGTGTTTTTCCCGTTAACCGCTCAAACTCAGCAATCATTTCGAGGGTGATTTTTTCAGGATCACGATCAATTAATTGCGGAATGGGTGCATTCACCATCAAATCACTCACGATAAAACACCTCGGTTTGTCGTGGCTCGCCCCCTGCTGCGGGTTGCCAAACAATTTTAAAATTCAGCCAGTGCAAATCAGCCGCCTCGACTTCAATCCGCAATAACACAATGCGCGGCTCCCACATCGACAATGCATCAATCAACTCGCGAATCACTAACGGCCGCACTTGATTGATTGGCTTATCTAAATGCTGCCAAATATCGCAGCCAAATAAAGGCCGATGTGGATCACTGCCTTTAGGGGTGCGGATAATAATCCGCAGGCATTGATCGACATCGGCAAAGGCTTCAACGACCTGATCAAACTGCCCTAGCGCCATACTCCACTCGCTGCTTTGAATCTCGGTCACGTCCATGCTTTATCCTTTTTCTTGAATCGCCCCCAGCCGTTGTAAAGTCACCGCCGTTTCGTAGCCAGCGCTGCGCTGTATCGTGTGCCGACTGAGCGTAATCTGATACTGCCCATCGAGTACGCCCATATCGAGCACATCGAGTGAATTGCCAGCAATGGCGCGCACATCACCGATTAAAGTCACTTCACCCTCAGTGGCCTTTAAGTTTTTCTCTTTCAACGCCGCTCGTGCCATCACTTCGGCTTGCTGTTTATTTTCAGCTCGCGCATTCAGCTTGAGCACATCAGCGTGTTTTTGCTTGGCCAGCGCTTTGTCATGCGCGGTAAATTCAAGCAATTTATTACTTTTAGGGTCGAGATAACTCACCGTGGCCGCACGATAAATTGCACTGGTTTTGTCAGTAAACCGATAGCGTTTCATTTGTTTACGATGTACTTGCAGCACGCTTTGTCTATCCATCGTTGATTCGCGCTGACTAAAAAACAGCTGTTTATCACGTACCGCCACTAGATAACCGTATTGGCTGGCAATGCGGCTTAAAAACGCCAAATCAGTTTCTTGGTTTTGCGTGACACGCCCCAAATAAATCAACTCCACATCGCCCACTTTTTTCAAGCCATGCTTATCAGCGACTTGCTTGGCCAGTGTGTCCAAATCCATGCCATCGTATGCTTTACTGATTTTGGTCCGAACGGCCTTAGACACCGCCGCTGCCAAACCTTTTAGTACCACTGTATCTGGCGGGCCTTCTAGCTCGATTTCATCGACTTCAAACACCCCGCAGTCGAGCATGGTTTCGCCCTGATAGCCCATGGTTAAGCGCAATTGATCCCCTTTTTGCGGATACCATGCCCCACGCCATAGGCCAGCACGATCTTCTAAACGCAATTCAAGCTCATCAGCCTCGCCCGTTAATTTGTCGACATACGTCACCGACAACAGATACGGCGTCAAATACGCAGTAATGTCTTTTTTATCGTACTCAACAAAAAAAACCGGGCGACGCGGCCCGGCATACTTGTTTTCAGCGGCGGTTTTTTCTATCTCTTCCACGGCGGCAAATCCTCAAAAGCAGCTTGATCGCTATCACCCGCTTCTAAAATCGGGATGCGTACACGTAAACCACCCGACAGTGCCGGCAAAATGCGCAATTGCGGATTGGCATCTAATATCGGTTGATATAAACATGCATCTCCGTAATAGCGCCAAGCCAGATGATCCCAGCGCTCGCCTTCCGCGCTTCGATGCTCAATAAATTCCATTAATTTCGCACCTCATCAATCTTAGTAAACGACACCCCATCACGATTGGTCTCGGTCCGCGTGGTACTGGACTTTTTAGCCGTAACGGGCTGCTTTTTACCGGGCTTATTTTTGCTTTTACGTGCTGGCGCATTTTCTTTTTGCTTACTTTTTTTGGCGGTCAGTGGGTCATCTTCAACAAATTCTTTAAGCGATAAACTTGCAGAAATCGACTGCAACGTCCCCAACTGATCGGTTTTTTGATGTGTGACCTCAATCTTCTCAATCACAAAGCGCCCAACAATCACACCACTGCCGTAAACAAACGGCAGGGCCTCATGCTTTAAGCGGGCTTCTTGCAATTTTTTGAGCTCAACTTCGGGCTCACAAAAAAAGTGATGAAATGACAATTCAATCGTCACCTCATCCAGCGCATCCCCCATCAACTGCAAACGGGGCTTACCTTCAATCACATCATGCTGCGCAAAATTGGTCGCTGACGTGGCTTTTAAACCGTCAAAGTAAGTAATTAACTGAAACTCAACATCACCCAATACGGCATACATTAAGCACCCCCTGCATAGCTCACACGTTGCTGTTGTTGCATAGCCCGAGCAATCATGGTCTGAATCTCGGTTTGATGCTCACGCAGCATTTTGGCAAATTTCTCTTTCGTGCCTGGCAAAGGGTCGCCTTGAATGGTCAGCTGCGGGCTGTACGTCATTTGCATGATTTGTGATGGCTTGCTACCGCTACCGTTTGCCACTGGATTTAATGGCGGACTCTTTGGCGCAATATTGGCTGCCGCAGCATAAGTTGGCGCAACAGGTGCGGCTTTCGCTGGCAGACTCACTGGCGCATGAGGTAAAGGCTTTGGGTTTTGCGCTACATTTTGCGCCGGTGCTAATGCAGGGGCAGCCTTAGCCACCATCACCGGATCAGCATTAGCTTTTACGCTGGATGCTGCGGCATAAGCGGGTATAACGCTTTGTACGACAGGCGCGGCAGTGGCCGCCGCATAACTTGGCGCTGCGGCACTCAAAGCGCGCGGTTTTTCAGCTTGATTAAATGTTTTAGCACTCATCTCACCGAGCTTTTGCCCCAAACTACTGCCGACAAAGCCACCAATTAAACCACCCAAAGCCCCGCCAATCGCGGTGCCAACTCCAGGCGCAATCAGCGTGCCAATCATCGCACCGCCTTTTGCACCCAAGACCGCACCACCCCAAGCGCCACCCGCGCCACCCACAATGCCACCGGCTTTTTCTACTTTTTGCGCGGCGCTCATTTTTTTATCGGTCGATAATTCATAAGCACCATACGCCAAACCTGCAACAGCAGCCGCCGCGCCAGCGCGTCCAGCCCATTTGCTCACGCCGCCGGCCATTTTCCCCCAGCGGCTGGGCTTAGCCGCGCCTGCAGGTCCTGCCGTACCGACTGCACCGGCGTTACGACCAAGATCAGGCACACCGACTCCGCCACCGGGCATATTGACGACAAACACGCGTTGAACCGCCGCACCGGCTAAAGCCGACGCAGCATCGGCAACGCCAGCGCCTTTTTTCTTACCAAACAAACCACCCAGCGCCGCGATGGGCTTCATCACGCCGCCGGCCATTTTGGTGATCAAACCCAAAGTCATCGCCACTGCACCACCGGCCAGCAATAAGCCGCCCAGCGCCAAAGTACCAATGCCAATCGATTTGGCGAGCATTGGGTTTTGCTTGATGAAGGTATCTAACTTTTGCGATAAGGTGCCAAAGAGTTCGGCGGCTGATTTCAATTCAGGCGCCATCGCTTCACCAAAACTAGCCAGCGCATTGGTAAACGTACCTGACGCGGCATCCCAAAGGTTTTTTAACGTACCGAGCTGCGCATTCACCCGTTGCTGCAATGTGGCTTGCCGCGACAATTTATCAACGACTTCGTTGTAACCGCCTGCGCCTTTCTCAATCACCTTGCCAAGTACCTGCATGGTTTCGGCATCATCGCCAAAGATTTCTTTTAACGCGGCCAAACGTGTGACCGTATCAAGGTTTTTCATTTTGTCGAGCTGGGCCATTAAATTGCCCATACCGCCAAATTCACCCTTGCCGTCAGTAAAATCAAGCTTGATGCCTTGCGATGCCAGCGCAGCATTGGCTTTAGCGACTTTCTTGGTGTCTAAGCCCAACTGAATGGTTTTGCGTAAGGCATTACCTGCTGCTTCGCCCTGCATGCCCATCTGATCGAACATCACCGCGAACGGGGCCATTTCTTTGGCGGCATCCGCGCCCTTGCGCTTCATGGTATCCATGGCGGGGGCCATCTTGGCGTAAAACGCCAGCATATTGTCGTCTTTCACCCCCAAATTAACCGAGCGCTGAATGGTGTCCATCAGCGACATCATGTCTTTTTCGGTCGTCCCCGTGGCATCTTGCATCTTGGCGGCAAATTCCGCCGCTTGCTCAGGCGATTTTTTAAGCAAAACGCCCATGTAAGCGGCTGATTCACCGACACCACCCAAGATTGCGTCGTAGCTCATCCCTTGTTTGACCAAGGTGGACATCATGTTTTGAAAGTCGGCGGTCGTACCCGGTAAGGTCGTTCCCAGCTTTAAAGCTTTGGCATTAATTTCATCGAATTTTTTATCAACAACACCGCCAGCGCCCATCATGGCGACTTTTAAACCCGTCGCTGCGTCTTCTGCATCAGCAAAAGCAGCAATTGGCTTCGTCATCAAGCCCGTTAAAATCGCGCCGTCGGCCATCATGCTCATGCCTTTGCCTGACAGCTTTTGCGACACCGCATCAAACTTTTTTTCTAATCGATCTAAACTGCCAATCGATTTATTTGCGGCGCCACTGATCACCGATGACATGTGATCAAACGCTTTGAGCTGAATGCCGAGCTGTAACATATCCATGAGAACCCCCTTTTATTAATCTGGCTGGCGATGCAAATGGTTGTGATAAGCCACGGCCTCAGCACAACAAGCAGCCAATTCATCAGCGGGCATCGCATCAACCGCAGCTTCTGACCAGCCGTACGTGGCATACAAGTGCGATATGGTCAGCAGCGAAGGGTGATCACTGATCAGAGCTTTCCCAAGGTCACTTCAATCAATAAATTGACGTCAACAGCAGTGAATTCGTCCAGCTCTTCAGCAACAATGCCTTTGCCGTCGATTTTAGTAATTTGCGCAATCATGGCAAACAAATAATCCGCGCCGCCAGCTTGCGCTCGACGAGCCAATTTAATGTGTTTGCCCATGGGTTCAATTTGCTTGGCACGCTTACCGGATGGCAATAAAAAACCGCCATCATCGGCGGTTTTCTGATTCACTTGCTCGGTCACTTGATCGGTTGCTTGCTCGGTTTTTTCAGTCATTTAAAGCCCCAGATTGTTACGAAACTCCGGCTTAACGTCCTTGCCGGCGATTTTAAAAATATTGTTGATCAGATCGATTTCGATCACATCAACCCCTGCGCACACTTGCTTTAAATACATCACTGAAAATTCAGTTGGGTATTCACTGGCGTCTTGCGGTTTATGTTCGCCCAAGGGGAATTTTTTGCAAGTGCCGGTTAGGAACGTCACCAAGGATTGCTCTTCAAATACCCCTTCAACGGCATTCCAGCTTTCAACGCTGGAACGCACTTGCAACGCCACCGCTTTATACGGATTGGCATATTGCAAAAACGTATCGCGGTAAAAAGCATTCCACTTGATTTCGGCAGACAG
Organism: Deefgea piscis; assembly: GCF_019665785.1. Taxonomy (NCBI): domain Bacteria; kingdom Pseudomonadati; phylum Pseudomonadota; class Betaproteobacteria; order Neisseriales; family Chitinibacteraceae; genus Deefgea; species Deefgea piscis. The sequence goes on from NZ_CP081149.1 coordinate 2,575,303, forward strand.
CTTATCGATACCACCGGGCAATTCCAGCGTGCCAATCATGCCGAGGCCTTTGCGCTCATTCATCTTCATGGCAATTTCTGGCAGTTTGCATTCCGACGCTTGACCGACGCAGTTATTACCACCGACGTAGACGTTGGCATTGGTTACTTGTTTCACTTGCACGATGCGCTACTCCTATTTCACGCTGGCAGCGTATTCGCTGGTCAGCTCAGATTCAAACGTACCGCGCTCAAACGGCGGTGGCGGCATCAATTTGTAGTTAAACGTCAAATGCCCATTGGCAAATTCAGTCTCTGGATTGCGCGCCACGTCATACCAGCACTTTCCCCCCAACAACGCCCCATCACCGATCAGCTTATTGATGAGTTGATTGATCGAATTCACCACGGCATCGACCAACGCCTGATTTTGCAAGCGATCGATATATTGCAAAGTGAAGTAGCGAATCGATTCATCAATAATGTCTTGGGTCCGCGTCACACTAATAAACGTACTCAAACCGGATTCACTCGGGAAATTCGCGTTGCGATTGCCCCACAAGCGATAACCGGTACCGAATGAATTAAACACCGTCACGATGCCAACTTCATTCAGTGCGTTGACTTCGGATTGTGGATCGTCGATTTTTGCAGTGAGATTGCGCTCAAGGCCGACAATGCCGTTAATCTCGGTATTGCTCGGGCTCCACCAATAGCCTTTTTCAACGTCTTTTGCCGCCATCACACCAGCAGCGCGTGCTGATAGCGGCTGCAATACCACCGTATCGGTAACGCTGTCATAAACCTTCACATGCGGATAGCACAGCATGGCCGCATCATTGGAGGTATTAAAATTACTATTGGCAACAGGGCCACGGCTACTAATGACCTGCGCGACAGTTAAACCCAGCGGCGCATCAATCAAGGCTTTGCCACCCAATTTATCCGCCGCAGCGATCAGCTCGGTCGCCACAGTGGCCAATGTGGAATAGCCGGTGGCAATTAAAATCTTCGGCGCAAAACCAAACAGCTGATAACAATCGGCCAGTGCTTTTAAACCTAAGCGGCGGCCTTGCGCATCGATCGTGCCATTGATTTCGGCAGCGGTGATTTTGCTTGGATCGGCATAGGTGTAAGCCAGTTTTAAACTGGCATTAGCAGGCATCGTTGACGCTGGCGTGCGCTGGCAACGCCCAGTTAACAAGTCAACGGTGTAATCGGTACCTACGGCATACGTTGGCGTGCCACCCGAGCCCGTCACCACCAAGCTGCTGACCACAGGAAATACCGTTTTAAATTGCCCGCTAGCATTAACGGTCGAATTTTCAGTCGCAATGGTGGTTTTATGAATCGCCGGATCCAGCACATTCACTACCACTACGGTGGCATCGCCTTGATCGTAAATGGCATCCAGCGCATCAGCACAACTAAAGCCAGCTAAATCAGGGCCAAATGCGGCTAAATCTTTATCACTTAACAATAAAGTTGGCGTATTCACCGGCCCCATCGGCGCGGTACAAATCAAGCCAATCACTGCCGATTTCACAATATTCACCGCGCGCGGACTACGATCAACGCGCTGGGTTTCAACCCCGTGCAAATAATTAGCCGCCATGATTTACCCCTTTGCCGGTTTTAACCGGTGCTTTGCTTGCCTCATCGGCACTATTTTCAGGCTCTTCGACGATGGTTAAATGCCCTAAGCCTGCGAGCATTTGCACTCGCTCATGCTCAACCGGCAATTGCACCGTCATGCCATTGATCAAGACCAGCTCTTGGCCTTCTGCCAAATGCAAGCCGGTAATTGGCCCTTGGTAGCGATAGTTCGCTGTTTTCATGGTTTCTCCACGGTAATTTGATGCCCATCATCCCGCGCAAACGTCATTTTTTTCAGCGCAGGAGCGGTATCGGGAACGGGGGTTTCGGTTAAATAAATCGGTACCGAAAAAGTCAGGGAGTAAATAAATAAAGCATCTTCAAAATCGGGCGGACTGTCATCGACATGCGTAAATGGCTTAATCGCAAAACGCGGTTTAAAGCCAACAATGGCTTGCTTGACCATATCAATTAACGCCAATGACACACCCGATTGAGGCCGCCAGCGTAGCAATAACACCCAAGTGGTTTGTTGCTCTTGCCGAATCAAATCCAGCGCCATGCCATGCTTACTAGATGCCCCGCCAGCATAAGCGACCAACACCTCGGGGCGTTTTAATGGCCGCGTCGGCGACAAAACGGCATCTTGACTACTGACCACGTCAACGCTAGACCCCAGCTGCGCTTTCAATCGCTCGATTAATGCTTTTTCGATTTCATAGAGCATGGCGGCCTCAATCTTGCGCGGCGGATAACTTGGCTTGATAAATTGAGCCATCACCGACCGCTTTAACTTGCCGAACGGCATACAGGCCATGCGGTTTGCCATCGACAGAGATCGAGAGCTCTTCGTAATGCCCCGCATCCACGCCGGCTTTTAAGCCAGCAAAGGCATCATTTGGATAGGTCACAACAAAATCGGCATCCGGAATCGATAAATCAAAGCCATCGCCATGCGCATCGAGATGAAAATCACGCGTTGCCGATTCAAACAACACCGCGTGATTGAGTGGGCTACCGCCCGAAAACGGTAGCCACTCAGCTTCAGCACCAAAAGCTTCGGCTAATTCATCCAGTGCGGCAGCTTGCTCTGCCGCCCAGCTCATTGCTCGTTACCGCCACCGCCGGTTTTGTCTAGGCTTTGATCTTCGCCCTGATTTTCAACCGGCTTTTCAGACGGCTTGCTGGCTTTTTCTGCCAACTGAAGCTCAAGCAATTGCTTGGCATCAGCGGCGGCGGCATCAACGATATCGCCCGGCGCATACGCACCGTTTTTATCGGTAAAGCTGCAATTCAATTTGATCCACATGGCTTTCCCCTTACAGTACCGAGGCCGACAAACTGGCGTTAACACGATATGGCACAATCAGCGGTGCTGATTGCATCAGTAACCAGCGCACCGACGGGTCTTTTTCTAGCCACGATTTAGAGAAATACGGCAAAGCTTGATAGCCAGATTCTTCATCACGAATTGCGCCAAAAGCCCGATAGCCTTCAAGGCCCGCTGATGAGCTCATCACCACCGAACCGGTTGGGAACATCGCTTTTTCAGTATCATCCATCGGATCCACAAACCATTCGGCGTAGGTATAAATCTCAAAGCCGTCGATTGCGCCCATATATTTACCGCCTTCACCCGCTGCGGCTGGCGTGAGCGTCGCAATATTGCTATTGAGGCTATTCCAGCGCTCTTTTACTGCCGCATTGTTGCGGAATACTTTCCATGCATCAGGATCGAGCACGACCTTATCTGGGTATGCGCCTGATTTTTGCAGCACCAATAAAGCCCAGGCTTGCAAATCATCGAGCGGATTCACCCCGCCATCCGTCCATTTAGTGCCAGCACCTTTCACGACGCGCAGCGCGGGGTCGCGCTGGAAATCCACCAGTGCGGCTGGATAGTTATCGCCAACAATGGTGACCTTGCCGTACAGCAGTACTTCTTTTGCCATCCATTCCAGACGGCGATTCACCATCTTGATTTGATCGGCCAAAGACGTGCGCAAATTGATTTGAATGCGCTGTTCTGGCGTGTAATTGCCGCCAATGGTTTCGCCTAGTGCGCGACGTAGCGGTGCCGACGGATCAAAGCGGCGTTTATCTTTGATGTAGGCCGGTTTTAAGCTGTTCACGACGCGGCCATTATCCCCAACGACTTTACCGGCCACCAATGGCGACACAAACGGCGCCATACGGCGGCGACCACCTTCAACTTCAAAATGAATTTCTTCAGTCGTTTCACGCTGCTCGAACGGGAAAAACGTGCTCAACAAAAAATTACTTGGTAGCGGCAATGCAGCAACAACGTGGCCGAGGACGGCGGTGTTAAAAATATCCATGAACCCAACCCCTTAAAGAATGAAAATGCTTTTAGCGCGCAGACCATCGAAAATCGATGCCACGCTATGCCCGACACCCAACGTCAACGCGCTGGCATTGAAATCACCGCGCAAATAAATCAGCGCTTCTTTATCACCACCGCTGGCATCAACGTCTTGCTGCAAGATGGCATCCGGCACTTGTGAGCCATCCGAAGAGGCGCTGGCCGACAGCATAAATTTGCCGCTGGCGGTGATCTTGCCGATCACGGCACCACGCTTTAAGTTTTGCCCCGATGCAATGGTGCGCTTCACCACCACGACATCGTCTTCTGATCCCGCCATCAGATTGTCTGGCGTAAAAACGCCTTCAGTTTTGTTTTGTGCAAACATCGCTTACACCCCCGCAGTTAAAATTTGTTTGGCCATCGCTTCAGCCGTCGTTGCGGCAGACGCATCACCACCATCGGCCCCGACGGCTGGATTACCCAGCTCAGCCATAGCCGCAGCAAAATCAGGCTTGCCCGAATTGGCCGCAGGGGTCGCTGGCGTAACGGCAGCTGCTGGAGCCACTTCAAGTAAACCCGCTACGGCATCGGCAGGCATATCGGTGGTCATGGCTAACTTACGCGCCAATGCTTCGCGCCCTTGGGCTTGCGGCAAATCTAAAATGGCCGAAATGCGGGTACGTTCTGCCGATTTGGCGCTGGCCGCAGCGGCTTGCTCAGCGCTCGCCAATTGCGCCGCTGTAATGGTGTTTTCTGCTTGTGACATCGAGTTTCCCTTCAGGTTAAAAACAACAGATTGCGGTTTGGCCGCATCGGAGAGCATTTGCACCGTGTCTTCAATCGACGCGATGCCGTCTGCAAAACGGCCTGCCACTGCATCATCTGCATTGAGCAAACCTGCTTGCGTGTCGATCACGGCGTGTCGATCAAGCGAGCGACCTTGTGCCACGTGATCAACAAACATGCCGTACAGCCGTGTGACTTCGCGCTGAATATCTGAGCGCGTAGCATCATCCAGCGGTGAATGACTATTGCCAGCGGCTTTTTTATCGCCAGCAAAAATCGGCGTATAGCTAAGGCCTTGCGCTTTATCGCGCTGACTTTGATCAACGTGCATCGCAATTACACCGACTGAGCCGACCATCGCCGTACTCGGCATGTAGATTTTTTGCGTCGCGCTGGCAATGGCATAGGCGGCGGAAAAAGCCCCTTCATTGGCGTAAGTCCAAATGGGCTTTTGCTCACCCATGGCTTTAAGCCGAGTCGTTAAAGTGAACATGCCAGCGACACTGCCACCGGGGCTATCGACCTCGAGCAACACGGCTTTGACATCGCGATCGCGCATCGCCGAATCGACCAAGGCGGCGACTCGGTCATAGCTGGTCATGCCACAGAGCGCATCCATCCAACCACCGCGTTGTAGCAATGGCCCCATGACAGGAATAATGGCAACGCCATTCCCTGCGATCACATAGGGTTTACGCTCGCTCGTTGGCCCCGCACTGGGGGTAAAACTGTCGGCCATCGCTTTGCTGGGCAAACCACCCGACAAGGCCATATTCATTGCCATGTGCAGCTCTTCGGCTTTATCCAAAGTCAGCATCAGCGGCGTGTTATAAAGCTGGCCGATTAAATGCGGCAGCGTTTTCATACGGCATACCGCGCTAAATTTCGCTGCATTTGGCGAACACGCCGCGTCATTTCACGAAAGCCACAACCCGACGGGGCCCAGTGCCGCCGTGGTTTTGATCGAGCCCGAGCCGCACTAAAAAAATCAAAGAAATTTACAAATAGGGTGGATAACAAAAAAGACATATCAAACTCCCATAAAAAAACCCGCCATCTAGGCGGGTTAAAAATGAAGGGGTATTTACTTGGGCACTCCAGTGCTACTGCCTCCGGTCAATACACCCCCATGGGTATGCTGCTGTAAACTAATCGAACCGGCTTTCACATCACCGCTGGCCTGAACTGAACCACCGAATGTGGCATTACCACCTGCACCACCAGAACTCAATGCACCGGTGATTGTCGTCATTGGCGCATCCAGCGTAATTGCTGGCGCTTTTAAGGTAATCGACTCAGCGGCAATAATTTCTACTTTGCCACCGGCATCAATGCTGACGTCGCCAATGGCTTTTAAGGTGTATTTGCCATTGCTGCGGTCGTATTCAATCTTGCCGCCGTCTTCAAACTCGCGCACTACCTTATTCACGTCACTGGTCGGTGGCGCATTGGCATCGGTATAAACGCAACCGATTACCACGCCAAATTCCATATTCACATCCATCAAGCAGGCGACTGGCTCGCCCAATTTGGGCAAGTCAAAGTGCCGATCACCGATGCTGCGAGCAAAAATCACCTGCAGCGGCGCACTAACCATACCGTCCAAATCAGCAAACAACACCCTAACACGCGGCGATTCAACAGCACTGACACTGCCAAACTTCAATTGCCCTGCTTGTTCAGACATCGGCGGCCTCCTCAATCGCGCCAGGCACTGCTTCTTTTTCGGTCGCCGTGCTATCGAGGGCAATTGGAATTTCTGGGTGCATTGGATCTGGCAAGCCCAGCTCAGCGCGTTTGGCTTTTTCTCGGGCTTGCTGCTCGAGTACTTCTTCCCAATCGCTACCTTGTTCGGCGCATTCGGCTTCTAAGGTGGAAATGCCCGATTTCAATCGGACATCAGCGGCTTGAATTTCTTTCAGCGGATCCACCCAACCACGCCCAGGTCCAATCCATTTGCTGCGGGTATATGCGGCACGTTGCTGATAAAAATCAGCACCATCGACCTTGCCAGTATTAATGGCCTCTTCAAGCCACAATTCATAAACCACTTGCGCCCAATAATCGGCCAGTTTTTCACGCCGCGAGCGGAAATATCGCCACGCCTCAAGCAAGGCCGCACGCGCTGACGAATAATTGGTTTTGGAGAAGTCTTTCAGCAGCAGCTCATACGGCAAACCCATACTGGCGGCGATTTGCCGCATCACCGCTACGGTGAAGGCTTCAAATTGTGCCGCCGGCCGCGCTGGCATAAATGGCGCCATCTTTTCGCCCGGATACAACGGGATAATGCTGCCGCTTTTGAGTTTGGCGCGGCTTTGATTGCGCTTGGCCATCACATCATTGACGCCATCACTACCGCCAAACATTTCTAGCAGGCCTTCGGAATCCATCGGCGTTTCAATGAAAGCGGCCATCATGGCGTTGATGACCGCTGCATCAAGCTCCGCACCGTTGTATTTATCCAGCTGGCGAAACTGTTGCAATACCGAAGAAATTAGCGGCTTGCCACGCGCTTGGCCAGCGCGATCTTTATCAAATAAATGAATGACTCGAGGTCGCCCCCAGTTGGTTCTGGCCGGAATACGCTCCCATTCACCGGCTACCGAACCGGCGATCCCGACATAATCACCGGGATGCGTTTTACGGATCCAATAGGCTTGCGGTGCACCGTAGGTATCAAACTCAATACCGCCACGCAATGTGGCCGAATCAGGCTGACCGTTTGGATTGCACAATCGATCGGCTTCAATCAATTGGAAAGTGGTGGTAAATCGGGTACCGGGGCGCTTTAACCACAGCGGCAATGCAATGGCATCACCATTGAGTAATTGCGAGCGAAACATCAACTCGGTGAGTCCGGCAAAATTCAGCGATAAACCCGCATCGCAAAACGTCGATTTTGTCCATTCGCGCCATAGAGTTTCAACATTGCGTTGCCAAGCCAACGCCCAAGCAGCGTCTTTACCCAGCGTTTTCCAATCGGGCAAAGCCGACAAACGCAGGCCAATCCCCACCACGTTATCAACTAAGGTTTGTACGCCAGAGGCGGCAATGCCGTTGTTGCGGCTAATATCGCGAGAGCGGGCGACCAAAGTACCTAGTTCAGGTAACAAATCGGCATCGGCGCTGCCAGCCATTGGCATCCATGACGCCATTTGCGGTGTCGTCATCGAGGCACCGGTATGGCTGCTGGCATTCATTCGCAATTGTTGTGACAGCGAGCTGTGTTTGCTACCGGTTTGCATGGCTTATCCTAAAAGTATTGCTGCATCACGCGTCGACCTGTGCCACCACTGGCAACGGCAATTTCGCCTTTCAACGTGCTGATATAGCGATCAAGTTTGTCGATATCGGCGCGGGAATAGGTGATTTCCGTACCTGCGCGGTTAATTCGCTCACGCAGCGAACCCGTGATTAATTTATGCCGCGCGTTTTCTGCTTCGACTAAGCGTTGCCGCAAGGTGCTTATATCAGTCATCAAAGTCATCCATCATGGAAACCGATTGCAAGGGTATAAACTCAGCAACGGGTTTGGTTTTTGTTTCAAAAAGCGGCGTTTGGCGCAATTGATTTTCGAGCTTGGCCCAATCTGCTTCAGACTTTAAATGCAGTTTGAGCGCACGTGCGCCGTGCAAGCAGTAGACCTCGCAATCGAGCGCTTCATTGCGTTTGCCTGCTTGCTTTTGCCACACCAATTCAGCGGAGTAATGCCCGCCGTTTTTTCGTTTAGGGATTTTTCGTTCAGAAAGTAATTGTTCGCAGTAGTCTTCGCGAACGTGTTTGGTGAAATGAAAGCGCCCTGGTCCATGGCCTTCGAGTGACAGCCGACCGTGCGAGCCAATCAGTATGTCTTTGGCCTTGCTGGTACCGACGATAAATACCCGCAAACCATATTTTGATGCTTTGGTATTTCGGTAATCGGTATCGATGCTGATTCTGGGTTTGCTAAATATTTCTAACCCAGCCGAGACCCCGCCTTTGACCGCCATCACCAGCACATCAGGGCGGCGTTTATTGGTTCGTACCCAGTCATACACCACATCGGATGTATTACCGTCCGAGCTATCAATGCCCACAGCGGAAATATTCAGATAAAAGTCATCAATATGCCGAATCGGCGCAAACAGCATGGCTTCTAATTTTTGCCACACCGTAACCCGAGGGTTGCCATCATCATCGGTGGGGCGAACATCGAGCGGATTGCCTTGAATTTCAGTCCACTGCACTAGCCAGCTTTCTTCTCCACGACCCCATGCCCGAATCACGACAGCCAATCGATCATGCTGCACATCGACCCCGGCAGTCAGTACCAAACCACCGCGTGCCACCGTCATCGGCGGATAATCCAAGCCGCGCTCTTTGAGGGTATCGGGCTTTTCACTACCGTCTTTGAATTCCCAAGAGAGCCCCAAGGTCGCGTTAAAAAACACGATCATTTCTGAGGCGTCACCGGCTTTGAGCTTTTTATTGGCTTTGATGAATTTCTCAACCAGTACTTCAAAGCGGCTATTGTGCATTTGGCTGTACAACTCATTCAGCGCCAAACCCACCGTCCCCCGAAATGGTGCCGTTTCGACGGGTTTACCAGCCCGAATCGCGGCGTTTTTCTGTACGTCATTCCAGTGTGAGCCGCAATGCTGGCAAACATAATGTGCCGTTGCTGGTTTATGCTGGCCTAGATGTTCGTCATTGAGCTCAGGGTCTTTGCGCCATTGGATTTGCTCCCACACTAGCGGCTGAAATTCATCGCAATCTGGGCAAGGCACATACCAATAACACTGATTGCTGTGAGCATATTCATCTTCAATACTGCTGATGCCTTTAATCGATGGCGTGCCACCGATGAGCATTTTCATATCGCGAAACGATTTGCCGCGCTCCTCGAGCAATTTGATTGCATCGCCTTGGCCACGCAGATTCAAATTGCAATCGTCTGGCTCTTCGACAAATAAATAACGCGCTGAGGTTGATTTCACGTCCGCGATCGAATTACTACCAACAAACTTTACAAAGCCACCGACAAAGTTTTTAAACAGCTGCTTATTGTCTTTAGTGCGGCTCTTGGTGGGAATAATCTCCGATAATTCAGGCGTACCCTCGATCATCGGCTCGAATTTTTCAGCGTTAAACGATTGTGCTGCACCCTCTTTGGGAAACATCACAATCGCAGTGCCTTTGCGGATATGAATCAACCAGCCCAACACATTCAAGATGGCCGCTTGCGTCCAGCCGACCTGGGCTGATTTAACGCAAACGATTCGATTCACATCGCGCCGCATCATTTGCTCAAGCAGCCATTCCAGATACGGATTCACATAAAACGAAAAACGGCCAACAATGGCCGATTCTTTTGCGCTCATGCGTCGATATTGCTTGCCCCATTCTGCTGGGCTGATTCGAGGTGGCGGTCTAACGATCTTCTTCAATAATGTGGAGATTAAAGCCTTCGCCGTATTCTTGGGCAACGTGGGTACAGTATTCATAGTCACCTAATGCCTGCCGAATCTCGGCGATCATGTCTTCAAGTGCGGCATGTTTAGCATCCAAACTCTCCGCAGTTTCAAAGATTTGTGCATATTTATCTGGTAGGCCCGTCAATAAGGCCACCGCGTCAGAAAAGAATTGCGACAGTGCTGGCTCAATATCCGCCACCGTCACCAGTTGCCTGGCTTCGATTTCCATTTGTCGCTCAATCTGGTCACCGCGCAAGCGATCAAGACGATCTTTTGCTGATTCCGATGAGCCAGTCAGCGCTTTAGCGATTCGCCAGCTCAAAACTTGGGCGGTGTCATATTGGTTGGACGTGCCACGGCCTTTTGAAAGCACCATCGGCATGCCAGCACGCTGCCACTCTGTTAGCGTCCTTTCAGACACCCCGACGATTTGCGCCAGTTCATTTTTATTTACGATTTTTCCCATGATCTGCCGGTAGGCCATACCGGCCATTTTTATGGTTTATAAGTGCATGTTTAATAAGACTTTTTTTGCATCAAATAGGAAGGAAGGCTATAGACAACCCGCAGCTAGAGAACGCGCGGGGTTGCCAATGACCCATGCTGGCGGAAGGCTGGGAAGGACCCGCTGTTTTCTGATCGAAAGCCAGAAAACCCCAGATTTCCACACATTTTCCTGATAACGACCAAGAGTTCGCGCTCACCGCGCCGAGGCGACGGCAGCAGCGAGCGCTTTCTTGAACTCATCAATGAAAATTTCCTGAGCATCGCGGTCAATCCCTTGCGGCATGCTATAGCGTGGTGTGTACTTCGCCTCATCGCGAAACGAGAACACCTGCACGATTCGAGGCCGATTGCCTTTGTTAATACGCCGCCAGATACCTGCACCACCATCGTAACCAACTGGCTTACCCACAAACAAACGATCTGCCTCGGCCGCCGCGAACTGCTTCACCTTGCCATTCTTACTTCTGAACTGCTGTAACTGATTACGACGCGGACCAGTAAAGCCAGCCTGCGATGCCAACTCAGCCCGAATTCGCTTAATGAAATTATTCGTTGCATTGCCGTACTGATTACGCCGAGTGCTTTTACCAGGCATCAGCAACGCCGTCTTACGTGGGCCGCGTGCGCCACCTTGAATCTGATAGCGCATGTACTCAGCCTGCTTTGGCAGCCAGCCCACAGTCGCAATCAAATTACGTTTACGCGATGGGTTTACCGCAATACCACGCTGAGTGAATGGCGTTGGGCTTTGAATATCCGCCCCTAACTGCTTCAGCATTCGCTTTTGCACTTGCTTAGCCGTTCTATTCAACGCTTGGCTTGCTGCAAACGGCACCTGCTTTGTTTCCAAAGCATTCAGCGTACGCATAATCCGCTGTAAATCTGATTGAAACGACTTTTGCATAGCGAGCGCCCAACAAAAAACCCGCTACATGAGCGGGTTTGGTTTCACTGGGCGCAACAAAGCACCCGTAATGGGGTGCATTCACGCCGAAGCGGTAGTAGATTGTTAAGCGACATCTTCCTGATTTCTTTACTTGGCGTCAAGCCCCAGTAATTAAAATAATTCTGAAACGCCTTAACAGCCTGTCGAACATGCTCAGCATAATCTCGCAACGGCAAACGCTCTTTACGGCACACTACCGCTGGATTCAGCTTCTGTAAATAATGCGCGTTCAGCAAACGAGAAAACATCGCCAGCTCAGGCCGTCTCAACATCACCGATAAAACCGCATCGACCCGCATTGCCGCTTGCTCATCAACTCGATTACTCGGTCGATCAGCAGGCCCTAAAATCGCCCGTTCCTCTGGGCTCATATATTGAGCATAGCCCGAAGACTTAGCCCGACCATCAAACCCCATAAAATACCGAGCCCAATTTTCCAATGCTGAGCCCGCTTCATCCAAAGATTTTAATTCAACCACGTTCGCCTCCGTGATACCCGCTTGGAGGACTCCTTAGCCAGATCAATGCCCAGCTTTATATATATCTCGATTTTAAACTAAAAAAGCACCGCCAATTCATTTGGGGCAGGGTTAACAGGCCTTGGGGCATAGTTTCAAATCAACCCTGACCCATGCCAAAGCCTTACGTTTACTAGCTTTAACCTTTATTTGGTCAGATTGACAGGGTTTAAATAGAAGTTACCGTGTATATATTTTTTACCGCCAATAAAACTAAATAAAGGTAAGGAGTAAAAGCAACTATACGCGCACACGGAAACCACAGCGCCAACCCTGCCAAAAACGCAAAAACGGCGCGAAGCCGCGCCGTTCCTTGGTTTGTCGTGGGTCAGGGTTAGTTAAAAACTATGCCACAAACCCTGTCCACTCTGCCCCACATTAAATGAAATCACCCTTGATTCTATCTTCAAATCGTTCACACTCAGCGGTCAACCAGCTCGACAAACTCACCCCCTCCGGAGGCGCGCCCACAATAAAGACCATTGCCTTTTTGCGATCATACCCACCATGCAAATGCTCGCGTGATTTATTCAATCGAGACGACATTAGCATCGAAAACTTAGTCAGCGTCAGCTTACACGATCCAGACTCATCCACCAACCACTTCTTATACGCCACAAATAAATCCTTAGTGCGGCAAGAGCAATACGGCACCCATAATTCATCATTCACCCACTGGCGATAAAACACCTGCCATTGCGGCAAACCAAAGCCAATCAATCGCTCTTTGGCATCGGTCATCACCGGCTTAGAACGCTCATTAAAGCCTTCATCAATTTTATAACGCAGCAAAAAACCATAAAATGCAGCAACAGCGCCACGCTCAATCGCCGATTTAATTACCTCTTGATTCTGTAACGTCAGCAATGTTTTTGGCTCAATCACCATAAAGCGCCGATCATCCAACTCTAAATGCAGCGGCTGCACCTCATTACTTAAAAAAACCAAGTTGGCATAATTAGCCTCTTCGCGCTCAGGCATGTTTTTTTCATTGATACGCACGGTGCGGCCCGTGACTAAATGCTTAATCGTACCAATATGACTGTACTTCTCAGCCCGACCCACCACCTCTTCAGCCAAAACAAATAAACGCCGTGATTGCCAAGCAGTAAACTGACTATCTAATTGATGCTGACCAATCGTCGTACCGTACTCACCGTAAATTTTCTTAATCACCCCCTCAAAAAACAGTGACTTACCAGTCCCTTGCTTTTCACCAAACATCAGCACCGATGTATCCATTTTGCTACCCAGCTGCTGCAAGGGCAAAGCCAGCCATTGCATTAGCCAATGAAACACTTTCTGATCAAAGTTACACAAGTGCATCACCAAGCCAATAATCGGATCAGCCAAATCTTCATCAAAAACAGGCTTTAGCGGTACACCTGCAAATAAATTAACATGCGTATCTAAATCAACCAGCTGCTTAGGATCAAACACCAAATTTTCGGCATTAATCATTTTTCGACATAAATTCTCTTGCCAAAACTTAACCGAATCACCACCGTAAGCGGCACGCAACGCTGACAAACTCAGCACCATTCGATTTTCAGCATCCCACACAGTCTCAGTGCCATACAGCAAGGTATAACGCGCCAGCAACATCGCGCTGGTACTCATCGTCGCCTCATCAACGGCCTTACCGCGTTTAATCTTTGGCAAATCACTTTGGCGCATCGTGCGCTTATCAACTCGCGCCTCCCATTCAGACGCCAAACCCCGACCGACCAAGGCCGCATACGCAGGCCACTTCATGACCATTTGCTCGACCGAATCCCAAACCCGTCGCTCACCAATAATCAATGAAAATCGCGCCAATAAACCAGCCAGCGTAAATCCGTCCTCCCCCGCCCCCCGTTGGCCGCAGCAGGCGCGGCGAAAGCGGTATCAGGCAGAGGTGCGGAGATGGCAGGCACCACATCATCAACAGCCACAACAGCAGGCGGTACAACAGGCGCTTGCAAACTCACGATCGCGGCATCAATCTGCTGCGTTACCAGCGCAATTCCTTCAGCCACATGCAAATCATTAAAATCAGTCAGTTTAGGCAATGATTCATCGGTATCAATAGCACGGCGTTGCACAGCAAAGTTTGGCAGCACATACCCTGCATTATTGACTTCAAGCGCAGCCGCAGTCGCTTTCTTCATGCCGGTATAGTTATCATCACCTTTCTTGGTAGGCAGATAGTCATCATCAGCCAAAAACAGCATCGGGCTCGCTGGATACTTGGCGCGTAAAATGCGCGCCACATGCGGCAAATTGCCACTATTGAGCGCCACAAACACCGGATGCAGATAATCCACGGCCTCACGCCCCGTTGCCGCTGTTGCATAGCCCTCAGCAATCAAAATCAGATCACCATCCAGCGGCTCATCACCCAAGCGGCATGCCGCGCCAACCACATCCATGCCTTTATTAAAAATCTTGTCATTGCCATCGGCCAACGGCGTCGGGGATATTTTTTGCGAACCCACAATCTCACCACGGCCATAATGAATCAGCGGCAAAATAATCCAACCCGCATTTGAGCCCTGCATAAATCGCACCGACTCAGGCTTTTTAACCAGCTTGCGCGCCAAATACGCCGACTCACCACTGCGACTGGCGGCATGCAATTGCGCTTTAGCACGATTTGCGGCATCAGTACGCAGCTTCTTTTGCTTGGCTTGATAGTCTTGCTCTTTCTTGGCCCACTCAGCTTGAGCCGCTTGGCGCTCCTCGGGCGATATTGCCTCAAAGCCCTCATGCTCAACTTTCCAAAATTCGTCTTTATAGCCAAAATAGCCAGACACCCACACCTTGCCTGATTTTGGCGATACATATTCATTTAAGCGGTACCAGGCTTTTTTCTTGGGGCCATAGACATTTTTATGCCCATCAGCTTTTAAATCAGTGCTGCCAATATCTGGCATGCCCCGATCACGAAATTGATTCAACACACCATCGATTAATGCACCCATTACTTCCCCGCTTATGCTTTAAACTGGCAGCTCAAGGAGCACACCATGACACTCGAACAACTGACAGAGCAATTCACGCAGCTACAACAACGCCACCAATTGCTAGAAAAATCATTTAACCTGCAACAGCAAATGCTCGAACAACAGCAGCAACAATACGCACAACAAATCGGCAACTTCATTGGCCTGCAATCGATGACCGTCGCGCTGGTGCGTTGCCTACCGGATCAACAACTATTTATTGCAACGCTCAAACTCGAAACTGAAGACACCATTGCGACCTTGCTTGCTGAATCCACACTGCCGCAAAACACGCTGAATCAATACCAAACGTTTATCGAAAACGCCGTCACTGAAATCAACACCCAACCGTCAGCGCCAATCTGAACGCCGCGCCAACAAAAATTTAGCCACCCCTGCACGCCGCCGCGCAATTTTGATTCGACGATCTTGCTGCTGATTCAAACGCAAACGTTGCTGCTCGACGCGTTTAAACTCAGCGCTTAATTCAGCGGCAGGGCCAAATTGGGCAACAACCAGTTGGGCTAATAAACTCATCGTTCCGTCCTTTTTAACTGACCAGCCAGTGCCAAACGCACTAACCGTTGAATCCGTCTGGCTTTCATCGCCCGATAGGCAGGATCAGCGCGCCGTACCGCTTGGCGCTCTTGCCATTCAGACTCTAATCGCTGCCGCCGTTGCGCTGCTGCTTCACGGCCAGCCACAATGTCAAACGTCGGGTCTTTGTACATATTGGCCATTAGCCTGTTCCAACAAATGTTTCAAACCAGAAACCAGCGCCGCCACAGCGGCCTTCTTCTCTTTACTGGGCGTTCGTCGAATGCCCCACGCCTGCCTCACCAACTTTTGCTGCTGAAACGGGCGCGGTGGCATTACTCAGCCATCCCATCAAGCAACGCCACCAACTCATGCAGCGCAGCAATATTGCGATAAACATGCTCACGCACTTGCTGCACTTCAATTTTTTCCACCTTGTTATCAGCCAGTGTTTCGTCGACGGCCTGCCCAACATGACCACCCAAGCGCCACAAGCGCGTCACGGTTTCCAACACCGTCACATCGCAAGCAAACTCGCCATCATTGAGCATCGGCACACACACCATGCCGTGATTGATCGCCAGCGCATGCAAGATTGATTTATCGCCAGTCAAGCCGATCAAGCTATCCGCCTCAGCCAGCGTCAAATGGTGGGTGCGGGTGGAAGGATTCAATTTATTGCGCAATACCTGCGCCCCAACCCGCATTCGTGGCGCTAAGGATTCAACGCCACCCGGGTAATTGTGCGCAGCGTGATAGGCTGCATCTTCAACACTGGTGATCTGCATCACGTTTTTTTCCATTGATCAACAAACGTTTTTAAAACTAGCCACACGGTCTAAAGTCCACCCTGCAGCATCAATAAAAAAGCCAGGCAAAAGCACTGGCAAAACCAGCGTTCAAGCGGATGCAACGCCAGAGGAGGAAACTTTTGGTGGCACCGCTTTCCCATTGCGAATCAGCTCATCTACTTGATAAGCACGCAGCGGCGGCAAATTTTCGCCCCATTGCGACACCGCACATGGCGTCACGTGCAAGGCTTCAGCCAAGGCTTTGACCGTGCCCCCGAATAATTCAAGCGCGTATTGTTTTTTCATCAAACTTCAGCTCACTTAATTTTACTGGCCTTAATTTATCACGCTTAATTTATTAAAACAAGCACAATAAATTAATTATGCTTTAGGATACTTAAATGAACTTAAGCACCCGACTCAAACAAGCCTTGTCCGCTTCCAGCCTGAAACAAAAAGATTTGGCGAAACGCATCGGCGTCACGCCCAGCGCAATCACGCAATGGAAAACGGGCAATATCAAGCAGCTCGAAGCCAGCAATTTGCTGAATATCGCGCGCGAGCTAGGTATCAACCCAGAATGGTTAGCAACGGGGAAAGGTGAGATGAGCAGCGAGAAACATGCACTGACCGTAATTCAAACCAGCGCTTTAGATATTGAGAACGAAAACATAGCCAATTCGCACGTATTCATTCCAGAGCTGAAAGTCGCCCCAGTGCAAGGCACCGCCATTTGGGACACGAACCCCGCCCACCAACAGGCGTTTGACGCTGAATGGGCGATGAAAATACACTTGAATCCAACGCATTGCGCTTGGCTCAGCAGCCCAGACCGCGCCATGGAGCCCCGCATTCAAGAAGGCGACTGCATGGTCGTGGATTACCATGACACCCAACCGCAATCGAACAAGGTCTATGTGTTAGCCACCAATGGTGAGCTTGCTGTGCGCCGTATTCATGTGGAATTGAATAAATCCCTGAGCATCCGCGCCGATAGCAGCGACAAAAAGAGCTATCCCGACAAAGAGGTCGCGGCGGATCAAGTCCACCTAGTACAGATCATTGGTCGCGTCATTGCGGTGAGTGGCGGGATTTAAGTTAAACTAAACAATACGGAGGGCCTGAAATGAGCAGCATTACTTTTGATACGCTGAAATTTGCCAACCGCCTTGAAAAAGCAGGCATGCCACGTGAGCAAGCCGCCGCAGAGGCCGAAGCGCTGCAAGATGCACTAGGTGAAATTCAATCTAGCCTACAGGGCACACAAGCCAGCAAATACGACCTGAAAGAGCTGGAGCTAAAACTAGAAGCCAAGATTGAATCGGCAAAATTTGACCTACTCAAATGGATAGTCGGATTATTGCTAGCACAAACTGGCATCATTGCCGCCTTAGTCAAACTGCTGTAAAAGCAACAACACCCCTCTAACCGCCATTTGGCGGTTTTTTTTCGGCCTAAAATTAATTTAAATAAATTTATCTTGCGCAATTAAGTTAATCAAGCTAAATTTATAGCATCTTAAATTAATTACTACGCCAAATGACCCAACTCAAGCTCAGCATCAACCCCGAACTCACCATGTCTAGCTTGGAAATGGTGGACTTTATCAACGCCAGCCGCAAAGAAAGCGAAGCCGAACTACGCCACGATCACTTCATGGCGAAAGTACCCAAAGTTTTGGGCGAAGAAGCTGCCCCAAATTTTCGGGGCAGCTATCAGGGCAAAGACAAAACCGAACGCCCTTGCTATCACTTCCCCAAGCGCGAAGCCTGCTTGATGGCCATGTCGTACAGCTACGATTTGCAAGCCAAAGTCTTCGACCGCATGACTGAGTTAGAAGCAAAAGTCACGCTCGCCAGCCCAGCACCGAGCAGCAAGCCTTTGCTGCTATCGCCAAGTAAAGAATTCCGCGAATTATTTGGCATCGCTCGCCTAATTGGCCTCGATAAACCCGCAGCCGCCATCAGCGCCAATCAAGCCACGCTGAAAAAGACGGGCGTCAACTTGCTTGCCGAGCTGGGGCACGAGCAATTCGAATCCCCCAATAACACGCAATTCTTCACACCCACCGAATTAGGCAAGCGCATTAATGTATCAGGCCGCCAATTCAATCTGTTGCTAGCAGAAGCCGGATTGCAAGCCAAAAAGGGCGAAGACTGGAGCACGCTCCCCGCCGCAGAAGGGTTTTGCCGCGTACTCGACACCGGCAAGCGCCACGGCGATGGCGCAATGATTCAGCAAATCAAATGGGCGGAAAACGTCATCGCCCTACTCAAAACCAACGAAGCCGAAATCTAGGAGCATGTAATGAGCCAAACCATCCCTTACGACAACGTCGCTGACGACTACGCCGAAATCGCTGCTTTAGTCGCAGCCGGCTGGCGCGTCACCACCAACGGCGAAGTCTTTATCGCCACCAAACCCCAGTAAACCCAAGGAGCAGCACCATGCGTCCAGCAACAGATACCCTGCGCGATATCGCCGGCGGTGAACTCGTCGAAGACCTCGGCGAAGCACTACGCGAACTCAATAACGCCATTTCATTAGTAGACAGCAAAAAAGGCGGCAGCGTGACACTTAAAGTCACCGTCAAACCTGCAGGGCGGCAATCTGGCGCGCTAAACGTCAGTTATGACATCAAGACCAGCAAGCCTAGCCTGCCGCGCCGTGAATCGATCATGTTCGGCACCCCTGAAGGCGACATGCTAGCGACAGACCCAACGCAGCGTCAGCTTGATCTACGCGACATCAATGCCACTAGCCCAACTACGGTTCGGGATCTTAGTGCCACAACCCAAACCACCGTTAAACAAGTCGCTTAAACCAAGGATGCATCATGGCTATAGAAGTGAATTCCGAAAATCTCAAAGCGCAAATTGAACAAATGGTTCCAGACATTAATTCCTTTTGCGTCTCCACGGAAATCAATATCGGTGAGATTGATGGCGCTGTAATTACCCTAGTGGTGCAGAGACCGTCCGAACTAGATGAATACGACGGAATTCGCCCTGAGTTTGAGTGCGTTCGTAAAATTTAACCCTAAGGAAACATCATGGAAGCCAAAGATTTAAACAATATTGCCGAAACGATTCTCGCCGCCGCGCCTAAACCGTTTCAAGAAAACATTGAATTAAAAACCTACCGCGAAGGGCATCGCCCTGTCGTCTTTGTTCCCAAAGGCTACACAGCAGAATACCCCGACTTCGAAATGCACCTCGACACCCCACTACGCAAGATCGCAACAGTGCGCTTAGATGATGCCGAATCATTTGTCTGGTACCTGAAAGAACACGGCCAATCCGACCGCACCCGCACTTATCTACACGCCGACTATGCCGCAGGCAAAGTTAGCTTTACCGCGCTGCTCAATGACCATCAAGGCGTATACAACGAGCAAAACTGGCGCGATCACAAAGCACTGTTTACCCCTGCCAAGTCGGTGGAATGGAATACCTGGACTAGCAATAACCGTAAGCAAATGAGCCAAACCGAATTTGGCAACTTCCTTGAAGACAATCTAGCAAACATTCTCACCATCGAAGGCCTGCCTAACGCCACTGAAATCATGGGCATGGTGTTGAACTTCGAAGCCACCAACGAGAAACGCTTTAAATCGGTATCTCGTCTGCAATCGGGCGGTCTGAACTTCGAATTTATCGACCAAGAAGACGATGCTACTCGCCAAAAAATGCAAGTATTCGAGCGATTCGCCATCGCCATTCCAGCGTTCGTGCAACCCCTTGCCGCCACAGACAGCATCGTTGCTTACCGAATCGATTGCCGCCTGAAATACCGCATCCGCGATGGCAAATTGGGGTTGTGGTTTGAGTTGGTGCGCGAAGACAAAGTGCTAGAGGCCGCCGCCAAAGACATCGTCGCGCAGATTAAAAACGACAGCGGATTCCCGCTGATCGCAGGTAATCCGTTCGTCTAAGCCCTAACTAACTGACCTTTGCCCATCACGCGGTGGGCAATAGTGAGCTAGGTATAAACCACCAAGCCAAATAATAAAAAGCCTGCAGCAATATACCTATAGGTAAATACATGCGAACCAATTACAAAACCCTCAAGCAGCAACGTGATTTGGAAGCCAGCGAGCGCCAGCACGAGATTGCGATTACCCAAGCCCACGCCGAGAAATTCGCTCAGCGCCGCGCTGCACGCAATGCCTTGCAAGAGCGGCATGAATTTGAACAACGCAACAAAGAGGTATGGCAATGAGCTTACTCATCAGCGCGGCCGACATGCTGGAAAACGAAGCCAAGATCATCAAAGCCGCCAACACTTTTGAAGGTCGCTGGATCAACAACCCTGAAGCCGAAGTGTTGCATCAAAAATGGGTCAAAACGGCCAAGGGCCTGCGGGAATTACAAGCGCAGCTCAATCAAGTCAACAAAACGGTAGAGGCCAATTATGACTTCGCGTAAACCCAACGCACTACGCGGCCGCATCGTTCGCCCTACCATTTTTGAAGTTAACCAAGCATTTGATCTCATCGACCAAATGGTCGACCAGCTCATCGCCGGTGAGTTGGAATACGCCAGCGATAACGGCGTCGATGTGCCGGTATTTCGTACAAAATCCGGTGCCGAGCCAATGATTCCGCCACTCGAAGGCTGGATCGCCGTCTGGCAACGCTTTGCCGATGGCTTTGGCTTTGAACTGGACCAAACCGCGCTCACCACCTTAATCAACAAGCTCAGCAGCAATGAAATCTTGCGCCTAAGCGAGGTTGCCAGCGTGCAGCTGTGCGTCATGCAGCAACGGGCCATTTATCGCCAACTCGACGTCTACCGCATTCGTAGCTACGCCGTTACCGAGCAAATCGCCATTCAACTGGAGCAAGCCGCATGAAAACCGCGTTTTTGCTGATGGCGCAATACGAGCGCGCCACCGTACCGCTATCTGAAATCGCCGAGCAATACCTGGGCATGACTGTACCCGTCGCCCAGCGCGAAGCCCTGATGAATAACCTGCCGATCCCAACGTTTCGGCTCCGTGAAAGCAATAAATCCCCGCTCCTCGTGCACATCGATGATCTAGCCGAGCACATCGATAAAGTACGCGCCACAGCAAAAAGGGCGTGGGAAAAGAGCCAAGTTTAGGAAAACCATGCGTCGTCACAACCTCACCCGCCATTTAAACCAAGCCCAACGCCGCGCGCGCCGACTGGCTTATTTTTTGGAGCATCGCCATGCGCGATAAAACCTTGGAAAACATCTTGTATTACAGCGCCTACACCATCGCCACCGCCAACATCGCGCTACTGGCTGTCATGGCCATCGGCGCCTATCGCTTTTTTAAACTCTTTGGCGGTGCAGCATGAGCCTCAGCCCCATCATCATTCGTTTTCACGCCCTGCCCCAACTGGGGCGGCTCAAGTTAGAAGCCGATATCTCACTCCCTAACGGCCAGTACTTGAGCTGCAGCCGATGCGCCATGCCTGCTAGTGAATGCGACACTTACGACACCATGCCTAATGGCATGAACTGTCTTCGAGGCGAATATCACTACGTTTCTGCCGATCAATACATCACCGGAGGCGATCAAGCATGACCAAAATGGACATTATTTTTTTATCTGGCGAAGCCCAGCCCATCAAACTTTGCACTGAAGATCGGCGCTTTACCATCGTGCAGCGCATGCTACGCATCAACCAATGCACCGACGCGGCAATGTGGTACGCCGACAAAGTCGGCCAATTAGTCCCGTTTTTTGGCGCATGGAGCGACGGCTATAAATCCCGCGAAGACGCTGGCCACACCAACATCGTCAAATTCTCGGATGCGGAGATTGTAGAGATCCGCTCGAAACAGCAATCGAGCAAACCCACGCTAGCGCTATTAAAAAGCCTCATTACCGCAGCCAATCAAGGTAAGCGAGCCTGCATTGACCCCGATTCTGGTGAAAACGTATTTTTCTCTCACGAAGACGATCACCAAGAGCAGCGGCCCCCGCAACTACGCCCAGCCAGTGAATACCACGAAGATTATCACGATGTAATTTGGTTTCACTTCCACAGCTTTGAAGAATGCCCTGAAACTTTTATTGGCAATTCTCAAGAAAGTAATTTTGAAGAAGAGTATTGGACGCATTTCATCCAGTTTGATTTCAATTCAATTATTAACCAAGCCGAAGCGATGGGGGTTATGCCATGAAAATCAAACCCTGCACCATCAGTGAAAAACATAAATGGGCATTCGTAAGAAATGTTGAACGTCGCAGCGCGACCATTAATCACCAAGGTACAAGAATGAAAATATCTTGGAATGGTTTTTATCAATGTCCGTGCGGTCAATCAAAATACGGAATAACAAAACAATGAAAACCTTCTACCTCGACACCGAAACCACCGGCCTCAACCGCAACGGCGAAGATGAAATACTTGAAATCGGCATCATCGACCAAGACGGCGAAATTATCCTGCACAGCCTACTGCGCCCGACCGCCCACACTGTATGGCCCGAGGCCGAAGCGATCCACGGCATTACCCCAGTGATGGTCGCCACCGCGCCCACGCTAAAGCAAATCACCCCGCGCCTCATCGCCGCGCTAATCGAGTGCGACGAACTGGTAATTTACAACATCGAATATGACTTGACCTTTTTGCCGAGTGTAGTGCGCCACATGTTGATAGATCGCTGCATTTTATTAAATTGCGCAATGCAACATTTCGCCCATTTCAATGGCGTTTGGGATGCAAAACGCGGCAACTACAAATGGCAAAAGCTCACCGTCGCCGCTGAGCGCTTTGGACACATCTGGGAAAGCCAAGCCCATCGCGCACTGGCCGATTGCTACGCCACTAAAACCGTGTGGGAAGGCATGCAAAAAGCCATTTCATCGCGCTATTCATCCGATGTAGAAAGCGATGGTGGTGAAATATGAGCGACCAAGCCCAACTAACCGCGTTTCAAGAAAAATTCCCACTCGATTTATTTTCTTCATACAACGCCTTTGAACAGCTTGCCGCCGAATGGGCTGAGCAACAAATACAAATTGGCACACTTAATTATGAAGTGGCAGAACAACGCCGCATTCAAGACGATATGAGTGAAGAACATGAGCAGGAATTGATGAGCATTAGGACTGCGATCAACTGGACTTTAACCAGTGACGGCGGCATCGATGACGAAACCACCGTCCTCATGGCACTCAAAGACCATGAAGTTTGGCCGGGCTATCGCATTGGCCAGCAATGGTTTTACGCCAGCGGCGATCCATGCACCGAAATCCCAACACACTGGATGGACATTCCACGTCACCCAATGGACACCGCACCATGAGCCAAACCACTACAACGCCAAGATATTTACCTCCCGACGTGAGAGCCACAATGTGGCACTACGCACGGTTATCTGCATCAAAGGCACGCTACGCAGCCAAAGAAAATGGCGATCTATTCTGGGACGCAGTTTGCCAAAAATGTGGACTACCGCACGCAAAAATAGAATGCCACCCATATATGTACGAGCTTGGGGAGGTAAAAAGCGAGCGCAGCCAAAATCTGCACCGCAACAAAATCCCACTCCATCCAATGGACACCGCACCATGAGATCACTTTTTTACGCAGCGGCATGGCTAGTTGTTGGGCTGACTTTATTGCCCATCACCCTCCTCGAACCCAGCATCATCTGGCGCGGCATCTTTATTGGCTTAACGCTATTTTGCGGCATCGCCTGCGGCGTCAATGCGGCATTGCTGGTCATTAACAACCAAGGAAACTCGAATCATGGCATTTGATATTAAAAGACTAGATGCATGCGCAACAGGCAAAACCCACGCTATAGCGCAAGAAGTTTACGTTGATGGGGATTTTGTGGATGGATGGGTAGCGAAAATTGACAGCGTAACTGTCAGCCATCCCGAAACGAATCAAAACCATTTTAAAACCGAAGCAGAAGCGCTTTCAGCCGCTACAGCTTTTCAAGATGCTGCAAAAAAGCATCTTGCCGTACTGACTGCTTAACCCAAGGAAAGCTAACGATGGAAATCATCAAGCGAGCCGAAGCCCTTGCCACTGATTTATCCAGTGGGCAAGGCACCGCGTCAATTTATGATGCGCGATCAATGATCTGCCAGTTGATTGATGAGCTGAAAAAGCAAGCTGAGATCAATATCGAACTGAAAGCATCAGTTACGACTGCTACCGCAGCAGGCCGTGCAGAGGCCGTTTCCATCATTATGGCCTTGCCTGCCGACGAAGCCCCGCTAGAAGACTGCGTCGAATCATTAGGGCAAGGCTATGACGGCGAATACTCATACCGTTGGAATAAGGACAAGCTGCTAGCGATGTTTTTCGCCGATGGCGATCACTTACGATTGCTCGACAAAATGGAGGCTATAGCTGATGAGTTTTACTACGAAAACTTAGAAAATAAACAACG